>NZ_JADWYS010000001.1:1918117-2255617 GCF_015831345.1 Caenimonas aquaedulcis | reverse complement strand
TACGGTCGGACATCGTGCTAATAGTGCAATGGCATAAGCGTGCTTAACTGCGAGACTGACAAGTCGAGCAGATGCGAAAGCAGGACATAGTGATCCGGTGGTTCTGTATGGAAGGGCCATCGCTCAACGGATAAAAGGTACTCTGGGGATAACAGGCTGATACCGCCCAAGAGTTCATATCGACGGCGGTGTTTGGCACCTCGATGTCGGCTCATCTCATCCTGGGGCTGTAGCCGGTCCCAAGGGTATGGCTGTTCGCCATTTAAAGAGGTACGTGAGCTGGGTTTAAAACGTCGTGAGACAGTTTGGTCCCTATCTTCCGTGGGCGCTGCAGATTTGAAGAAGCCTGCTCCTAGTACGAGAGGACCGGAGTGGACGCACCTCTGGTGTATCGGTTGTCACGCCAGTGGCATTGCCGAGTAGCTAAGTGCGGAAGAGATAACCGCTGAAAGCATCTAAGCGGGAAACTCGTTCTAAGATGAGATCTGCCGGGGCCTTGAGCCCCCTAAAGAGTCGTTCAAGACCAGGACGTTGATAGGTCAGGTGTGGAAGCGCAGTAATGCGTTAAGCTAACTGATACTAATTGCTCGTGCGGCTTGACCCTATAACTTTGATCGTCAGATCAGGGTGTTATGCCAAGTTGACGCAATCTAAATTGAAGCTGATTTGCTCTATGAATTGGTTGTCTTGACCTAGTCAAGATGACGACAAGTTATGCCTGATGACCATAGCGAGGTGGTCCCACTCCTTCCCATCCCGAACAGGACAGTGAAACGCCTCTGCGCCGATGATAGTGCGGGTTCCCGTGTGAAAGTAGGACATCGTCAGGCTCTTACAGCGGCAAACGCCCAGCAGAAATGCTGGGCGTTTTGCTTTGTGCGACGCCTAAGAATAAGTGGGCTCCTCCAACTCTGGGGAGGTCTTAGTTGATTCCGCTGATATCGAAGAAGCGCTGCTAGGAAGCTGTTTTGGAAAAAACTGCCTCACAGTTTGCCCGGCCGGCGTCTTTCGCCGGCAGGCGGGCGCATGTGGCCGCGAGTTGACGTCTAAGCTGGTCGACTGCGGCCACCCGATTTGCGTCCGACCCATGCCACTTATCCAGTTTGAGCGCCATGCGTTGCAGCGATCGCTGATTTCTCTCGTAGAACGTTTCAGCTTTAGGTTCAAGTTGCGCAATAACGGCGCTGGCGGCCGTTTTGATGCGTGAGGCGTCTTGCGGCGCTAGTTCCAGGAGCTGGCCTACATACCCTGTCCCCCACTGGATTCGCGTCGCTGGTCCTTCGGACTTGCGCCAAGCCTGTTCGTACCAATCAAGCGCGGACTTCGCGTCATTGCGCTTCTTGGCATTCCCCGCAAGTCCAAGCATGTGATAGTACGGAGCTACTGCGCGGGGCAATTCCGCCTTCAACAGACCGTCGGACTGTTCAAATAGACCAGCGCTCGCCAACACGTGAGCCGCTGCAGGCACCACCGCCTGCCGCTCATATCGATCTTTGGTCGCCGCTACCAGCGCCGCAATTTCCGTGAGCACCTGAGGCTGCCGCGCCGCAGCAAGTGTGTCCGTCCCGTCGATCATCTTCCACAGTCCGACCCGCGCGTCCAACGCGTCGACTTGATCTGCTTTGCTTAGCGCCATCTTTGCAGACAGGCCAGCCAAAGCTGAGTCCCATTTCGATGCCAGCAACTGCCGCGCGGCCCCTGCAGGTGCCAGGTATTTGACGATGGTCTCACCCTGGGCAATCAACATATCGGCCATGCGCGCGCAGGCCTCGGAGTCAGAGAGAATTTGATCGACAAATTTTCTACCGGCTTCCCTTTCCGGCGCTGTGGCGCCAGTCGAACCGGCCCCCTCTGCGGCTGCGGACAATGCCTTGAACCTTAATCTCTCGCGTACCTGCGGGACGTCAGCTGGTACGGCCGTTGCCAACTCATCGAGGCGTTTCGGCAAGTCCGGCGCCGGGATTGTCTGCTGTTCGTCGGTTTCCCAGGAATAGAAGGCAAGAAGTCGCCATTGCTCAGGTGTAAGTGCCTGCTTCGCCGAGACGCGTTGCAGCAATTCCTTAGCCGGGACTTGGGCGTCGAGTCCCGCGGTCAAGGTAAGAAGATATCGCTGTGGATCGACTTCTCCCGGAAGACGCGTAACCTCCGTGCCATCGGCCTTGAACAAGATCATGGTCGGATAGCCTTGCACCTTGAAACGCGCAGCTACCTTTTGCGCGCCCGGCTTGTCACCATCGACGTAAACGGGAACGAACGCACGTGATCGCTCCACGAAATCCGCGCGCGAAAAGAGCGTCGCCTTGACTTGGTTGCATGGCGGACACCACACCGCGCCCCAGTAGAGGAAGATTGGTTTGCCGCTACGCCGTCCCAAATCGAAAGCCTTGTCCACCTCCGCGTCGGATGACACGTATTGCCAGGCAATTGCGGATCCGGCAGCGTGTGCGGGCGCCGAAGTGCCCATCGCCGACCCGACCAAAATGCCAACCCACAACCCTCGTAGGGCCCCACCGGCTGCTGGAAGTAATGGCATGTCGACTCCTGATCTATCAAACGTTCACGATAACCGCCCCCTCCATACGGGCCACTCCGGACCGGACAAGGTCCTCGGTCAACGCTCGTATCCATGCGGGGGCTTCCTGATCTCCGAAGTATCTTCCAATCACGAGGCTGAAGTAGCCCGTGCGGGACGCCCAATCCAGTAGTGCGTCGAGATTGACAGCCTGCAGCTCAAGCAATTTGAACTTCAGCAATACCTTGGCCGCGTGCCGGGCGTGGCGCACGGGGTCGCGGACGAAACTCTCGAGCCTTGAGCGGGCTTGTGCAAGAGACTCTGGAAGCCGGCCCGCATCGAAGACAGGACCGTGGCCGGGAATGATCCATCGCGGAGCCAGGGATTCGATCAAGTCGAGTGTCTGACCCACCGCCCCAAATGCTGATTCCCCTTCGAGCTCCGGGAACACGACGCCGAACCCGTTTTCCCAAAGGGCGTCCGCGGAAATCAAGGTACGCGACGCCGGCTCGAAAAGGATCACCGAGTGGGGATCGTGGCCCGGCGCGGCATGGACCTCCCAACGCAAATCACCCAGCGCCAGCCAGGTTCCCGGCTCGATGAGGCCATCGAAGGCGAAGCGCTCACAGGATTGGCCGGTGGGCTCATAAGTGAGTGCGACAGGATCCCATTGGCGCACGGCATTCGCCAAACCTGGCGGAATCAGAGTGCGCGCACCGGGATAGGCGCGTTTCAATGCGGCATTGCCCCCGCAATGGTCACTGTGCAGGTGCGTGTTCAGGATCGCATCGAGCGGACGTGCACCCAACGCGCGGGCCGCGAGCGCGACTGTCTGCCCCGCGTGTGTGCTGTAGCCAGTGTCGACCAGCGCCGTGCCGCGCGTTCCCGACAGCAGGATGTTATTGCTGGACAGCCAGCCTCGCTCGAAGACGATGACCCCGGCGGGAAATTCATGTGGTGACGCCATGCCGCAAGGCTAACCTGCGGAGCGCTAGCGTGCGCTGCGCAACTCGCGCCGCAGGATCTTTCCGACGTTCGTCTTCGGCAGGTCATCGCGGAACTCGATGTATTTGGGCACCTTGTAGCCGGTCAGGTTCTGGCGGCAGTACTTGGCGACATCGTCTTCGGAGAGTGTCGGGTCGTTCTTCACAACGAAGACCTTGATGGCCTCGCCCTGCTTTTCGTCGGGGATGCCGATGGCAGCGCACTCGATCACGCCGGGACACAGCGAGATCACGTTTTCGAGTTCGTTCGGGAAGACATTGAAGCCGCTCACCAGGATCATGTCCTTCTTGCGATCGACAATCTTGCTGTACCCGCGCTCATCCATCACCCCGATGTCGCCGGTCCGCATGAAGCCGTCACTCGTGAATGCCTTGGCGTTTTCTTCGGGCTGGTTGTAATAGCCCCGCATCACGTTGGGCCCCTTGATGCAGATCTCGCCCGCCTGGCCCATCGGCAGCGAACGGCCGTCGTCGTCCTTGATCGCGATCTCGATGCCGGGGAGCGGGAGACCGATCGTGCCGGAAAACTCCTTGCTGAGGACCGGGTTGTTCGTGCCGATCGCACAAGTCTCGCTCATGCCCCACCCCTCGACCATCGGACATCCGGTTGCCTTCTGCCATTGGCGGGCCGTGCCTTCCGAGGCGGCCATGCCCCCGGCTTGAGAGACGCACAGTTGCGAGAAGTCGATGCCCTTGAATTGGGGATGCTGCATCAGCGCGTTGAACAGGGTGTTCACGGCGGGGAACAGGTGGAACGGACGCCGTTTCAGCACGTCGATGAATTTGCCGAAATCGCGTGGATTCGGGATGAGCGTCAGGTGAGACCCCCATCGGATCGCGAGCAGCGACAAGGTCAGCGCGAAGATGTGATACAGCGGCAGCGCCGCAATGCTGTTGGTCTTGCTCACGTCCCCGACGCGCTGGAGGGCGGGGGTGAACCAGGCCTCGGCCTGCAGGATCGCCGCCACGATGTTGCGGTGCGTGAGGATGGCTCCCTTCGACAACCCTGTGGTGCCGCCTGTGTATTGCAGGAACGCGATCGATTCCAGATCCTGCTGCGCCGGGGCCAGCTTCATCGACATGCCTGCCGCGATGGCGCGGTTGAATGGCGTCACCTGGAGGCCGCCTGCGAGCGGCAGCTTGTAGGCGGGCACCATCTTCGCCAGGTGGCGCACCGCGAAGGTGATCCAGTTGCCGAACCAGAATCCGAGCAGGTCCCCCATCGACGCCATCACGACGTGCTTGACCGGCGTGCGTTCGATCACCTCTTCCAGGGTCTTGGCAAAGTTCTCGAGGATGACGATCGTGGTGGCGCCGGAGTCCTTGAGCTGGTGCTCGAGCTCCCGCGCCGTGTAGAGGGGATTGACGTTGACGCAGGTGTACCCTGCGCGCAGCACGGCGGCCATCGTGACGGCGAACTGCGGGATGTTCGGCAGCATGATCGCCACCCTCGCGCCCGGTTCGAGGCCCTGCGATTGGAGCCAGGCGCCCAGGGCCGCGGACAGGTCGTCGAGCTGGCCATACGACATCCACCGCTCCATGCAGACGGAGAAGGGACGCGAAGCATTCTTCCTGAACGACTCCTCCAGCAACTGGGTCAGCGAGCGGTACTGCTCCGGGTGGACATCATGCGGAACGCCCTCGGGATAGCTCTTGAGCCAATACTTTTCCATCGCGAATCTCCTTCAGCGGAGCCGATTGTGAAAGCGCACGACCGCTGCCGTTAGGGGGCTTGTCCTAGTGTGCGCGCAAGTTCCGTCTCGCAGGCGACAAGCGGAGCGTCGAAAAGATCGGTGAGCAGGGCTGTTTCGCGCGTGCGAATGATTTCGAGGAAAGACTCGACCTGCCCGGGGTGCCGCGCCATCGAGGCGAAGTGGTCGAATCCGCTTTCGAGGAATCGCTGCAGCGACGCCATGCCGGCAGCCATGGCGGGGCCGCGCATCATCTTCAGCATCAGGCGCAGCCCGGGAGTGCGCGTGAGATGCGCCATTTCCCGACCGATCCGCATGACGACCTCCAGCTGTTGCAGCCGATCCTGCCGCCGGCCGACGGCGCGCCACGCGCAAACGTAGCGCGAGGCCTCGCTCGCCGCCCCGGCGCACGTGTGCAGCCACGCGAGCGCCATGGCCTGGTCCAGGTCTTCGGTCAGCGCGTGCAGGTCGGCCAGGGCGACAGACGTGTCCACCACCTGGTGGGGAAAGAATCTTTCGATCGCACCGGCAATGCGCGAGAACTGCGCATCCCTTTCCGTGTAGTCCTTGTCGCTGTAGAGCTCGTCAAGGAAGAAGCGCGATGCATCTGCGTGCGGACCTCCGCGCAGCAGGTCTGCATAAGTACCGGCAAACCGCCGGGACTGGAAGCGCTTCACCTCCCGAACGGCGTCGCGCAACCCGGGCCGTTGGTCGAAGGCCTGTCGCAGCAGCGAAACGCGGGCGACCGCGTCGCGAATTTGTCGTGCGGCTTCCATGCAGGCCGAGTCTATCCATGCGGGGCACGTCGCGGCATCGCGTCAACCCCATGGGTGGGGAGTGGCCCCGGCCGACCCGCACGATGTGATACTCGGTCCATGCAAACGCGCTCGATACTGGCCCGGCTGCAGCAGGCCATCACGCTGTCGCTTCTTGCGTGCGCCGCAGCCTGGCTCGACTGGTTCTGGGCGACGTCTCCCTTGCTCGCCGTGTGCGGGTTTGTGCTGATCGGCATGGGCTACTCGCTCTTCCTCGCAGCGGAATTCATCGCGCTGCGCCTTGCCGGACGGGCACCGGCGGCGTTGCGGCCCGGATGGAAGGAATTGCTGCGGGCCTGGCTCGCCGAAACCGCCACGGCGCCCCGCGTGTTTTGCTGGCGCCAGCCCTTTCGCTGGAAGGCGGTGCCCGACGAACTCGGCGCCTCGCGGGATGCGGGCCGCAAGCGCGGGGTCGTTTTCATTCACGGATTCTTCTGCAACCGCGGCTTCTGGGCGCCATGGCTGACCCGTGCACGCGCGGAGGGCCGTTGCTATGCGGCCGTGAACCTCGAGCCGGTGTTCGGCAGCATCGACGAGTACGCGCCCCTGATCGGCCGCGCGGTTCGTGCGGTGACGCAGGCGACGGGGCTCGCACCGGTGGTTGTGTGCCATAGCATGGGCGGCCTTGCCGCGCGCGCGTGGCTGCGGGCGCAAGGGGGCGCCGCGGTGCATCACGTGGTCACCATCGGTTCGCCGCATCGGGGGACCTGGCTCGCACGGTTTTCGCGCGGCGGCAATGGTCGCCAGATGCAAGAGGGCGGCATGTGGCTGGCCGAACTCGAGCGGGTCGAGAGCGCCCGCCAGGCTCCCGAATTCACCTGCTGGTACTCCAACTGCGACAACATCGTCTTTCCCGTCCTCACCGCCACCTTGCCCGGCGCGGACAACCGGCTCGTGCGCGGGGCCGCGCACGTCGACCTGGCGTTCCGTCCCGAAGTCATGGACGCGACCTTCCTGCTGTTCGAACGCAGCGACCCGAGGTGAATTTCTCACACGCAGCGGGCGCCTTATTCACGCCACGGCGTGCGGGCCGGTTCCTATGCTTTCCCCACAAACAACAAGGATGGGAGAAGCGATGGACATGCTTGTGGAGGCCGGCGACCCGGTCACTGCCTTTGCGGGGGACGCCGATCCTGGCCTGAGTGCGGGCCTCGCGTACCTTGTCGATGAACTCGCCCACGGCGTGATCGTCGCCACCACCCAAGGGCGCATGCTGCACGCCAGCCAGCCTGCCCGCCATGAATTGAGCCGGCGGCGCATCCTCTTCATCAGCGAAGGACGGCTGATGGCCTGCACACCGGAAGGCGCCCATGTCCTGCAGGAAGCGCTTGCGAAGGTCGCGGAGGGCAAGCGCAGCCTGGTCGAACTCGTCGCACCCTCCGGCCCGGGCCTGACGCTTGCGCTACTTCCCCTGAAAGGCGGGTCGAGCCGCTCACCCCGCGCCGCGATCCTGCTTGCGCGGGCGTCCGTGTGCGATTCGCTCATGCTCTGCTTTTTCGCGCGCAACCATGGCCTCACATCGACCGAAGAGCAGGTGCTGGGCATCCTGTGCCAGGGATCCTCGGCGCCGCAGGTCGCGCAGCAGTTGAAGGTGGCCGTGTCGACAGTGCGCAGCCATGTACGCAGCATGTGCGCCAAGACAAGGTCCAGCGGGGTGCGCGAACTCATCAACCGGGTCGCCGTCCTGCCGCCCATCGCGCCCCCGTTTCGACACGAGCCCATGCACTGATGGCGCGTTCCGCCACAGTGGGTTGCAGCTCGACCGTCTGCTAGAGTTCGCCCGTTTGGGGGAACAACAATGAATGCGAACGGCCGCACTGCTGCCCAGGAAAGACTCATCGACGCACTGAATCCCGGCCTTCGGGCCCTCGCGGTCCGCGGCGTCTTTCGCAACTACAAGAAGAACAGCGTGATCATCAACGAGGGCGAGATGGGGGACTCCATCTTCGTGCTCCTCGAGGGCGCGGTGAAAGTGTTTTCCACGGACCAGAACGGCCGCGAAATCACGTACGGGGACATCCGCGCCGGGGATTACTTCGGCGAACTGTCCCTCGATGGCGGCCCGCGTTCGGCCTCGGTGATGACACAGGAGCCTTCCGTCTGTTCGGTGGTGAGCCGCGCGGCGGTTCGCGAGCACCTCGCCGAAGAACCCGAATTCGCCCTCGACCTGGTCGCCCAGGTCATCCGGCGAGCGCGTGCGGCGACCGAGACCGCCCGCAACATGGCGTTGCTGGATGTTTATGGCCGCGTGATCGCCACGCTCGAGGGGCACGGGGGACCCGCGCGCCCGGGCGCACCCATCCTCCTGACCCAGATCACCCACCAGAGCATCGCGAGCCGCGTCGGCGCGTCGCGCGAGATGGTCAGCCGCCTCCTGAAGGACCTCGAGAAGGGCGGCTACATCGAGCTCGGTGTCAAGCGCATCACCCTGCTGAAGAAGCTTCCCGCGCGCTGGTAGGCGGTGGCGGCGATGAACTCCCCGCCCTTCGCTCCCCGCTGGCATTGTGTGTGCTGCGCTTTGCCGCCGCGGCTGTTGCGGCATGTCGCGTCGAGAGCCGAGGGCGAGCACGCGGGCCGGATGCTGGCGCACGCGCAGGCGTCGGCGGACATCCGGGCGCAACGGCGCCGCGAAGCCGACGGTGCCGTGCAGCACAAGGCGGCGGGCCGAGCCGGCCGGGCGATCTACGACGCGGGCGGAAAAAAGCAGCTCCCCGGCAAACTGGTCCGCAGCGACGCCGGCGGTGAAACGGACGACGCGGCGGTCAACGACGCGTGGCGCAACGTCGGCATCACGCTCGATTTCTACGCCAAGGTCTTCAATCGCAATTCTCTCGACGGCCGGGGCATGCGCGTGGACTCGTCCGTGCATTACGGCGATCGATTTCCCAACGCCTTCTGGTCGGGCAAGGAAATGCTCTTCGGCGATGGCGACGGGATTCACGTGCTGGGATTCACGCGCTCGCTGGACATCGTCGCGCACGAACTCGCGCATGCGGTCACCCAGCACACCGTCGCCGGCGGACTCGGCGAGTCGCACCGCGGCCGCCAGGTGGACCTCGTGGGCCAGGCCGGAGCCCTGAATGAATCCCTGTCCGACGTGTTCGCGAGCATGGTGAAGCAATGGCACGCGAAAGAAGACGTGCACGCGGCGAACTGGCTGGTCGGCGAGGGCATCCTGGCGCCGCATCTCGGGCGCGCGGTGCGTTCGCTGAAGTCCCCGGGCGACACGCGGCTGACGTATCCGGACGACGACCAGGCGGCCGACATGAGGGCCTTCGTGCCGGGTGGGGAAGTGCACACCAACTCGGGCATCCCCAACCGCGCGTTCTACCTCGCGGCCACTGCCATCGGCGGCAACTCCTGGGAAGGCGCGGGACCGATCTGGTACCGCGCGATGGGCCGCCTCACGTCCACGGCCACCTTCGCGGACGGGGCCGAGGCGACGGTGGAAGTTGCAAGCGATCTCGCGGGACCCGGCTCGAAGCCGCACAAGGCCGTCATCGCGGCCTGGCGCAAGGTGCGCGTCATCCCCTGAGATGATCCCGGGCCGCGACGGTTTGCTATCCTCTCAGCCTGCGGCACCCGGGACCCCGGCGTGCAAGAGAGAGGCGCATGCGTTGTTCGTCCTGCATGACGGTCAACCCGACCGGCAACCGATTCTGCGAAAGCTGCGGCGGGCAGTTGCAGCGCGCCTGCCCGTCCTGCGGGCACGACGTTTCCCCAGGCGCGCGCTTTTGCGGCGCCTGCGGCTCCTCGATGGAGACGGCGGCCGCCACGGCGTCCGAATCGGTGCCCAAATGGGGTGAACTCAAGCAGGCCACCGTGCTCTTCGCCGACATCGTCGGCTCCACCGAACTGATCGCCGGGATGGGACCCGAAGAGGCCATGGGCCGGTTGCGGCCCGCGGTCCTTCGCATGCGCCACTCGGTGGAGCGCTTCGGCGGCACGGTCGTGCGCACCTTGGGCGACGGCGTGATGGCGCTGTTCGGCGTGCCGCACACGCTGGAGGGCCACGCGCTGCTCGCGTGCCAGGCGGCGCTCCATATGCAGAAGGTGTTCGCGCGCGACGCGCACGGACCGCAGATCCGCGTGGGCCTGCACTCGGGCGAGATCGCGTCGGATCCCCAGGATGCGAGGGACGGACAGGGCGGCGGCGCGCACGGCCTCACGATTCACATCGCAAGCCGCGTGGTGGCACTGGCGGATCCCGGCGGGGTCTGCATGACGCAGACTTGCCGCCTGCTCGCGGGCAATGCCTGCAAGACACGCTGCATCGGCGTCCACCCGCTCAAGGGCATCCGCGATCCGGTGGAACTCCACGAGCTGCTGCGCATGGAGTTGTCGGGCGCGATGGAGCAGGGCGCTCGCAGCGGTACGTTCCGCGGCCGCGCGCGGGAACTCGCGCGACTGGTCCGCGCCATCGACGCCCTCGACACGGGAGGGGCCAATGCCATCGGCATCGCGGGCGACTCGGGCGCGGGCAAGAGCCGGCTTTGCCATGAATTCGCGCAGCTGTGCCGCGGTCGCGGCGTGCCGGTGTTCGAGGTCCGCGCGCAGCTCTATGGCCACGCGCTGCCCCTGCAGCCCATCCTCGAACTCTTTCGCACGCACTTCTTCGGCATCGCCGCTGCCGACGATGCGCAGGCGGCGCGCGATCGCATCCAGGCCCGGTTCCAGCCGCTCGACCCGGCACGCGCGGACCTCGAACTGCTGTTCGAGTTCTTCGGCGTGGGGGCGTCCGGCGCGGACGCGGGCATCGGCGCCCATGCGAGGCAGGCGCGCCTGCTCGCCTTGCTCAAGGCGCTGGTGAGGCACGACGCAGCCGTCACCCGCGTGATCCTCATCGAAGACCTTCACTGGCTCGACGACGCGAGCGAGGAATTCGTTTCCGCACTGATCGAAGCCGTCGGCGGCACGCGCACGGTGCTGCTGCTGAATTACCGCCCGTCCTACCGGTGCCCGTGGCTGGGCGTGGCGCACTTCGAGCAGATGGAGCTGCACGAGCTCTCCGGCGACGAGATGCAGGCGCTCGTCGCCGAACTGATGACGCCGGTCAGCACCTTGCCCGACCTCTGGCGCCTCGTGTGCCGGCGCGCGGGCGGCAACCCGTTTTTCGCCGAAGAGCTCGTGCGCGCCATCGCGGAGAGCAACCTGCTGTCTACGGAAACCGGCCTGCCGCTCGAGGGGCTCGCCGCGGTGGAACGCGCACTGCCCGCGACAGTTCAGGCCGTCGTCGGCGCGCGGCTGGACCGGCTGGGTGAACCGGAAAAAACCTTGCTCCTGATGTGCGCCATCATCGGCAAGGAAATTCCGCTCTCCGTCCTGGAGCATGTGGCCAGTCCCCTGGCCAGCCAGATCGAAAAGGGCCTCAATGGATTGCTCGAGGCCGGGCTGATCCTTCCGCAGCCGGCAGAAGGCGGCAGGCGCTTCGCCTTTCGCCATCCGCTCATCCAGGAAGTTGCCTACAACGGCCAGCTGAAGGTGCGGCGCGGCCAGCTGCATTCCGCGGTGGCCGAAGCGATGGAGCTCTACTACGCCCCGCGGCTGGACGAATTCGCGGGCCTGATCGCCTACCACTTCGAGGCGGCGAAGCGCCATCTCGATGCGGCGCGCTACACCGCCCGCGCCGCCAACTGGATTGCTTCCACCGATTCGGCGCGCGCGACCGGCAGCTGGCGCAAGGTGCGCGAACTGTTGCGAACGGTGGAGGCGTCGGCCGAAGTGGACAGCCTCAAGGTGCTCGCGTGCGGCAAGATCGCCTGGCTCAGCTGGCGCGACGGCCTGCCCATGCCCGAGGTGATGCGCTTCATCGAAGAGGCGCGCGAGATCGCCGGCCAGCACGACGCGCGCATCCTGGGGCTCCTGCTGTTCCTCGAGGGGCGGATGCTGCAGGCCAACGGCGGATCGGTGGACCGCTACGTCGAACTCGTGCAGCAGGCGCGCGCCCTGCTCGGCCCGGACGCCACCCCCGGCAGCCGGGTGCTGCTGGACACGGCCCTGTGCCAGGGCTACGGGTGGGCGGGCATGTTCGGCAAGGCGCTGGCCGCGAGCGACGCCGCGCTCGGCGGCGCGCAGGCCGCCGACAGTTTCGAGGAAGCCTTCATCGGGTTCAGCCTGCGGCAATGGACGCTGGTGCTGCGCGGCCGCCTGTTGATCCGCATGGGCCAACTCGATGCCGCGGCGCAGTGCCTGCGCGAAGTCACGTGCATGGACGAACAGTCGGTCGATCCCATCCTGATGCAGATCGCGCACTTCGGCCAGGCCGAGGCGGCCTGCCTCGCGGGCGACGGCGACGCCGCGGAGCGGCACGCGCGGGCCGTGCAGCAGATCGCCCAACGCCAGGGCAACGCGTACCTGCATGTGTTCGCGCATGCCTGCCGCGCGCTCGTCGATCACGCGCAGGATCGCTACGAGGTCGCGATCTCGGGCTTCCGGCGCGCGCTGGACCTGGTTCGACGCGACAACGTGGCCCGGGAATTCGAGACCGAGCTCCTCGCCTGCCTGGCCGAGTGCTGCTACGCCACCGACGACCTGGAGGCGGCGGAAGCCCTGTGCGGCGAAGTGATGGACTTGTCGCACCAGCGCAAGAACCGCCACCAGCACGTGCGTGCGCTCGTGATCGCCAGCGCGGTGCGCAATGCAAGGGGGGACGAGTCCGCCCATGAATTGCTGGCGCGCGCGAGGGAACTGGTGCGCGCCACCGAGGCGGGACCGCTCGCTTTCAGGGTGAAGGCGCTGCCGGAAATCGTGCTGCACTGACCGGCCGTGCCGGGCGGGTCACTTCTTCTTCGGCCTGGCCTTCGCGGGCTTCGCCTTGTCGTTCCAGGGCTTCATGGGCAGCGAGATCACGAGGTAGTCGCGCTCGATGTAGAACACGGGCCGGCCCTTCGGCGTGATCAGCACCTTCTCGCTGTCGCCGCCGTCGCGCATGTCGTGCGAGGTGAAAAAAACCGGCATCGGTTGGGGCGCCTTCAGGTTTTTCACGAGCGCGGCGACGATCGCCTGGTCGCCGTTCAGCTTTCCCTGGTTGGAGCCGTGATCGGAAAGATGCTCCAGCAGTTCGTGCCAGTGGTTCTTCGCGTCGTTGTTGTACGCGGCGAGATTGAGCACGGCCACGCTCACCGAGAGCGGGCGTCCGGTCTTGAAGATCTTGAACTCCTTTTGCAGCGCCGCCATTTCCTCGATGCCGCCGTACGTCTTCTCCTTGCCCTGCGGCGGTGCAAACCGCAGGTTGAGCTGATCCAGCATGCTGCCGATCAGGATGTCGTTGTGCTTCATGAAATAGCCCATGGGGGAGTCCTCCGGTTTGATGTTCGTAACAAAATCCAACGTCAGTGTACGAGCTGAAACATTTTTTGCGAAGTGCCCGCATCCTCCAAACTGATGACGAACTTTGCCGGCGACACACACCCCGCGCTCGCGGTGGAGCGCTACTACTCGCGCCTCGTGCGGCGGCACGGCGCAACGCCCTGGGGCGTGGACTGGACGTGCGAACCCACGCAGCGATTGCGCTTCATCCAGCTCATGAAAATCGCGGGCCGGCGCCGTCGGTACTCGCTCAACGACCTCGGTTGCGGCTACGGGGCGCTGCTCGGATTCGTGCGGGAGCGCCATGGCGACACGCGCGTCGACTACTGCGGCGTCGACCTCTCCACGGCCATGATCGGGCAGGCTCGCGCAGCGGGGGCAGGCGACGCGAGCGCGGCATTCGTCGTGGGCAGCGTGCTGCCCCGCGTGGCGGATCTATCGGTGGCGAGCGGCCTCTTCAATGTGCAGCTCGGATTTTCGAGGGCCCAGTGGCAGGGATGGATTCGCCGCACCCTGCGCCAGCTCGCTGGCGGAAGCCGGCTGGGTTTCGCGGTGAATTTCATCGCGCCGGTCGCGCGCGGTGTCGAGCCCCTGCCGGGCCTGTACCGCACGCGGCCCGAGCCGTGGATCCGGTTCTGCGAACGTGCCTTCGGGGCGCAGGTGGAACCGGTCGCGGACTACGGCCTGCGCGAATTCACGTTGCTGGTTCGGCTTCCACCGTCGGCGCCTCCGCCGCGATCTCGGGCAGCGCCTTCACGCGCTCATACACCGGCGTGAAGTCCGGCGCCGTCTTGTCGAAAAGCTCCTGGAAGCTTTCGATCACGAAGTAGGTCTGCTGGTAGCTGTCGATCTTGTAGCGCGTACGCATCACGCGCTCGATGTCCAGCGGCAGCCGTTGCGGCGCCGGGCCCTCCACGGCATGCAGCAATTCGCCGGGCGAGCTCAGGATGCCGGCGCCGTACGCGCGCAGGCCATCGTCCTGCGCGATGAGGCCGAATTCGATCGTGTACCAGTAAAGCCGGCTCAGGAGTTCGCATGCCTGCAGGCCGTGCGCCTTGAGGCCGCCCTTGCCGTACTCCTGCATGTGATCGGCGAAGACCGGGTCGAACAGCAGCGGCACATGCCCGAACAGGTCGTGGAACACGTCGGGCTCCACGATGTAGTCGAACTCGTGCGGCTTTCGGATCCAGTCGGTGACCGGGAAGCGCCGGTTGGCGAGCAGCGTGAAGAAGGGGACTTCCGGAATCAGTCCTGGCACCGTCACGATTTCCCAGCCGGTTGCCTTGCGCAGGCGCGCATTGATCTCGTCGAAGTGCGGGATGCGCTCCTTCGCGCCGAGGGACGGCAGTGCGCGGATGAACTCGTCGCATGCGCGGCCGGGCACGAGCGCGGCCTGGCGTTCGTACAGGCGCCGATAGGTGTCGTGGTCCTCTTCGGTGTACGCGGCGTAATCCTGCTCACAGGTGTAGTCGCTGCCAGCGCGGGTGTAGTCGCCGCGCGGCGGACGCTCGCTCGCCCCGTACACCGCCGGTTCGACAGCCATCTCAGGCCTTCTTCGGTTCGAGCACGCCGCGGCGCATCTGGTCGAGCTCCATCGTCTCGAAGAGCGCCTTGAAGTTGCCCTCGCCGAAACCCTCGTTGCCCTTGCGCTGGATGAATTCGAAGAAGATGGGGCCGAGCTGGTTCTCGCTGAAGATCTGCAGCAGCAGATCGCCGGGCTTGCCGTCGACCAGGATGTTGCGCGACTGCAGGCCCGGCAGGTCTTCACCGTGATTCGGGATGCGCTTGGGCAACAGCTCGTAGTAGGTGTCGCTGGTCTCGAGCAGCTTCACGCCGTTCAACTGGAGCGCGTCCACCGTGTCGTACAGATTGGTCGAACCCATGGCGATGTGCTGGATACCCTCGCCCTGGTAGCGGTCCAGGTATTCCTGGATCTGGCCCGACTTCTCGTTGCCCTCCTCGTTGATCGGGATGCGGATCTTGCCGCAGGGGCTCGTCATCGCCTTGCTCTTGACGCCCGTGGCCTGGCCTTCGATGTCGAAGTAGCGCACCTCGCGGAAGTTGAACAGCCGCTCGTAGAAGCCCGACCACTCGGCCATGCGGCCCCGGTGCACGTTGTGCGTGAGGTGGTCGATGTAGGTGAGGCCGATGCCCGCGGGATTGAGCTCCGCCCCGGGCAGCGGCTCGAAGTCCACGTCGAAGAAGCCGATGTTGCCGATGTCGCCTTCCTTCGCGCCATTCTTGCCGCGCCACTTGTCGATGAAGTAGATGATCGAATCACCGATGCCCTTGATGGCGGGGATGTTCAATTCGCCGGGGCCGGCCTGGCCCGCGTAGCCCCAGGCGCCGAGCGAAATGGCGCGCTCGTAGGCAGCCTTCGCATCCTTCACGCGGAAGGCGATCGCGCACACGCTGGGCCCGTGCAGGCGCGCGAAGCGCTGCGCGAACGAATCGGGCTCCGCATTGATGATGAAGTTGATGCCGCCCTGCCGGTACAGCGTGACGGCCTTGTGCCGGTGCTTCGCGATCGGCTTGAACCCCATGCGCTCGAACAGCTCCCCCATCGCCTTCGGGTCCGGCGCGGCGTATTCGATGAACTCGAAACCGTCCGTCCCCATGGGGTTGTCCCAGGTCTGCGGCGGCTGGGTGACGGACTGGGGCAGGGCCTTGTTCATGCGGTGTCTCCGGATTCGAGGGGAAAGGATGCTGCGACTGTAAGGTCCACGCAACTCACTTTTCCGGCGAAAAAGGGCGAATATGGCAGATCGGCGCAATAATCATGCGTCATGACAGAATCGCAAGCACTCGACAAGCTCGACAAGGCCATCCTGCGCGCCCTGCAGCGGAACGGCCGGGAAACCTATGACGTCATCGGGGAGCACGTGGGCCTGTCCTCCAGCGCCGTGCTGCGGCGGGTCAAGCGGCTCGAGGAAAGCGGCGTGATCGACCGGTACGTGGCGCTCGTCCAGCCGCAGGCGGTCGGTCTCGGCCTGACCGCGTACCTCAATGTTCGGCTGGAAAAGCACACCGAGAGCCACAAGCGCAACCCCATGGATGTGTTCCGCGCGAGCGTTCAGACCTGGCCGGAAGTGGTGGAGTGCGCCTCGCTCACCGGCGACATGGACTACCTGCTGCGCGTGGTGGTGCGGGACATGTCGCATTACAGCCGCTTCATCATGGACACCTTGCTCAAGCATCCCTCGGTGCAGGATTGCAGGACCAGCTTCGTGCTGGACCTCGTCAAGGCCACCACGGCGCTACCGGTGTAACGAATGGTTGAGCCACGGCGTTTAGGTAGAACTACGTCAGCCGTTGCGTAATGGCCGGATGGACTTGCCTCCCTAGTGAAAACCCGTAAATTGGGAACATGACTGATCTACATGACGTCATCCAGGGCACCGCGGTGGTGGTTCCGATCCGATCGCTCGGACCCGGCCACCGCGAGCGCATCGCCGTCCACCTGATGGCGCTGGATGAACACGACCGCTACCTGCGCTTCGGCTACCCCGCCAACGACGAACACATCCGGCGCTACGTCGACGGCCTGGACTTCGAGCGCGACGACATCTTCGGCATCTACAACCGCAAGCTCGAACTCATCGCGATGGCGCACCTCGCGTTCTCGCGCGATCCCGAACACCTCGAATGCGCCGAATTCGGCGTCTCTGTGCTGGGCAAGGCGCGCGGGCGCGGGTACGGCTCGCGCCTCTTCGAGCGCGCGGTAATCCATGCGCGCAACGAAGGCGTGGAACTCCTGTTCATCCACGCGCTGTCCGAGAACACCGCCATGATCAAGATCGCGCGCAACGCCGGCGCGACGCTCGAGCGTGCGGGGTCGGAGACCGACGCCTACCTGCGCCTGCCGCCGGCGACGCTGGACAGCCGCATGAGCGAAATGCTGGATGAGCAGATTGCCAGGAGCGACTACCGCCTCAAGGTGCAGGCCAAGAGCTTCTGGGATTTCCTGGCCGGCGTTCAGGAAATGCGCCGGGGCATCCAGGACGCGCGCCGCAGGACGCCCCGGTAGCGGCCGCGCACCCGCCCGGTGCGGGCGTTTCCGCTATCCTATTGGTCCCTCCACTACCGCACGTCCTGCATCCCAAGGCTGTGTCCGACCCCCACCCTGCGCGACCTTCCACGCTGAAGGAAGACAAGCGCACTTTCCTGCAGAAGATCGCCGAGTTCATCCACCCCGGGCCGGACTCCAAGGCCGAGCTGATCGAAACGCTGGCGGACGCTGAGGACAACGACATCATCGGAGCGGAGTCGCGCATCATGCTCGAGGGCGTGATCCGGATGGCCGAGCTCACGGTCGCGGACGTCATGGTCGCCGCGCCCCGCATGGACCTGCTGAACATCGATTCGGCGCACGACGACATCCTGGGCATCGTGATCGACACCGCCCACTCGCGCTTCCCGGTTTACGAGGGCGAGCGCGAGAACATCATCGGCATCCTGCTCGCCAAGGACCTCCTCAAGCTGCAGCGAGCGCCCGAGCTGAACATCCGGGCGCTGCTGCGCCCGGCGGTGTTCGTCCCCGAAAGCAAGGGGCTCAACGACCTGCTGCGCGAATTCCGGGGCAACCGCAACCACCTCGCGATCGCGATCGACGAATTCGGCCGCGTCGCGGGCCTCATCACCATCGAGGACGTGCTCGAGCAGATCGTCGGGGAGATCGAAGATGAATTCGACATCGACGACAACGAGGGCGACATCTTCGGCCTCGCGGACCGCACCTACCGCGTGAGCGGCGACACCGCGATCGACCGCGTGGGCGAAGCCTTCGGCGTGAAGCTCCTGCCGACGGACGCGGAGCAGCAGTTCGACACCATCGGCGGGCTCATCGCGCACGAGATGGGCCACGTGCCCAAGCGCGGGGAGCACCACCTGCTCGCGGGCCTGAACTTCGTCGTGCTGCACACCAAGGGCGGCGCGGTGCGCTGGTTCAAGGTCTCGCCGGCCAGAGACGAAGACGCCACGGGTTGAAGCGCGTGGCGTTGCGCTTGCTGCCGTTCGCGTGCGCGCTGCTGGCGGGGTGGCTGCAGGCCGCTTCGATCGCCGCGCCCTGGAGCGGCCAGCCGGTGTGGTGGCTGCAGCTGCTGTCGCTCGCGTGGCTGGCCTGGGCTGTGCAGCGCGCGCCCTCCTGGCGCTACGCAGGACTGCTCGGCTGGGCCTTTGCCACCGCGTGGCTGTGCGGCACCTTCTGGTGGCTCTTCATCTCCATGCACGTCTACGGCGGGCTCGCTTCGCCACTGGCCGTGTTAGCGGTGCTGGCGCTGGCGCTGTTTCTCTCCAGCTATTACGCGGCCGCCTGCGCAGCGATTCGCGCATGGGACCGCATTCCCACGGCCGGCCGCGCGCTCTCTTTCGCGGCGGCATGGATGTTCGCGGAACTGGCGCGCACCGTCTGGTTCACGGGCTTTCCGTGGGGCGCGGGCGGCTATGGGCATGTCGACGGGCCGCTCGCCGCCCTGGCTCCGTATGTCGGCGTGCATGGCATCGGGTTTGTGGCATCGCTGCTGGCCTACGCGCTCGCATTGCTCGCCCGACCGGGCGTGCTGCGCTCGTGGCGATATTGGCTGGCGGTCGCGGCAGGCGCGGGCCTGCTGGCCGCCTGCAACGTCGTCGCACATCCGAAGCAGGGCGCGGCGGCGGAACCGAAGCTCTCGGTCGCGCTGCTCCAGGGCAACATCGCGCAGGACGAGAAATTCGAGGCGGGCACGGGCGTGGCGTTGGCGCTCGCCTGGTACGGGCAGCAACTGGACGCGAGCACCGCATCGCTGGTCGTGACGCCGGAGACTGCGATCCCCATGCTGCCGTCGCAACTGCCCGCCGGCTATTTCGACGCGATGCGCGACCGCTTCACCACGCGCGCGCAGGCGGCGCTGATCGGAATCCCCATGGGCGGCTACAAGGAGGGCTACGCCAACTCCGTGCTGGGCCTGAAGCCCGGCGCGGCGCCGTACCGGTTCGACAAGCACCACCTCGTGCCCTTCGGCGAGTTCGTGCCGCCGCTCTTCAAGTGGTTCACGCGCCTGATGAACATTCCGCTGGGCGATTTCGACCGCGGCGCGCTGGGCCAGGCGCCTTTCGAGTGGCAGGGCCAGCGCCTCGCGCCGAACATCTGCTATGAGGATCTGTTCGGCGAGGAACTCGGCCTCCAGTTCGCCGACGAAGCGCGCGCACCCACCATCCTCGTGAACGTCAGCAACATTGCGTGGTTCGGCGACTCCATCGCGATCGACCAGCACCTGCAGATCAGCCGCATGCGCACGCTGGAATTCGCACGGCCGATGCTGCGCGCCACCAACACGGGCGCCACGGCCATCATCGACCGCTATGGCCGCGTCACCGCCGCATTGCCGCGCCAGACGCGCGGCGTGCTCACCGGGGAGGTCGAAGGCGGAACCGGCATCACGCCCTATGCGTGGTGGATTTCGCGCGCCGGCCTGTGGCCATTCTGGCTGGCGACGTTCGCGATCCTCGGGATTGCAGCCTGGCGCGGTCGCCGTTCGCACGGCAACCCGTAAAATCAAGGGTTTCGCGGGCTGCGGCCCGCTGTCTTGCGCACCGGGGCGCCGCCGCCCATCGCTCCACCTATGTTGACCTTCCAGCAAATCATCCTGAAATTGCAGTCCTACTGGGACGGGCAGGGCTGCGCCCTGCTGCAGCCCTACGACATGGAGGTCGGCGCGGGGACATCGCATACGGCGACGTTCCTGCGCGCCCTCGGTCCCGAGCCGTGGAAGGCCGCCTACGTGCAGCCCAGCCGCCGGCCGAAGGACGGCCGCTACGGCGAGAACCCCAACCGCCTGCAGCATTACTACCAGTACCAGGTGGTGCTCAAGCCCGCGCCGTCCAACATCCTGGAGCTCTACCTCGGCTCGCTGGAAGCGCTCGGGTTCGATTTGAAGAAGAACGACATCCGTTTCGTCGAAGACGACTGGGAGAACCCCACGCTCGGCGCCTGGGGCCTGGGCTGGGAGGTCTGGCTGAACGGGATGGAAGTCACGCAGTTCACCTACTTCCAGCAGGTCGGCGGCATCGACTGCAAGCCGATCACCGGCGAGATCACCTACGGCCTGGAGCGCCTCGCGATGTACCTCCAGGGCGTGGACAACGTCTATAACCTGAAGTGGACCGAAGGTCTCTCTTACGGCGACGTCTACAAGCAGAACGAAGTGGAGCAATCCACGTACAACTTCGAGCACAGCGACGCGGAGTTCCTTTTCACCGCTTTCGGTGCGCACGAGAAGCAGGCGAAGCACCTGATGGAGCAGCAGCTCGCGTTGCCGGCCTACGAGCAGGTGCTCAAGGCGGCGCACAGCTTCAACCTGCTGGACGCGCGCGGCGCGATCAGCGTGACGGAACGCGCGGCCTACATCGGCCGTATCCGCAACCTCGCGCGCGCCGTCGCGCAAAGCTACTACGACAGCCGCGAGCGCCTGGGCTTCCCGATGGCCCCGCGCGAATGGGTCGCCCACATGAACAAGAAGGCGGCTTGACCCATGGCAGCGAAAAACCTCATCGTCGAATTGTTCGTGGAAGAGCTGCCGCCGAAGGCGCTGCGCAAACTCGGGGACGCTTTCGCCGGCGTCTTGTTCGAGCAGCTCAAGAGCCAGGGCCTGGCCACCGCGGAATCGAAGCTCACGTCCTATGCATCGCCGCGCCGCCTGGCTGCGCACGTGAGCGCGGTGTCCGCGCAGGCCGCCGACAAGTCCGTGTCGCAAAAGCTGATGCCTGCCTCCGTCGGCTTGGACGCATCGGGCAACGCAACGCCCGCGCTGCTCAAGAAGTTGCAGGCGCTGGGCGCGGACCCGTCCGCCGTCGCCAGCCTGAAGCGTGCGATGGACGGCAAGGCCGAGGCGCTCTTCTACGAAAGCAACGTGACCGGCGCGACGCTGGCGGAAGGGCTGCAGAAGGCACTCAACGAGAGCATCGCGAAGCTGCCGATCCCCAAGGTCATGACCTACCAGTTGGCCGACGGCTGGAGCGACGTGAAGTTCGTCCGCCCGGCGCACGCACTGCTCGCGCTGCATGGCAGCGAGATCGTGCCCATCGAGGCGCTGGGCCTGAAGGCCGGCAACGTGACGCACGGGCATCGCTTCGAGGCCTCGGTGGACCCCGTGCAGGTGAAGGATGCCGACAGCTACGCGTCCGCACTCGAGAAGGACGGCGCGGTCATCGCGAGCTTCGAAGCGCGGCGCGCGGAGATCGTGCGGCAACTGGCCGCGGCGGCCGACAAGGCCGGCGGTGGAGCCAAGGCAATCGAAGACGACGCGCTGCTCGACGAAGTCGCGTCCCTGGTCGAGCGGCCGAACGTGCTCGTCTGCGAGTTCGACAAGGAATTCCTCGACGTCCCGCAGGAATGCCTGATCCTCACGATGAAGGCCAACCAGAAGTACTTCCCGCTGCTGGACACGCAGGGCAAGCTCACCAACAAATTCCTTGTCGTGAGCAACATCCGCCCGCAGGACGCCAGCGCGGTGGTCGGCGGCAACGAGCGGGTGGTGCGCCCCCGCCTGGCCGATGCGAAATTCTTCTTCGACCAGGACCGCAAGAAGAAGCTCGAGGACCGCGTGCCGGGCCTCGGCAAGGTCGTGTACCACAACAAGCTGGGCACGCAAGGCGAGCGCATCGAGCGCGTGCGTGCCATCGCCAGGTCGATCGCCGGGCAGTTGGGCGGCGGTGAACTCGCGTCCAACGCGGACCGCGCGGCGCAACTCGCCAAGGCCGACCTCGTGACCGACATGGTGGGCGAATTCCCCGAACTGCAGGGCGTGATGGGCCGCTACTACGCGCTGCACGACGGCCTCGGCGCCGACATCGCCGACGCGATCGAGGACCACTACAAGCCGCGCTTTGCCGGCGATGGCTTGCCGCGAAACATGACCGGCGTGGCGGTCGCGCTGGCCGACAAGCTGGAAACGCTGGCGGGCCTCTTCGCCATCGGCCAGCTGCCCACCGGCGACAAGGACCCGTTCGCGCTGCGCCGCCATGCCCTGGGCATCGTGCGCATGCTGATCGAGAAAGACCTGCCGCTGGAACTGGACACGCTGCTCGCCGCCGCCGTCGCCTTGTTCCCGCAGGCCAGTGCGGACACCGTGCGCCTGCTCTCCGAATTCATCTACGAGCGCCTCGCGGGCTCCCTGCGCGAGCAGGGCTACAGCGCGCAGGAAGTGGACGCCGTCCTGGCCCTGCGCCCCCAGCGCCTCGGTGATGTCGCCAAGCGGCTCGCCGCGGTGCGCGCTTTCGCGGCCCTGCCCGAAGCGCCCGCACTGGCGGCCGCCAACAAGCGCATCGGCAACATCCTGAAGAAGGCCGACGGCACCGTGGACCCCCACGTGAGCGAGGTGCTGCTCAAGGAAAGCGCGGAGAAGTCGCTCTACGCCGCGACCCGGGAGGTGGCTCCCAGGGCGTCCGCGCAGTTCGAGGCCGGCGATTACACCGCGTCGCTGCAGACGCTTGCCGCGCTGCGCGCGCCGGTCGATTCCTTTTTCGACGACGTGATGGTCAACGCGGAAGAAACCGACCTGCGCCTGAACCGCCTGGGCCTCCTGGCCACGCTGCACCAGGCGATGAACCGGGTGGCGGACTTGTCGCGCCTCGCCACCTGACCTGCGGAAGGCCTGCCCATGAAACTCGTCATCCTCGACCGCGACGGCACCATCAACGCCGACAGCGACGAATTCATCAAGTCGCCCGAGGAATGGACGCCGCTGCCGGGGGCGCTGGAAGCCATCGCGAAACTGAACCACGCGGGCTGGCACGCGGTGATCGCTTCGAACCAGTCCGGCCTCGGGCGGGGCCTGTTCGACGTCGCGTCGCTCAACGCGATGCATGCCAAGATGCACAAGATGCTCTCCGCGCAGGGCGGCCGCATCGATGCGGTGTTCTACTGCCCGCACACGCCCGATGAGAGCTGCACCTGCCGCAAGCCGCTGCCCGGCCTGTTCGAACAGATCGCCGACCGTTTCGGCGTGGACCTGCGGGCCTCGCGCACCCCGGTCGTCGGCGACGGCCTGCGCGACCTGCAGGCCGGGTCCGCCGCGGGTTGCGAGCCGCACCTCGTGCTCACCGGCAAGGGCGCGGAATTCCGCGGTCGCGCGCTTCCCGACACGTACCCGGCCGGCACCACGATGCACGAGGACCTCGCCGCCTTCGCCGACTGGCTGGTCGCGCGCCAGGCCGCCGGCAAAGCCGCTCCCACCTAACAGGCTCCCTTTCGCATGTCATTGATCCGCTCGATAGTTCACGCACTCTGGATGCTCGTGACGGTGGTGCCCTGGGGCATCTACATGGTCACCGCCTCGCTGTGGAGCAACGGCACGCAGATGTGGTGGATGGCGCAGCGCTGGCTCACCTGGGCCGTCGGCCCCATCGGGCGCGGCATCCTGGGCATCGAAGTGCGCGTGACGGGCTACGACAACCTGCCCCTGGGCGAAAAGAGCCCCGCGATCCTGCTCGTGAAGCACCAGTCGACGCTCGAGACCTTCCTGATCCCCACGCTGATGCCGCACCCGCTCGCCTATGTCTTCAAGAAGGAGCTGATCTACGTGCCCTTCTTCGGCTGGGCCATGGGGCGCATGGACATGATCCACATCGACCGCAGCCTGCGCGCGCAGGCCTTCGCCAAGGTTGTCGAACAGGGCAAGCGCCTGCTCGCGCAGGGCGTGTGGGTCATCATGTTCCCCGAGGGCACGCGCATCCCCCGCGGGCAGAAGGGGGTCTACAAGCACGGCGGCACGCGGCTCGCCTGCGAAACCGGCGCGCCCGTCATCCCCATCGCCGTGACTTCGGCGAAGGTGTGGCCGCGCAAGGCTTTCATCAAGCACCCGGGCGTGGTGGACATCTCCATCGGCAAGCCGATCCCGAGCGCGGGGCGCGAGCCCGACGAATTGCTGCGCGAGGTCGAGGCCTGGATCGAAGCCGAGATGCATCGCCTCGACCCCGAGGCCTACCGCGACTGACGCGCGGCGCGGTGGCTCTTTCGAGCCCCCGTGCGAACCCTGCGGCCGGGCTCGCGCGCGCGCCGCCGCGGATAAACTCGGGCCCCATGCACCGGCTGCTGCAACTCACGCTGGATTTCTTCGACGCCGCGCCCGCGGCGCCTGCGCGCCCACGCACGCGAAAGTCCGCACCCAAGCCGGAGCGTCCCGCCAAGCCTGCCTTCGACGCTCCTGAAAAAAGAGCAGATGGTCCCCCCGCGGAACTGCTCGACAAGGTGCTGGCGCCCGCCGACTTCCGCCACCCGCGCGCCAACCGCGAGGCCATGCTCGGCGATTCCGTGGTCGCCTACGAACTGCGCCGCGCGAAGCGCCGCACCATCGGCTTCGCTGTCGGGCCGGAAGGCCTCACCGTCACGGCGCCGAAGTGGGTGCCCTTGTACGAAGTCGACTCCGCGGTGCAGAGCAAGTCCGCCTGGATCGTGAAGAAGCTCGGCGAGGCCGGCGAGCGTCAGCGGCGCATCGAGTCCGCGCGCATCGAGTGGAAGGAGGGTGCCACCTTCCCCTTCATGGGCGAACCGGTCATCGTGGTGCTCGACCCGCGCCATGGCTTCGACGAAGTCGGCGGCGTGCTGGAGACGGATGACGCGGCGCTCCCCGGCGTCGCGCGCCACACCCTGCGGCTGGGCCTGCCCCAGAACGCACAGCCGTCGCAGATCCGGGATGCGGTGCAGGCCTGGCTCATGCGCCAGGCGAAGCGGCTGTTCACCGAGCGGCTCGACCACTACGCGCCGCAGCTCGGCGTGAGCTGGCGCAAGCTGGTCCTCAGCAGCGCGGGCACGCGCTGGGGCACCGCGCATTCGGACGGCCTCATCCGGCTCAACTGGCGCCTGATCCATTTCCGGCTCCCGGTGATCGACTACGTGGTCGCCCACGAGCTCAGCCACCTGCGCGTGATGGACCACAGCCCCCGCTTCTGGGAGACGGTCGGCACCGTGGTGCCCGACTACGCGCACCTGCGCGGCCAGCTCAAAGACGAGCACATCCCGCCCTGGTGAGTCGCCCGGGAGGGTGGCCGGCTTGCCCCGTACACTCGGGAGCAAGCGGAGCCGCATCGGCCGCCACAGGGAGTAGTCAAAAAATGCGTGGTCGCCTGAGCCTGCAGCAGCGCGTCGTGATCCTGATGGTTGCGGCGATCCTGCCGCTTTCGGCCTTGTCCGTCTGGCTCGCGGTGCGCGAGACGCGATCGACCAGGGAACTCGCGCAATCGCAGCTGAAGTTCGCCGCGTCCGCCATCGCGTCCAGCCAGGACCGCACCATCGAGTCCGCCCATGCGCTGCTCACCGCGATCGCGGCGATGCCCGAGCTGCGCGCCTTGCCGGCGTCCCGCTGCCAGGCCTACTTCGCCGAGCTGAAGGCGAGCAATCCGATCTACTTCAACATCGGCTACTTCGACACCGAGGGCCGGTCCGTGTGCCACGCGAACGCCGCCGCCGGTGCGATCCAGGGCGGCGACCGTGCATTCTTCCGGCAGGCGCTGACGCAGCGGCGGTTCGCGATGGGCGAGGAAATCGTCGGCCGCGCGGGCGGGCGCAGCACCATCCCTTTCGGCCTGCCGATCATCGAAGGCGGTGAGGTGAAGGGCGTCGCCTTCGCCACCTTGAACCTCGCGCAGGCCACCGCCGCGCTGGCGCGGCTCGAGTTGCCGCCGCGGGCGCGCCTGCTGGTGGCCGACCGGCGCGGCCAGGTCGTCATGGAATATCCACCGCGCCCGGCGCAACCGTTGCCGCGCGGACTCGCCAATGCCGACCTGCTGCGCGCGGCGGCCGCGATGTCCTCGGGCACCGGGGAAACCGAGGACCCGCAGGGAGACCATCGCATCTTCGCCTTCGCCCCTTCGATGCGCGTCGGCGTGGAGGGCCTGCTCGCGGTGGCGAGCATCGACGGCAACATGCTCGCCGCCAGCAGCATCGCGAGCCTGCGCGACGAGCTCATGGGCATGGCGCTCATGCTGCTGCTCGGCCTGCTCGGGGCCTGGATCTTCGCCGGCCGGGCCATCGTCGCGCCGACCCGGCTGGTCGTGGACGCCGTGCGCCGGCTCGAGCACGGAGACCTCGATGCCCGGGTGCCGCTGAAGGACACCCGCCTCGGGGGGGAATTCACGCGCATCGGGTCGGCGTTCAACCTGATGGCCGAATCGCTGCAGCTGCGGCAGGCCGACCTGCAAAGCGAGCTGCGCCGCAGCCAGGCCGCGTACGTGGTGCTGGACCAGGTGCTCAACAGCATGCAGGAGGCGCTGCTCGCGATGGATGCGGGCGGCGGCTTCTTCATGTACAACGAGGCGGCACGGGCGCTGTTCCCGCTGGACGGCCCGCTCGCGCCCCGCGCGCAGCGTCCCCTCGCCTGGGGCCTGTTCGAGCGCGACAAGGTGACCCCTTACGCGCTGGAAGACCTTCCGCTTTCCCGCGCGCTGCGGGGCGAGAGCGGCCGGCAACTGGCGCTCTTCGTGCGCAACGCACTCGTGCCCGAAGGCCGCATGCTGCTGTGCAGCTGGCAGCCCGTGACCACCCCCGAGGGCATCCGGGGCGGGCTGGTCGTCTTCACCGACGTCACGCATCTGGAGCGCCTGCAGTCGGAGCAGGCCGCGCAGCTGCGCGAACTGCGGGAAACGCAGGGCAAGCTGATCGAGGCCCAGCGCATCGGACGCGTCGGCAACTGGGAGCTCGACCTTGCCACCGGCAGGCTCGGATGGTCCGACGAGGTGTATGTCCTCGTCGGCCGTGAGCCGGGCGAATTCGAGCCGTCGATCCAGGGCTTCGAGGGCCTCGTGCACCCGCAGGACCGCGCCCTGCTGAAACCGGCGCGCGACAGCGCGCTGCGCGACGGGCAGGTGATGCGTGTGGAATACCGGGTCGTCAAGCCCGACGGCTCGATCGCCTGGATGAGCGAGATCGCGGACGCGCGCCGCGACGAAGGCGGCACGCCCGTGTGGTTCGGCGGCGTGGTCCAGGACGTGACGGAGCGCAGGATTGCCGAAGAGGCGGTGCGGGCGCGCGAGAAGGAGCTGGAGGAGTACACGCTGCAGCTGCAGCGCGCCGCCGAGGCCGCGCAGGCGATCACCTCGCGGCCCGACCTCGAGGCCATGCTCCGCGAAGTGGCCGACCAGGCGCGCAGCGTGATCGGTGCTCACATGGCGGTGGTGAGCCTCACGAAGGGCAGCGACTGGAGCCAGGCGATCTCCTCGCTCTCCATGTCCGACCGGTACGGGGCGTGGCGCGATTACGCGGAGCCGCCCAACGGCGAGGGCATCTATGCGGTGGTGTGCGAGACCGGGCGCGCGCTGCGCCTCACGCAGGCCGAGCTGCTCGCGCACCCGCGCTATCGCGGCTTCGGCGCGCACGCCGCCGACCACATGCAGCTGCGCGGCCTGCTGGCGGTGCCGCTCACCGGACGCGACGGCGCGAACATGGGCCTGCTGCAGCTGTCCGACAAGAGCGATGGCGAGTTCTCGGAGCGTGACGAATACGTGGCCCTCGAGCTGGCGCAGCTGGCGTCGATCGCGATCGAGAACGCCCGCCTCTTCGGCGAAGTGACGCAGCTGAACGCGGGCCTGGAAGAGCGCATCGCGCAGCGCACGGCGGAACTCGCGCGCCAGGAACTGCTGTACCGCACCCTCGCGGAACAGGCGCCGGAAGTCGTCTGGAACACGGACGCGAGCGGCGAGCGCCTTACCTTCCTCAACCGCGCGTGGTACGAGCTCGTGGGCGGCACGCCGCAGCAATGGCTGGGAGACAACGGGCGGCGCGCCATCCACCCGGACGACCGCGAGGAGGTCGCGGCCAACTGGCGCCGGTCGCGCGCTACCCGCCAGCCCTTCATCGGCGTGCGCCGCCTGCTGGCCAAGGACGGCAGCTGGCACACGATGTCGTACAAGGGCACGCCGGTCCTGGACGACGCGGGCGAGGTCGCCTTCTGGGTGGGGATCGACGCGGACATCACCGAGTTCAAGGCGATCGAGCAGGCGCTGCGCAACTCGAACCTGGAGCTCGAGGCCTTCTCGTATTCCGTGTCGCACGACCTGCGCGCGCCCCTCGGCGCGATCGGCGGGTTCAGCAAGGCGCTGGCGCTGAAGATCGAATCGCAGGCGGACGACCGCGCGCGCCACTTCCTCGCGCGCATCCAGGCCGGCGTGGAAAAGATGGAGCAGCTCATCGACGCGCTGCTGCTGCTCTCGAAAGTCGCGCGCGCGCCGCTCAGCTACGGCGCGCTGGACATCGGCGCGCTCGCGCAGGAAGCGATCGACGAGCTGCAGGTGCGCGCGCCCCAGCGCAAGGTGGACGTGCGCATCGCACCCGGCCTGGCGGCGCAGGGCGACGCGCCGCTGCTGCGGCTGGTCGTGGACAACCTCGTGGGCAACGCCTGGAAGTTCACGTCCAACACGCCGGAGCCGGTGATCGAAGTCGGGCGCAGGCCCGCCGACGGGGCGTTTTTCGTGCGGGACAACGGCGTGGGCTTCGACATGGCGTACGCCGGCAAGCTGTTCGGCGCGTTCCAGCGCCTGCACACCGAGGCCGAATTTCCCGGCACGGGCATCGGGCTCGCGACGGTGCGCCGCATCCTCACGCGCCACCAGGGCCGCGTCTGGGCGGAGTCGGTGCCGGGCGAAGGGACGGTCTTCTACTTCACGCTGGGCGAGAGTGCGCCGCCCCAGTGGCTCGCATCCCCGGCGCGCGACGGCGGCACGGGGACCTGGGCGCTGAAGCGGTAGATGCCGTCCGCGCCGCGCGTGCGCTCGAGCTTGCCGGCAAACCACAGCGCATGCAGGTGCGCGACCGACTCGCCCATGGCGAAGGTGGTCTGGTGCAGGTCGAGGGGGCGCTTGAACATCACGGGCAGCACGTCCGCGCCGCACTGCGGCGCGCGTTCGCAGGCTTCCATCACTTCGGCAAGCCGGTCGCGATGGTGCGCGTGCAGTTGCGAGATGCGCTCGTGCAGCCCGCGAAAGGGCTTGCCGTGCGAGGGCAGCGTGAGGGTGCCGTCGGGGAGGCCGGCGAACTTGTCGATCGATTCGAGGAAAAGGCGCAGCGGATCGGATTCCGGCTCCACGTCGTAGACGCTCACGTTGGTGGAGATGCGCGGCAGCATCATGTCGCCGCCGATCAGTACCGCGAGTTCACCGCAGAAAAGCGCGATGTGTTCGGGCGCATGGCCGTACCCCGAGATGCAGCGCCACGCGCGCCCGCCGATGGTGAGCAGGTCGCCGTCCTGCATGCGGTGGAAACTGCGCGGCACGGCGGGCACCATGCCCGCGTAGTAGTTCGTGCGGCCGCGCACTTTCTCCAGCGCCTCCGGATCCGTGAGCCCGTGCGACGCGAAGAACTTCGCCGTCGCGTCGCCGCCGAAGCCGGTGGTGCTCTGCGAGGCGAGCCGCGAGGCGTTGTAGTCGGTGGCGCTGATCCACAGCGGCGCGTCCCAGCGCTCGCACAGCCAGGACGCGAGGCCGATGTGGTCGGGATGCATGTGCGTGACGACCACGCGAAGGATGGGCAGGCCCTGCAGCTGGGTGGCGAAGATCCGCTCCCATTGCGCCTTCGCTTCGTCGCGGCTGATGCAGCAGTCCACCACCGTCCACCCGGCGCGGCCGTCGATCTCGTCGCGCAGCAGCCACAGGTTGATGTGGTCCAGCGCGAAAGGCAGCGCCATGCGGATCCAGCGAACACCCGGCGCTACCTCCATCGTCTCGCCCGGGGCGGGAAGGCTGTCGCCGAACGGGTACTGCAGGCGTTGTTCGAGGGCGTTCATGGGGAGGGGGTTGAAAGCGGGCGGATTGCTGATTGACGTTGACGTAAACGTCATATGTAATCCCGCATTGTAGGGACGAACCCGGAACTCATAGTGGCAACCACGACATACACCATCGGCGACCTGGCGAAGGAATTCGACCTCACCACCCGCGCCATGCGCTTCTACGAGGACATGGGCCTGCTGCAGCCCGAGCGCTCGGGCCCGGGCGGGCGCAACCGCATCTACAGCGCGCGGGACCGCACGCGCCTGAAGCTCACGCTGCGCGCCAAGCGCCTGGGCCTGTCCCTGTCGGAGGCCAAGGAGCTGATCGACATGTACGACAGCCCGCGCGACACGGGCCCGCAGCTGAAGAAATTCCTCGCCATCCTCGCGCTGCACCGCAAGCAGCTGGAAGAGCAGATGGCCGACCTGCAGGCGAACCTCGAGGAGGTGCGCGCGCACGAGAAGGAGGCGCGGGCGCTGCTGTCGCGCACGGAGAAGTCCCGGCAGGCTGCTTGAGAAAAACCGGCAATCCGGTTGTTCAAAACTCGGCATAATTGACGTTTACGTAAACGTCAACTCGCCAGGAGTGTCCATGGCCCCCAGCTTCCAGCCGAAAGATGCCGCCTACGCCGACCGCGTGCGAACCAGTTTCGAGCGGCAGGCTGCCATGAAGACCATCGGCGCCACGCTCGGCGCGGTGGAACCGGGCCGGGTGGTGATCGAGCTGCCCTGGGCGAAGGCGCTCACGCAGCAGCACGGCTTCCTGCACGCCGGCATGGTGGCGACCGCGCTGGACTCCGCCTGCGGCTATGCCGGGTTCAGCCTGATGCCCCAGGACGCCGCAGTGCTCACCATCGAGTTCAAGATCAACCTGCTCGCGCCCGCGCAGGGCGAGCGCTTCCGCATGGAGGGCCTCGTCGTCAAGCCGGGACGCACCGTCACGGTGACCGAAGGCCGCGCCTTCGCCATTGCAGCCGACGGGCGCGAGAAGCTGATCGCCACCATGCATGCGACGCTGATGGCCGTGGTCGGGCGCGACGGCATCCAGCACTGAAACGACAAGAGGAGACCATCCCATGAACCTGCCAGGCCTGAATTTCCAGTTGGGAGAAGACATCGACGCGCTGCGCGATGCGGTGCAGTCCTTCGCGCAATCCGAGATCGCGCCGCGCGCCGCGGAGATCGACCGCAGCGACCAGTTCCCGATGGACCTGTGGCAGAAGATGGGCGCGCTCGGCGTACTGGGCATCACGGTGCCCGAGGAATACGGCGGCGCGGGCATGGGCTATCTCGCGCACATGATCGCGATGGAGGAAATCTCCCGCGCCTCCGCTTCGGTCGGCCTGTCCTATGGCGCGCACAGCAACCTGTGCGTGAACCAGATCAAGCGCAACGGCAGCGAGGAGCAGAAGCGGAAGTTCCTGCCGAAGCTGATCTCCGGCGAGCACGTGGGCGCGCTGGCGATGAGCGAGCCGGGCGCGGGCAGCGACGTCATCAGCATGAAGCTCAAGGCCCAGGAGAAGGGCGGCTGCTACGTCCTGAACGGCACCAAGATGTGGATCACCAACGGGCCGGACGCGGACACGATGGTGGTGTACGCGAAGACCGAGCCCGAGCTCGGCGCGCGCGGCGTCACCGCCTTCATCGTCGAGAAGGGCATGAAGGGCTTCTCCACGGCGCAGAAGCTGGACAAGCTGGGCATGCGCGGCAGCCACACCGGCGAGATGGTGTTCGACAACGTCGAGGTGCCGATGTCCAACGTGCTCGGCACCCTCAACGGCGGCGCGAAGGTGCTGATGTCCGGCCTGGACTACGAGCGCGCGGTTCTGGCCGCCGGGCCCATCGGCATCATGCAGTCGGTGATGGACAACGTGGTGCCCTACATCCACGACCGCAAGCAGTTCGGCCAGAGCATCGGCGAATTCCAGCTGATCCAGGGCAAGGTCGCGGACATGTACACCGTGCTGCAGGCCGGGCGCGCGTTCTGCTACACGATCGGCAAGAACCTGGACATGCTGGGCGCCGAGCACGTGCGGCAGGTGCGCAAGGACTGCGCGTCGGTCATCCTGTGGTGCGCCGAGAAGGCCACGTGGATGGCCGGCGAGGGCGTGCAGATCTTCGGCGGCAACGGCTACATCAACGAGTACCCGCTGGGCCGCCTGTGGCGCGACGCCAAGCTCTACGAGATCGGCGCGGGCACGAGCGAAATCCGCCGCATGCTGATCGGGCGGGAGCTCTTCGCGGAGACGATGTGAGCCAGGAGCTGGTGGCGATCGGCGGCGGAGGCTTCCTGATGGAGGACCTGAGCGGCTTGCAGGAGCGCTACCTGCTGACGCTGCTGCGTCGGCGCGCCACCCGGCCCCGGGCGCTTTTCCTCGGCACGGCGAGCGGCGACGGCGAGCGGGCACAACTTCGTTTCATGAAACTCTTCACCGCGCTGGGCTGCGAGCCCTCGACACTGCCCTTCTTCCCCTATGAGATGAAGCGCGACTATGGCCAGGCCGTTCGCGACGCCGACCTGGTCTACGTGGGCGGCGGCAACACCGTGGCGATGGTGGCCGTGTGGCGCGAATTCGGCTTCGACGCGGACTTGCATGCCGCATGGCAGGACGGCACGCTGCTGTGCGGCATCAGCGCGGGCGCCAACTGCTGGTTCGAGCGGTACATCACGGACAGCGTCCCGGGCGGCGGGACGCGCGAGGGGCTCGGCTGGGTCCCGGGTACTTTCTGCCCGCACCTGGACAGCGAGCCGTGGCGCCAGCCGCTGCTGGAGCAGGCCGGACCGCCGGCTTATGGTGCGCCCGACGGCGTGATGGTGCGCTTCGCCGGCGGGCGCTTCGTCGAAGCGGTGACCAGCCGCGAAGGCCGGCAGGCCGTGCGGAAATCCGACGGGCCGGCGCAGGCCCTGGACACCCGCCTGCTCGCTGCCTGATCCTACGGAACTCCACGTAACCGGACCCAAGGCGACAATGTTCCCATGACCACGATCCACGACCTCTTCACCCACAACCGGCAATGGGCCGAGCAGATGGAGCGCGAGCGCCCCGGCTTCTTCACGGGGCTGGTCAAGCAGCAGAAGCCCAAATTCATGTGGATCGGCTGCAGCGACTCGCGCGTGCCGGCCAACCAGATCACCGGGCTGGAGCCCGGCGAGGTGTTCGTGCACCGCAACGTCGCCAACGTCGTCGTGCACTCGGACCTGAACGCACTCTCCGCGATCCAGTTCGCGGTGGAGATGCTCAAGGTCGAGCACATCATGGTGGTCGGCCACTACGGTTGCGGCGGCGTGATGGCGGCGCTGCACGGGCAGCGCATCGGCCTGGCCGACAACTGGATCCGCCACATCCAGGACGTCCGGGACCGCCACCGCGGCCTGCTGGAGTCGCTGGCCGAGGACAAGCGCGGCGATGCGCTGGTGGACCTCAACGTGATTGAGCAGGTCGTCAACGTGTGCGTGAGCACCGTGATGGTCGACGCCTGGGCGAAGGGCCAGAAGGTCACCGTGCACGGGTGGGCCTTCGGCGTGCACGACGGGCTGCTGCAGGACCTGCGCATGTCGGTCGCCAGCGCCGATTCGATCGAACCCCTGTACCGGGCCGCGCTGGAAGGCGTGTCCGTGGGCCGCAAATAGGACCGGCGCGCGCATGGCGATGTTCCCCCAGCGGCTGGATTCGCCGCTCGCCTACGACATCGCCAAGGCGATGATGGACGGCTTCAACCGCCATTACCGGCTCTTTCGCACCGAGTCCGCGCGCGCCAAGCACCGGTTCGAGACGGCGGACTGGCACGGCCAGCAGCGCGCCCAGCGCGAGCGCATCGAGTTCTACGACCTGCGCGTGAAGGAAGCGACGACGCGGCTCGAGAAGGAGTTCAAGGCGGGGGAGCAGCCGATGGACGTGTGGCAGCAGGTCAAGCTGCACTACATCGGCCTGCTGGTGGACCATCACCAGCCGGAACTGGCGGAGACCTTCTTCAACTCCGTCACCACCAAGATCCTGCACCGCACGCACTTCCACAACGACTTCATCTTCGTGCGTCCGGCCGTCAGCACCGAGTACATCGAGAACGACGAGCCCGGCGCGCTGCCGACCTACCGCTCCTACTACCCGACGCGCGAGACGCTCGGCGAGACGGTGGAGCGCATCATCACCAACTTCCAGCTGCAGCGCGCCTTCGACGACCTGCCGCGCGATGCGGGCTACGTCGTGCAGGCGATGAGCGCGCGCCTGGTGCAGGTGAAGCTGCGCGCGAACTTCCAGATCCAGGTGCTGTCCTCCCTGTTCTTCCGCAACAAGGGCGCCTACGTGGTCGGCAAGATCATCAACGGCTTCAACGAGGTGCCGTTCGCGCTGCCGATCCTGCACAACAAGGCCGGCGCGCTGATCATCGACGCGTGCCTGTTCGGCGAGGACGACATGCAGGGCCTCTTCTCCTTCGCCCGCGCCTACTTCATGGTGGACATGGAAATCCCCAGCGCCTACGTGCAGTTCCTGCGCTCGCTCATGCCCCGAAAGCCCCGCAACGAGCTCTACAACGCGCTCGGCCTGGCCAAGCAGGGCAAGACGCTGTTCTATCGCGATTTCCTCTATCACACGAAGCATTCGAGCGACAAGTTCCGCATCGCGCCCGGCATCAAGGGCATGGTGATGCTGGTGTTCGACCTGCCGTCGTTTCCGTATGTGTTCAAGGTGATCAAGGACTGGTATCCGCCGCCCAAGGACACGACGCGCGAGCAGATCAAGGGCAAGTACCTGCTGGTCAAGCAGCACGACCGCGTGGGACGCATGGCCGACACGCTGGAGTACAGCGAGGTCGCCTTCGCGCGGGACCGCTTCGAGGACGAGCTGATCGAGGAGATCCGCAAGTTCGCGCCCAGCCAGCTGGAGATTTCCGACCGCGACGGCGACGGCCAGGAAGAGGTGATCATCAAGCACCTGTACATCGAGCGCCGCATGATCCCGCTCAACATCTACCTGCAGGAAGCCTTCGATGCCGGCCGCACATCCGAAGCCGACAGCGCGGCCGCTGGCAACGCACGCGACCAGATCGAGGCCGCGGTGATCGAGTACGGCAACGCGATCAAGGACCTCGTGGCCGCGAACATCTTCCCCGGCGACATGCTCTGGAAGAACTTCGGCGTCACGCGCAACGGCAAGGTCGTGTTCTACGACTACGACGAGATCGAGTACATCACCGACTGCAATTTCCGGCAGGTGCCCAAGGCCCGCAACGAGGAGGACGAGATGTCCGGGGAGGTCTGGTACAAGGTCGGCCCGCACGACGTGTTCCCCGAGACCTTCGGCCCCTTCCTGCTGGGCAACGACGCGGTGCGGGATGTGTTCATGAAGCACCATGCCGACCTGCTGGAGGCGTCGTTCTGGCAGCAGCACAAGGAACGCATCCAGGCCGGCTACGTGCACGACGTGTTCCCCTACGAGCGCAACAAGCGCTTCGTGCGCAAGGTGGCGCAGGCGGTCGCATGAACGCGCGCGACGCATGGGAGCTCGCAAGCTTCATCGTGACGGTGGTCGCGCTGCCCTTCGCGATCGTCTTTTTCGCCTGGGAGCAGCGCAAGGAACGCGACAACGAGGAGGAGGAGGGCTACCAGCTCCTGTCCAACGCGTACACCGACTTCCTCAAGGTCGTGCTGGCCCATCCGGACCTGCACCTGCGCACGAACGAGCCGCTCGCCAACCCGACCATCGAGCAGACCGAGCGCATGCTGGTGATTTTCGACATGCTGATGACGTTATTCGAGCGGGCGTATCTTGTGGCCTACAAGCCGAAGATGACCGAGACGGAGGCGCGGCGCTGGAACAGCTGGGACGACTACATGCGCGAGTGGTGCCACCGCGAGGACTTCTACCAGGCGCTGCCGCTGCTGCTGAAGGGCGAGGACCCGGAGTTCCAGAGTTACCTGCGCCGCATCGCGCAGGAAGAGCGCGGCGGCCTCATCCAGGTTTCCTGAACGACACTATTTTTTGAAGGAGCAATTCATGTCCGATTCCATCGTTATCGTCGGCGCCGCCCGCACCCCCATGGGCGGCTTCCAGGGCGATTTCTCGTCGCTCGCGGCGCACGACCTCGGGGGCGCCGCCATCAAGGCGGCCGTCGAGCGCGCCGGCATCCCGGGCGACGCCGTCGGCGAAGTCCTGTTCGGCAACTGCCTGATGGCGGGGCAGGGCCAGGCGCCCGCGCGCCAGGCCGCGTTCAAGGGCGGGCTGCCCAAGAGCGCGGGCGCGGTCACGCTGTCCAAGATGTGCGGCTCCGGCATGAAGGCCGCGATGTTCGCGCACGACATGTTGCTCGCGGGCACGCACGACGTGATGGTCGCGGGCGGCATGGAGAGCATGACGAACGCGCCCTACCTCCTGCTCAAGGGCCGCAGCGGCATCCGCATCGGTCACGACCGCATCTACGACCACATGATGCTGGACGGTCTCGAAGACGCCTACGAGCCGGGCCGCGCCATGGGCACCTTCGGCGAAGAGTGCGCGGCGAAGTACAACTTCACCCGCGAGGCGCAGGATGCCTTCGCCACCGCCAGCGTGAAGCGCGCGAAGGCGGCCACGGAATCGGGCGCGTTCGCGGCCGAGATCACGCCGGTGACGGTCAAGACGCGGGCGGGCGAAGTCGTGGTCTCCATCGACGAAGGCCCCGGCAAGGTCAAGCTCGACAAGATCCCGACGCTCAAGCCCGCATTCAAGAAGGACGGCACGATCACCGCCGCGTCCAGCTCCAGCATCAACGACGGCGCGGCCGCGCTCGTGATGATGAAGGAATCCACCGCGACGAAGCACGGCGCGAAGCCGCTGGCGCGCATCGTCGCGCACACCATGCACGCGCAGGAGCCGAACTGGTTCACCACGGCGCCGGTGGGCGCGGTGCAGAAGCTGCTGGCGAAAACGGGCTGGAAGGTGTCGGACGTCGACCTGTGGGAAGTGAACGAGGCGTTCGCCGTGGTGCCGATGGCGCTGATGGAAGAGCTCAAGGTCGCGCACGACATCGTCAACGTCAACGGCGGCGCGTGCGCGCTGGGCCACCCGATCGGTGCGTCGGGCGCGCGCATCATGGTCACGCTGATGCATGCGCTGAAAGCCCGCGGCAAGAAGCGCGGCATCGCCACGCTGTGCATCGGCGGCGGCGAGGCGACGGCCGTCGCGATCGAACTGCTCTGACATGCTTCTCTCCCAAGACCAGGAAATGATCCGCGACGCGGTGCGCGCGTTCGCGAAGGAAGAACTCTGGCCCCATGCCGCGCGCTGGGACAAGGAGCATCACTTCCCGCATGACGCGCACAAGGGCCTCGCCGCGCTGGGCGCCTACGGCATCTGCGTGCCGGAGGAGTTCGGCGGGGCGGGCCTGGACTACGTCACGCTCGCCCTGGTCCTGGAGGAGATCGCTGCCGGCGACGGCGGCACCAGCACCGCGATCAGCGTCACCAACTGCCCGGTCAACGCGATCCTCATGCGCTACGGCAATGCGGCGCAGAAGAAGCAGTGGCTCACGCGCCTCGCGCAGGGCGAGCTCCTCGGCGTGTTCTGCCTGACCGAGCCGCACGTGGGCAGCGACGCATCGGCGCTCAAGACGACGGCGGTGAAGGACGGCGACGGCTACGTGATCGACGGCGTGAAGCAGTTCATCACGAGCGGCAAGAACGGCCACCTCGCGGTCGTCATCGCCGTCACCGACAAGGGCGCGGGCAAGCGCGGCATGAGCGCGTTTCTCGTGCCCACCGATACGCCGGGCTATGTCGTCGCGCGGCTCGAAGACAAGATCGGCCAGCATTCCAGCGACACGGCGCAGGTCAACTTCGACCACTGCCGCATCCCGGCCGCCAACCTGATCGGCGAGGAGGGCGAGGGCTACAGGATCGCGCTGTCGGCGCTCGAGGGCGGGCGCATCGGCATCGCCGCGCAGAGCGTCGGCATGGCGCGCAGCGCCTTCGAGGTCGCGCTCGACTATGCCAAGCAGCGCGAGAGCTTCGGCACCGCGATCTTCAACCACCAGGCCGTGGGCTTTCGCCTCGCCGACTGCGCCACGCAGATCGAAGCGGCGCGCCAGCTCATCTGGCACGCCGCCAGCCTGCGCGACGCGGGGCTGCCGTGCCTGAAGGAAGCCGCCATGGCCAAGCTCTTTGCCAGCGAGATGGCCGAACGCGTGTGCAGCGCCGCCATCCAGACCCTCGGCGGCTACGGCTATGTGAGCGACTTTCCGGTCGAGCGCATCTGGCGCGACGTGCGGGTGTGCCAGATCTACGAGGGCACGTCGGACGTCCAGAAGATCATCATCCAGCGCGCCCTGGCATGAGTTCCGGCGAGCTCGCCCAAGCCGGCATTGCCGCGACCGCCTTGCAACCCTGTCCCTGCGGACGGCTGGATGCGCGTCGCAAGCCCCTCTCACTGGCCCGATGCTGCGGCCCTTTCCTTGGCGATGTCGAGGGCACGCCGGCGCCCGACGCGCAAGCGCTCATGCGATCGCGCTACACCGCGCATGTGCTGCAGGACGAGCCGTATCTCCTTGCCACCTGGCACCCCGACACGCGTCCGGGGTCGGCCGGCCTAGAGCCCGGCACGAAGTGGCTGGGCCTGGAGGTGCGCGCCCATCGCGTCATGGACGCGACCCATGCGCAAGTCGAATTCGTCGCGCGCTACCGCATCGCGGGCCGCGGCGCTCGCCTGCACGAGACAAGCCGCTTCGTGCGCGAGTCCGGCCGCTGGTATTACCTCGATGGAGACATGCAATGACACCCGCCCCGGCGCGTTTCGACGCCGTGCTTTTCGACTGCGACGGCGTGCTCGTGGACAGCGAGCCCATCACCAATGGCGTGCTGCGCGACATGCTGGAGGAGCTGGGCTGGAAGCTCTCGCCCGCCGAATGCATGCGCATCTTCATCGGCAAGGCGGTCAAGGACGAGCGTGCGTTGATCGAGGCGCACACGGGGCAGCCACTCACCGAGGCCTGGATGGTGCGCTTTCGCGAGCGCCGCAACCAGGGCTTGATGCACGGCCTGCAGGCGATCGCCGGGGCGGTGGAGGCGGTGGCGGCCGTCCATGCGCGTTTCTCGGGGCGCATCGCCTGCGCCTCCGGCGCGGACCGCTTCAAGGTGGAACTCCAGCTCGAAAAGTGCGGCCTCATGCCCTATTTCAAGGGCCGGATCTTCAGCGGCCACGAGCTGCCGCGCTCCAAGCCCGCGCCCGACGTCTACCTCGCGGCCGCCGCGTCGCTGGGGGTCGATCCGAAGCGCTGCGCCGTCGTGGAGGACACGGTGACCGGCGTCACCGCGGGCGTGGCCGCGGGAGCTACGGTCTTCGGCTACAGCCCGTCCGAGGCAGGGCACGACGCGCCGGCGGCGTTGCGCCGGGCGGGCGCCGTCCATGTCTTCACGGCCATGGCCGATCTGCCCGGCCTGCTCGACTGAAGCTCCCGGCTCCGGCACGCCGCATCCGCTGCGTCCTACACCGCACCGGAAGGGTGCCGCTAGCATGGTTGCAACCAGGGAGCACTCATGTCACTCACCACGCAATCCAAGTCCGACCGCATCGATATCGAGTACGACTACGCCGTCTGCGCGTGGGCGCGGCACTTCAACGTGAGCGAAAAGCGCGTGAAGGAAGCCGTGGCCGCCGTGGGCGACCGCGCCGACAAGGTCCGGGAGCATCTGTCTTCCGAAAACAGCGACCGGCCTTCCGGCCGGTGAAGCGCCGCGTCGGACAAGGTCGGGTGGCAGTCAGTCAAAACTGATGGCCCTGGCAAGCTCCCCGCCGAGTCCCGAAATCCGCTTGCGCCTATGTGAAGGGCCCGGACCGTCGACCATAGTGGAACCAAGGAGAGCAGGTGTTCTGCCTTCCGCCAGATTCCAGGAGATCCACCATGATCGACGCCAACGCCAACCAGTTTGAACTTCGCTTCCAGTCGCTGTTCGACAGCGGCCGGGGCTTTGCCTTCCCCTGCGACCCGCAGGGCCAGGTGAACCTCGATGGACTGAGCGAGAAGGCGCGCAACAACTACCTGTATGCCCGCGCCATGGTCGGGCGGGAGATGTCGGTCCCCCGCGTCCAGACCGTCCACTGATCGCGGCGCGGATGGCCGGCGGGGCTTATTGCTCCGCGAAAGCCCGCTCGATCACGAAAGCACCCGGTTTGGAGGTATTGCCCTCCACGAAGCCCTGCCCTTCCAGCATGTGCTTCAAGTCGCGCAGCATCCCGGGGCTGCCGCAGATCATGACCCGATCGCCCGCCGCATCCAGTGGGGGCAGGTCCAGGTCCTCGAACATCTTCCCCGTCTGGATGAGGTCCGTCACCCGGCCCATGTTGCGATACGCTTCGCGTGTCACCGTGGGGTAGTAGCGCAGCTGGCTGCTGATCATGTCCCCCAGGAATTCGTGCGCCGGCAGGTGCTCGACCAGCAGGTCGTGGTAGGCCAGCTCATCCTTTTGCCGCACGCCGTGCACGAGGATGATCTGCTCGAACTTCTCGTAGGTCGCGGGGTCCCGCACGATGCTCATGAAGGGCGCGAGGCCGGTGCCCGTGGACAGCAGGAACAGCCGCTTGCCCGGCAACAGGTAGTCGATGAGCAGCGTGCCCGTCGGCTTGCGGCCGACGATGACGGTGTCTCCCACCTGGATGTGCTGCAGGCGCGACGTGAGCGGACCGTCGGGCACCTTGATGCTCAGGAACTCGAGGTGGTCCTCGTAGTTGGCGCTCACGATGCTGTACGCGCGCAAGAGCGGCTTGTCGTTGACGCGCAGGCCGATCATCGTGAAGTGACCGTTGGAAAAACGCAGGGAGGCGTCGCGGGTGGTCTTGAAGGTGAACAGGCGGTCGGTCCAGTGATGGATGGACAGCACCCGCTCCTCGTTGAATGCGCTCATACAAAAGTCCGTTGTCTTGGACTAGAGTGTGCCATGCGCCATATTCTTCCTGCCTGCCTCTGGGCTTTGGCCCTCCTTCGCATCGCCACTCCCGCCCACGCGGCGGACCCTGCCGTCGACAAGCTCAAGCTCCCCGCGGGATTCACGGCGGAAGTCTGGGCGAAGGTCGACAACGCCCGGCAGATGGCGCTGGGGCGGGTGGATGGCAGCGGCGGCACGCTCTTCGTGGGATCGTCGCGCGCGGGCAAGGTGGAGGCGGTGCGCTTCGACGCGGCGTTCAAGGCGCAGCGCAACTACACGATCGCCACGGGCCTGCAGATCCCCATGGGTGTGGCCTACAGGGACGGCAACCTGTACGTGTCCGCCGTGAGCCGCATCGTGCGCTTCGACGGCATCGAGAAGGCCCTGGACAAGCCGCCCGCACCGGTGCTCGTCACCGACAAGCTCACCACCGACACGCACCACGGCGGCAAGTTCCTCGCCTTCGGCCCCGATGGCAAGCTCTATGTGCCTACGGGCGCGCCCTGCAACATCTGCGAGCCCGGTGCGCGCTATGCGCGCCTCGCGCGCATGAACCCGGACGGCAGCGGCATCGAAGTCTTCGCGAGCGGCATCCGCAACACGGTGGGCTTCGACTGGGATCCGGCCACGAAGCAGGTCTGGTTCACCGACAACGGCCGTGACATGCTGGGCGACGACCTCCCCGCCGACGAGCTGAACCACGCCCCGCGCGCCGGCATGCACTTTGGCTACCCGTATTGCCACCAAGGCGACGTGCCCGACCCGGAGTTCGGCGCCAAGCGCCCCTGCGGCGACTTCACACCGCCCGCGCAGAAGCTGGGGGCGCACGTCGCGTCGCTCGGCATGCGCTTCTACACCGGCACGATGTTCCCGCCGGAATACCGCGGCAGCATCTTCATCGCCGAGCACGGCTCGTGGAACCGCTCGTCCAAGAGCGGCTACCGCGTGACGAACGTGCGGCTGAAGGACGGCAAGGCCGTGGCGTACGAGCCTTTCCTCACCGGTTTCCTCGAGGGGCAAAGCGCGTGGGGCCGGCCGAGCGACGTCCTAGTGCTGCCCGACGGCTCGCTGCTGGTGGCCGACGACACGGCCGGCGCGATCTACCGCATCACCTACAAGCGCTGAGCGGCCGCCGCGGCGAGCTGCTTGCGGCGCATCTCGCCCTGGCGCTCCAGCATCCACGCGGGATATTCGCGGGGCAGGCGGCTCGCCTTGTCGATCGCGTCGAGTTCCGCGGCGCTGAGCGACACCGTCGTCGCGGCGATGTTGTCCGCGAGTTGCTCGGGCCGCTTGGCGCCCACGATCACGCTCGTCACCCGCGGTTGGTGCAGCAGCCACGCGAGCGCGATCTGCGCGACCGACACGCCCTTGCTGTCGGCAATGGGCTTCATGGCGTCGATGCAGTCCCAAGCCCGATCCTTGTCCACCGGCGGGAAGTCAAAGGCGACGCGACGGCTGCCGGCCTCGCCCTGCTTGTCGCGCCCGTACTTGCCGCTGAGCAGGCCGCCCGCGAGCGGGCTCCACACCATCAGGCCCAGGCCTTCGCTCTGCAGCATCGGCACGATCTCGCGTTCCAGGTCGCGGCCCGCCACCGTGTAGTACGACTGCAGCGATTCGAAGCGCGCGAGGCCCAGGCGCTCCGAGATGCCCAGCGCCTTCACGATCTGCCATGCCGCCCAGTTGGAGACGCCCACGTAGCGCACATGGCCGTGCCGCACGAGCTGGTCGAGCGCCCGCACCGTCTCTTCGATCGGCGTCGCGGGGTCGAACCCGTGGATCTGGTAGAGGTCGATATGGTCGAGCTGAAGGCGCTGCAGGCTCGCCTTCACGCTGTCCATGATGTGCCCGCGCGATGCGCCCTTGCCGTTCGGGTTCGGCGCGTCCACTTCGAGGCCGAACTTGGTCGCGACGATCACATGGTCGCGCGCGACCTTCAGGTTGCGCAGCGCCTGGCCGGTGATGCGCTCGGACGCGCCGCCCGCATAGACGTCCGCCGTGTCGATGAAGTTGATGCCCGCGTCCAGTGCCTGCCCCACCAGCCGCTCCGCATCGGCTTGCTGCAGTTCGCCGATCTTGGCCCACATGGATTCGCCGCTGCCCCCGAAAGTCATCGTGCCCAGGCACAGTTCGGAGACGAAAAGGCCGGTGCGGCCGAGGGGTACGTAGCGCATGGGGAACTCCTGGTGGGGCCCGCCAGCATACGCCGGATGTGGGCTTATCGCGTCCAGCCGCCCAGCCGGATCGCAGCCGCGAGCGTCAGCGCATACGCCGCGAAGCTCGCCGCCACGACGAAGAAGAACGCAGCGGCAGGCGCGTGAAACCCGTGCACGCAAGCCCAGCCGCCGAGGCCCACCACGACGAGCCGCGCCATGCTCGCGGTCAGCGGCCAGGCCATGCGTCCCGCGCCCTGCGACGCGAAGAAAAGGGCGAGGCCCAGGCCGAAGAGCCCGTAGCAGCCGCCCACGATGTTCAGGTACAGCCCGCCGAAGCTGCGCACCGCGGCGTCGGGCGTGAAGAGGTTCATCCAAAGCGCCGGTGCCAGCGCGGCGGCCAGGCCGATCGCGCCGGTGATCGCGAATACGACGCCCGCGCCGGTCCAGGTCACGCGCAGGGCGCGCTCGGGCTGGCCCGCGCCGATGTTCGTGGCGACCATGGCCGTGAGCGCGGTGCCGAAGCCGAACGCGATCGGCACGAGGATGTATTCCAGCCGCGCGGCCACGCCGTACCCCGCGAGGGCCACGGTGCCGTAGCTGCCCGCGAGGGCCGTGGCGATGGCGATGGACGCGTTGCTGATCACGGGGCTGAAGGACGCGGGAATGCCGACGCGCAGCAGGGCACGCAGGGGCTCTTTGCGCAGCGCCCAGGGCGCGCTGCCCAGTCGCACGGTGCCCGCGGGACGCAGCAAGTGCGCCGTCAGCACGGCGCTGGCGAGCGCGTTCACCGTCAAGGTGCTCGCGGCCGCGCCCGCGACGCCCAGCCCGGGCCACGCGCCCGCGCCGAAGACGAGCAGCGGGCACAGCACGAGGTGGACGAGCGCCATCCCGAGCAGGACGAGGGACGGCAGCAGCATGTTGCCCGCGCCGCGCACCACGCCGGAGAGCACGTTGGTGAGCCACACGAGGAGGGCGCCGCCGAAGATCACGTTGGAATACGCCAGCGCCTGGCCGAGCGGCGCGCCGCGCCCGCCCATGGCGGCGTAGATGAAGCTTCCACCGCCGACCAGCGCAAGGGTGAAGAGCGCCGCCGCGACGGCGGCGACCACCAGCGCGTGCTGCGCGAGGCGATTGGCTTCGCCGGGCTGCCCCGCGCCGATCGCACGCGCCACCGCGGCCGTCGTCGCCCCGCCGATGCCGCCCGCCGACATCTGCAGCATCAGCATCGACAGCGGCAGCACGAGCGCGACGCCGGCGAGCGCATCCGCGCCGAGGCGGCCGAGGATGAAGCCGTCGTAGCCGATGACGAGCGTCATCGCGAAGAGGCCCATGATGTTCGGCGCGGCCAGGCGCAGCAGCGTGGGCACCAGCGGCCCGAGCAGCATCTGCTGCGTGCGCGACATGGCGCCGGCCGGTACGGCGGCGGCGGTCATGCGGCCGCCAGGTAGACCGGCGGCTCGGCGTTCAACCCGAGCTTCACCTGCTTCGTGATGTCGTCCGCCAATACTTCCTCCGCGCCGGCCTCGAGGGCGTCGAGCGTGCGCTTGACGATGACGTCGGGCGAGGACTTGGGCATGTCGATGCCCTTGGTGAGGTCGGTGTCGACGAAACCGACGTGCATGCCGAGCACCTGCGTGCCCTGCCCGCGCAGCTCGTGCCGCAACCCGTTCGTGAGCGCCCATGCGGCGGACTTGGTGGCGCCGTAGACGCCGAGCATGGGGCGGTTGATCCAGCTCGCGACGGACAGCACATTCAGCAGCGCGCCGCCGCCATGGGCCGCGAGCACCGGGGCGAAGGCGCGCGTGAGCAGCAGCGGGCCGAAGAAGTTGGTGTCCATCTGCGTGCGCGCGGATTCGATGCTGCCCTCCGCAAGGAACCCGCCGAAGGAGGCGATGCCCGCGTTGTTGATCAACACCGTGACATCGCCGCAGCGCTGCGCGGCGGCCGCGATGTCCGCGGCGCTCGTCACGTCGAGCTGGACGGCCTCCACGCCGGGCAGCGTGACGGACGCCGGGTTGCGCGCGCCGGCGTAGACCTTGCGCGCCCCGCGTGCGAGCGCTTCGCGCGCGAAGGCGAGCCCGATGCCGCGATTGGCGCCGGTGACGAGGACGACTGCGTTGTGGAGCTTCATGACAATTCCTGTGGGTCTTGGAGGGAAGGGTGTTAGGAGCGGGACGGGGCGTCGTATTGCGCGAGCAGGTGCCGCCGCGTCTGCGAGAGCAGGGCCTTGCCTTCGGCCCCGTCGCCGAGCGCGCGCGCCATCTGCAGCGCGCCGACGAGCTGGCTCGCGATGAGCGGTGCATGCGATGCGGGCGTGCCCGCGGGAAGCGCCTTGCGCACGGTGGCGATCAGGCCGTGCACGCGCTCCGACGCGGCGGCGCGCACTTCCGGCGCCTGCCGGGGCATCTCGCCGAGGAGCGCGGCGACGGGGCATCCGCGTTCGGTCTCGCCCGCGTGGCTCTCCGACAGGTAGCCGTCCACCATGGCGCGGAACGCGCTGGCGCCGCCGGATTGCCTGGCCGCGGCGCCCTTGGCGATGCGCTCGCCGCTTTCGCGGCCGGCCTGCGCGAGCGCCTCGGCCAGCAGCGCGTCGCGCGAGGCGAAGTGCGCGTAGAAGCCGCCGTGCGTGAGCCCGGCTTCTTTCATGATGTCCGCGACGCCCACGCCATGGAAGCCGCCCCGGCGGATGGCGCGCGCGGCGGTCTCCACGATGCGGCGGTGCGTGAGTTCCTTCTTGGTGGCGGGAGTGTCCATGGCCCGCATCATGCCAAAATATGATGACCATCATATTTAGAGGGTCAAATGTGTCGAAGATGTGCGCATCGGTCACACCCTGAAACCCTTGCGCCCCTCGCGTAGTCCGAATGCGCCATGGCAGAGGCAGGGGTCGCTGCGTAGAGTCTGGACCATCGAACCAACCAATGTGAGAGGCTACCCATGGCAGACTTCAACGGCACCGCGGGCAACGACGCGATCCAACCCTTCGGCAGCAACCTGCTGCTGACGCTGAGCGGCTCCTCCGCCGAAGGCGGCGTCTACCCGGTCATCAACGTGCTCGTCAACGGCCAGAAGCTCGTCTCCGGCGTGACCATCAATGCGGACCACGCCATCGGCGCCACGCAGACGGTGTCCGTGCAGATTCCCGCGGGCGTGACGCCCAGCACCGTGAGCCTGGAATACACCAACGACGAGCAGCAGAGCTACACGGCGGGCGACCGCAACCTGTACGTGTCCAGCATCACGCTGAACGGAACGGTTTTGCCCGTGACGTCGGCCAGCTATTTCCGCAGCGCCGACGGTTCCACCATTCCCGGCCAGTCCGACCTGAACTGGGGCGGTGCGCTCAATTTCTCCGGCGCGGTCGTCGCCAACGCACCGGTGCACGCACCGGGCACGGTCTCGGTGGACGGCGCCGCCGGCCTCGACACCCTGTACCTCACGCATGCGAAGGCCAGCTACACGGTCGCCGCCACGTCGGCGGGCTACACCGTGTCGGGCAACGGAGAGACGGTCAACATGGCCAACGTCGAGCGCGTGCACTTCAGCGACCTGAGCCTGGCGCTCGACATGAACGGCCACGCCGGCACCGTCGCCAAGCTGATCGCCGCGGTGTTCGGCGAGGCCTACCTCGCCAACGAGCAGTACGTGGGCATCGGCCTCAACCTGGCGGACGCGGGCGTCACGGAGTTGCAACTCGCCACCCTGGCGACCTCGCTGCCGCTCGTGACGCAACTCGCGGGCTCGGCTTCCAACTCGGACTTCGTGAAGCTGGTGTATCACAACCTCACCGGCAGCGACCCGAGCGCGAGCGACCTGGCTTCCTACACCAGCATGCTGGACTCGGGCGCGAACACGCGCGGCGAACTCGCGGTGATCGCCGCCGAGTCGAACTACAACGCGGCGCACCTCGTCGGCGTCAACCAGAGCGGCATCGAATTCATCTGATGCGCTGAAGTTCGTGCACGGCGCTCAGGCGCCGTGGCACTTCTTGAACTTCTTGCCGCTGCCGCACGGGCACGGGTCGTTGCGGCCCGGCTGCTCGCCCTTGCGCACGGTTTCCACCTTGGGGCCCAGACTCTTCCAGAGCTGGCGCAGGTCGTACACCGCCCAGATCGCGGCGCCCAGATCGTCCAGGCGCGCCGTGCTCACGCTGGGCGGGCCATCCTCCGCGATCATCGAGACCTCCGGCTTGCCGGTGTCGTCCTCGGTGAGCACGACGATGCGCTCCAGCGCCTGGTCCAGCATCTCCGCGGCGTCCTTGTCGCGCGGCGCGGCCCATTCTTCCGGCCAGGTCTCCACCGCATACATGAAGCCGATCGCCCACACTTGCGCGTAGGCGGGCAGCGTGGAGAGGTCGATGTCGCCGCGCTCCGCTTCGGGCAGCATCAGCAGTTCGCCGCGCGTGTCCAGCGTCTCCGGCTGGAAGGTGCGTTCGTCGTCGAGGTCCTCGACCGGCGCGTCCAGCGACGCGGCGATTTCCTCCCAGCGCCGGCGCCAGCGCCACACGAACTCCATGTGCTCGTTGGGCTTGAAGCCGTCGCCCAGCAGCACGGGCCAGTATTCCTCCGGCGGGATCGCGCGGCGCGTGCACACCAGCGCGGCGAGGAAGCCTTCGCAGAATTCCCACTGCGGCACCTCCTCGTCGTGCTCGCGCAGCGCATCCAGCTCGGCGTCCTGCGCGTCGAAATCCTCGGGACCCAGGGGTTTGTCGTTGGCTTGGCTCATGCGCCCGATTGTGCCAAGGCGGGCACGCGCACCCTTACCAGCTCGCCGCCATCGAGTCCTTCGAAAAGCGCGGATCGGAGGTCACGGACTTCAGGTCGACGAACTCCATGTCGGCCATCGTGATGTTGCGCATCTGCGCGTTCGTGCGCAGGTCCCACGCGGCATTAGGCTCGCCCTGCACGAAGAAGTCGGCGCCGTTGTCCGTGACGTACAGGCCATAGCGTTTGGCCGCGGTGGCCAGGGCCTTCGCCTGCGTGGTCCAGTCGTCGGGGATCACGAAGTCCGCGCGCAGCCGCAGCAGCGAGCCGAAGGGGATGGCGCCGGGGTTGTCCCAACCGGAGGCGAAGCGCGCCGGCCACACGTGTTCCAGCGACAGCTTCGCGTCGCTGAAGTTCACGCGCAGCGCATGGCGGATCTCACCGGAGGAGGCCTCGGCCGCCTTCGCGAGCAGCGGCGTGATCGGCAGGCCCGCGGCATCGCCGGCGGCCCAGTCGTCGGGGCGCAGCGAGAGCGACTTCATGTCCCATGCCGCCGTCGCCATCGCGTACCACTGGCCGGAGAGCTGGTAGGCGAAGTACGCCTCCCACAGGCGGCAGGCGCCCTTCTCGACGACCAGCAGGTGACGGTCGCCGCAGGTGTTGGGGTCGTTGCAGTTGCCGTCCTCGTTGAGCACGCGCGAGGACAGGGGGAAGGGGAAGCGCCGCTGGCCGGTGGGCACCGCGCCGCAGGGCCGCGTGATCGCGTAGCCGTCGCCGCCGACGGTGGCGCAGTCGCTCTTGTCGGGATAGCCGCGCTCCATGCTCACCCCGGAGGTGGAGAAGTCGTAGGAGACGACGGGCCAGTCGGTGGTCGCGGCGCTGCCGTCGATGATGTTCACCGGCATGCCCCAGTAAGTCGAGTAGCTGGCGGGGTTGTCGTTCACGCCCCAGTCGGTGCTGAACGGCACCGAGGTGCCCACGAGGTTCTTCCAGGTGGCGCTCTGCGCGTGGACGGGGAAGCGCGAGGTGTCGTCGATGCGTGTGTTGAAGATCGCGGAGGCGGGGAAGAGTTCGCAGTCGGCCAGCATCGGCGCCGCGGCCAGGGCGCCGGAGGGCGTGGTGCTGGCGGTGGGGAGCTGCGCGGCGGGAGTGGTCGACGCAGCTTGCGTCGAAGTCCCCGGCGATGCCGAAGGGGAAGAAGTCGAGGAGGATGGCGCCGAGACCGCGGCCGCAGCGGGCGAGTCCGTCCCACCACCACCACCGCCGCATCCAGCCAGCGCCAGGGCGAGCACACCCATCACCATCGATCCACGCGTCACGTCCTGTTGCATCCGAACTCCAAAAGCCAAAGGCGGCCATTGTGAGGACGAGTCACCCGCGAACAAACGTCACGGGCTGCAAGGGACTGCAGCGTTACGTTACGTACGCTGCGAAACCGTGGAATTCTTGGCGCGGATCAGGCCGAGGCGGGCTGCTTGAAGTCAGCCAGCGGGATCAGGCCCTGGTCGCCGTCTTCGTAGAGCAGGTGGGCAGCTTCGCCGTCGACGGCCCAGCAGGCGCTGAAGGACTGGCCTTGCACCACGGCGCGCGCGTCGCGCAGGATGGCGCGTGCGCGCGGCGAGATCTGGCTCAGCACCTTCTCGCTGGAGCACGGGCTGTCGGACAGGCGGACCTGGTCGGCGCCGTTGACGGCGACCAGCTCATCCGCGAATGCGGGTGCGGTGGCGAGGACGGCGGCGCAAAGGAGGGCGAATCGCATGATGTCATCTCCGTGGGTGGGGAGCGCAAGCGAGTCGCCGCGCCTGCATCCATGCTCGTCCCGGGGCGGCGCCGCTCCTGTAGGAGCGCCGCGTCTCAGCGGGTCGTCGCGCGCCGCGCCGCCGTGTCGCCGGGGGCGCTTTACATCGCGGACGCACTCGGGAGGCACAATGTGCGGGCTGTTGCGCTGTTTGCTCCAGCGCATCCCAGCAGGAAGGCCTCCCCCCATGAGCGTGCAACGCCGCAACAACGTCCAGGTCCAGGGGAAAGGTCCGGCCACGGTGTTTTTCGCCCATGGGTTCGGCTGCGACCAGAACATGTGGCGGCTGATGGCGCCCACGTATGCCGGGCGCTTTCGCACCGTGCTCTTCGACCTGGTGGGCAGTGGCAACTCCGACCTCGCCGCGTACGACAGGACCAGGTACGACTCGCTGCACGGCTATGCGCACGACGTGTGCGAGATCGTCGACGAGTTCGCCGAGGGGCCTTCCATCTTCGTGGGCCATTCGGTGAGCGCGATGATCGGCATGCTCGCCGACATCGCCAAGCCCGGGCGCTTCGCGGCGCAGGTGATGGTCGGCCCGTCCCCCTGCTACATCAACGACGGCGATTACGTGGGCGGCTTCGAGCGCAAGGACATCGACGGCCTGCTCGAGGCGCTGGAAAGCAACTACCTCGGCTGGGCCAGCAACATGGCGCCGGCCATCATGGGCGCGCCGGAGCAGCCCGCGCTCGGCATGGAGCTCACCAACAGCTTCTGCCGCACCGACCCGGAAATCGCCAAGCAGTTCGCGCGCGTCACCTTCCTCTCGGACAACCGCGCGGACCTGCACAAGCTCGACACGCCCACGCTGATCCTGCAGTGCAGCGACGACATCATCGCGCCGCGCGCGGTCGGCGAGTACCTGCAGCGCACGCTGCCGAAGGCGACGCTCGCGATCATCGAGAACCAGGGCCACTGCCCGCACTTGAGCGCGCCGGGCGCGAGCGCCGACGCGATCGACGCCTTCCTGGCCCGGCAGGGGTACTGAGCAGGCCGTGACACAGCCCGCGGAACCCTGGCCGGACGCGTTCACCGCGATCCAGGACGCCGCCTGCGGCCTCGCACAGACGGACGGCGAGGGCGTCTTCCTGTGGGCCAACCGCACGCTGTGCCACTGGGTGGGCTACGAGCCCGGCGAGCTCGCCGGCAGGAAGAAGTTGCAGGAGCTCTTCACGATGGGCGGGCGCATCTTCCACCAGACGCACTGGCAGCCCCTGCTGCAGATGCAGGGGTCCGTCTCGGAAGTGAAGCTGGAGCTCGTGCCCAAGGTGGGCCCGGGCATCCCGATGGTGATGAACGCGATCCGCCGCGACCGGGGCGGCGGCGGATGGGTGCACGAGATCGCGCTCTACGTCGCGCGCGATCGCGACAAGTACGAACGCGAGCTCGTGTCCTCGCGCCGCAAGCTGGAAGACGCCGTGACCGAGGCGAAGCGCCTGCAGGCCGAGGCGAAGGACCGGGCGCTCTTCGCCGAGCAGATGGTGGGCATCGTGAGCCACGACCTGCGCAATCCGCTGTCCACCATCCAGATGGGCGCGGTGCTGCTGTCGCGCGGCGAGGTCACGCCGAACCAGCTCAACGTGCTCGGCCGGGTGACGCGCGCGACCGAGCGCGCCAACCGCCTGATCGCGGACCTGCTGGACTTCACGCAGGCGCGCGTGGGCAATGGGCTGTCCGTCACGCGCAAGCCGGTGCTCCCGCACAGGATCGCGGCCGACAGCGTCGACGAGCTCACGCTCGCATTCCCGGACCGGCAGTTGCGCCACGCGCAGGAGGGAGAAGGAGAATGCCTCGCCGACCCCGACCGGCTCGCGCAGATGATCGGCAACCTCGTCGCCAACGCGATGGCGTACGGCCAGCCCGGCACGCCGGTGACCGTGACTTCACGCGTCGATGAGCGCGAATTCACGCTGGCCGTGCACAACCTCGGGCCGGAGATTCCGCAGTCGCTGCGGCCGGAGCTGTTCAAGCCGATGTCGCGCGGCGACGAAGCGGGCGCGCAACGCTCCGTCGGGCTGGGGCTGTACATCGTGAACGAAATCGCGAAGGCGCACGGGGGGGTGATGGCGGTCGAGAGCACGGCGCAGGCGGGAACGACCTTCTCGGCGCGATTGCCCAGGCAGTGACGCCCGGTTGATGGGGAGGGTGCCCGCCGCTACGATGTGACGCACTTGAAGGAGACCCGCATGGACCCCGCCATCCGCCGCCAGACCATCGCCGACCTGCTGCACCGCACGGCGAAGCGTTTCCCGCGCAAGCCCGGCCTCATGTGCGGCGCCACGCAATGGACCTTCGCGGAGTTCGACGCGGTGGTCGACCGTGTGGCGGCCGGCTTGTCGAAGATGGGTGTGGCGCATGCCGGCAAGGTGGCCGTGCTCGCGCGCAATTCGCACGGTTTTGCGGCGCTCCGATTCGCGCTGGCGCGCCTGGGCGCGGTGATGGTGCCGATCAACTTCATGCTGAAGGCGGAGGAAGTGGCGTACATCCTGCGCCACGCCGGCGCGCAGACGCTGGCCACCGACTCCGGCCTGGCCGAGGTGGCGCGGGCCGCGGCGGCGATGGACACGTCGGTGAAGCAATTCATCTGGCTGCCGTCCGAAGACCCGTCGCAGCCGGTGGCCGGCATGACGTCCTTCGACGAGCTCGCGCGCACCGGGGGACCCGCGCCCGCGATGCCGCAACTGGCGAGCACCGACCTCGCGCAGATCGTCTACACCAGCGGCACGGAATCGATGCCCAAGGGCGCGATGCTCACGCACGACGCGGTGATCTCGCAATATGCGAGCTGCGCGGTGGACGCGAACATCGCGAGCGGCGACGTGCTGCTGCACGCGCTGCCGCTCTACCACTGCGCGCAGCTCGACGTCTTCCTCGGCCCGGCCATCTACGTCGGCGCGACCAGCATCGTCACCGCCAAGCCCACGCCGGACAACCTGTTGCCGCTGATCGCGAAGCACGGCATTACGAGCTTCTTCGCGCCGCCCACCGTCTGGATCGCGCTGCTGCGCTCGCCGCTGCTGGACGCCACCGACATGCGCAGCTTGCGCAAGGGCTACTACGGCGCATCCATCATGCCGGTGGAAGTATTGAAGGAACTCGCGCGCCGGCTGCCCGGGGTCGGCTTCTGGAATTTGTATGGACAGACGGAGATCGCGCCGCTGGCGACGATGCTCGGCCCGCAGGACCAGCTGAGGAAGCCCGGCTCCTGCGGGCGCGCGGTGCTGAACGTGGAGACGCGCGTGGTGGACGAGGACTTGCGCGATGTGAAGCCCGGCGGAGAAGTGGGCGAGATCGTGCATCGCAGCCCGCACCTGATGCTCGGCTATTTCCACGACGAGGAGAAGACCAAGGCCGCCTTCGCCGGCGGCTGGTTCCACAGCGGCGACCTCGCGACCATCGACGACGAAGGCTTCATCACCGTGGTGGACCGCAAGAAGGACATGATCAAGAGCGGCGGCGAGAACGTCGCGAGCCGCGAGGTCGAAGAGATGATCTACAAGCTGCCCGCGGTGAGCGAAGTCGCGGTGATCGGCGTGCCGGATGCGAAGTGGGTCGAGGCGGTGGCGGCCGTGGTGGTGGTGAAGGCCGGCCAGTCGCTCACCGAGGCCGAGGTCATCGCGCATTGCGCGAAGCACATGGCCGGGTTCAAGGCACCCAAGCGCGTGATCTTCGCGGAGAGCCTGCCGAAGAACCCGAGCGGGAAATTGCTGAAGCGGGAGTTGCGGGAGCGCTACGCGCGCTAGGCGACCAGTTCCCCGCCCAGCGACTCCAGCAGCTGCGGCAGCAGCATGGAGAGCTCACCGGTCGCGATCGCGACGTCCGCGTCGAACCCGTCCTCGCCCTTGGGCGTCTCCTCCACGTCGCGGATGTCGATCTTGCGGATGCCCAGCTGTTCCGTGAGCACGAAGGACACCTTGTCGTTCCAGGTCATCGCGAGCTGCGTGGGCAGCTTGCCTTCGCCGATGTGCTGCGCGATCTCGTCGAGCTCCAGCGTGTGGCGTGCATAGCGCACCACGGACTTCTCCTCGCCGGGATTCTTCAGCTCCAGGTCGCGCTCGATCGCGAAGCCTTCCGGCGCCTGCCGGGTCGTAAGCCATTCGCCCATGGCCGTGGCCGGCGCGACGGAGGTGGAGACGGGGGCGAGCGGCATCGCGTGGCCGAGTTCCGCCATGACGTCGAGCAGGTGCTTCACCACGGGCTCGGCCGCCTTCATGCTTCCGGCGGCGATGACCACGCAGCGCTGCTCGAGGTCGAGCCAGAGGGAGTGCGTCGCGTGCTTGCTGAACGCGCGCGGCAGGAAGGTGAGGACGATCTCGTCCTTCATCTCCGACTTCTCCTTGCGACCCGGCTTGCGGCCGGTCTGCGCCTCGACCTGCTTGCAGCGCGCCTCCAGTTCGGCACGCACGGCGGCGCCGGGCACGGCCTTGCGTTCGACGGCGAGCTTGAGGATCCATTGCCCGTTCACGCCCTCCACCATGGCGCCGTGCTCGGCGCCGCGCGGCGGGATCCAGCCCGTGGAAAGTTCCTGCGTGGGTTGGCAAGGGGTGAAGGCGAGCCGCTGCAGCTGCGCGTCCAGACGCTCCATGGATGGCGGCGCCCAGTCGGCGGCGATGCGGTAGAAAACGATGTTCTTGAAAAGGGGCATGGGCTTTGCGATGGAATGCGGATTCGTGGAGGGTTCGCATTCTGCCTGCGCCGCTGCCTGTCATCCGCACTTGCTGCATGCGGTTTCAAATTCCATCGCGCGATCGGCTATTCCTGCACGGGCTCGTACTTCATCCGCGCGACGCGTTCCATGTTGGTTCCTTCGATGCGAAGGAGGCGCGTCGGCCCCGCGCGGCTCGGCGCGTGCAGGTCGCCTTCGTTGTACACGTGCGCCACGCCGGGTGTGAGCGAATATTCGCGCACTTGCCTCACCTTGCCCGGCTTGTCCGGCGTCGCGGCTTCCAGCAGTTCCCAATCGGTCATCACCGTTTCGCCGTCGGCCTGGCCGTAGATCGCCCACGAGGGCCCGTGATCGTGCGGCGGGCTGTTTTTCGCGCCCGTGTAGCGGTGCGCGAGGATGCAGAAACCCAGCTCGGGGTCTTCGTAGACCACCTTGCGCTCGGGCGACGCCTCGTCGAACAGGGACTCGATGAAGGACCGGTCGGCCAGCGCCTCGCGCACCAGCGCCGCGACTTTCTCGCGGCCCGCGGGCGTGTCGTCCTCGAGCAGGATGCCGCGCACCTGGGCGGCGAAGGCGGGAAGGGTGTGGGTCATGCAGACATGATAGGACTTCCCCCTGTTGTTTATTGGCTAGGCCACAGTGACTTTTCATGGAGACGAAAACCGCTTCGCTAGAATTGCCGTTGCCCAGGATGCGACGCGCATTCAAAGTCGTGCCATGGGCGAGCCGGCAGCGAGGGCTGCCGACGCCATCATCAACATCCGGAGGAGATTCCCATGCGTTTTCACGTTGTTTTCGGCGCGCTGGCCGTCGCCGTCGCCCTGGCGGGTTGCAACACGATGCCCATCCAGAACGTCGACCAGGCCGCTGCCACCAGCGCTTCGGGCAAGCCGCTCACGCGCGAGCAGGTTCGTGCCGCGATCGTGCGCGCCGGCGCGGGCCTGGGCTGGCAGATGAAGGACGAAGGCAACAACACGCTGGTCGGCACGCTGAACCTGCGCAAGCACGTGGCCGTGGTCGCGATCCCCTACACGGCCAACAGCTACAGCATCAAGTACCGCTCCAGCGAAGGCCTGGACGAGAAGGACGGCCAGATCCACAAGAACTACAACGGCTGGATCCAGAACCTCACGCGCAGCATCAACGCGCAACTGTCCGCGTCATGAGCCTGAACGTGGACGGGCCCGCCGCGCAGGTCTCCGCCAGGGACCTCGCCGCCCTCGTGGTCGAGGGGTTGAATCTCGAGGATGTGAATCCGGACGAGATCGACCTCCTCGCGCCCCTTTTCGGCGGAGGGCTCGACCTCGATTCGCTGGACGTGCTGGAGATTTCCCTGCTCGTCCAGCAGCGCTACGGCGTCAAGCTGAAGGCCGGCGACCCGAACAACGAGGCGATCTTCGCCTCGATGCAAAGCCTCGCCGACCACATCGCCGGCACGCTCGCCGCGCAGCGCTGAGCCTCCCGTGGACTGGTTCGAGCCGCTGGACGCACCAGCCTTCTGGCGCGTGGCGTCCGCCTGCTTCCTCGCCGGTTCCGCGTTCTTCTTCGGGCGCACGCTGCGTGCGGGCCGCATCCCCCTCATCGAACAGATCGCACGCGTGAGCGACCCCGACATGACGCCCGCGATGCGCCGTTACACGCGCGGGCTCACCGCCCTCTGGTCCCTGTACTTCGCCGGCGCGGCGGCGCTGGCCATCGGCTGGCGCGACGCCGGGGCGGGCGCCGGCGCGTGGGTGTGGGCCGGCGCGATCCTCCTGTTCGTCGGCGAGCACCAGCTGCGGCCACTGTTCTTTCCCGGCAAGTCCTTCCCCGGGCTCGGCCAGCAGCTGCGCGACACGTGGAGCGTCTGGCATCCCCGGCGTCCGGTGGAGTGATTCGCCGTGGACGCACTCCTCGACACCCCGCTCGCCGCCGCTGAGCGCTACCTGGACCGCACCGCGGTCACCGGCGAGTTGGCATGGACCTGGCGGCAGGTGCACGCCGAATCGCTGCGGCTCGCGCAGCGGCTGGAGGCCGGCGGCATCGTCTTCAACCTGTGCGCCTCCCGTTGCGCATTCCTCATCGCCTGGCTTGCCGCGCTGCGGCGCGGCTGCGTGCAGATGCTGCCGCCCTCCGGCGGTCCCACCGACCTCGCGCTGCTGCTGCAATCGAGCGCCGCGCCCGTGATCGTGGTCGACGACGCCGGCGCGATCGATGGGCGCTGGGGCGGCATGGCACGTTGCCTCTTGATCGACGCGCGGCCGGAATCCGGCGGCGCTGCGTCGCATCCGCCGCTGGCATGGTCGCCCGACTGGGACGCGCCGCAGGTCTGCCTGCACACGTCGGGCAGCACGGGGCAGCCGCAGCCCCAGTGGAAGTCGCTGCGCCAGCTCGCGCGCGGCGCGCAGGTGCTGGCCGAACGGCTGGACGGCGATGTCGCGGGCGGGCTGCAGGCGGTGCGGCAGCTCGTGTGCAGCGTTCCGCCGCAGCACATGTTCGGCCTGGAGAGTTCGGTGATGCTGCCGCTGGCGACGGGCCTCGCGGTGGTGGATGCCAAGCCCTTGCTGCCCGGCGATGTTCGCGCCGCCTTCGACGATGCGGCGGGCCTCACCGCATGGGTCGCGACACCGCTGCACCTGCGCGCGCTCGCGCAGGCGGCCGAGACGCTGCCGCGCTGCGCATTCGTGCTGGCCTCCACCATGCCGCTTGCGGCGCAACTCGCGGCGCGCTGCGAAGCGTTGACGCGCGCGCCCGTGCTGGAGATTTACGGATCGACGGAGACGGGCGTCGTCGCGATGCGCCGCACCGCCGCCGAGCGACGTTGGCGGCCGGTGGCGGGCGTTCGCATCGCGTCCGCGGCCGAGGGCAGCGAAGTCTGGGGCGAGCACTTCACCTCGCCCCGCCAGCTCTCCGACGCCGTCGCGTTCGACGCGGACGGCAGCTTCGAATTGCTCGGCCGGCAGGGCGACCTGATCAAGATCGCGGGCCGCCGCGCTTCGCTCACGGGGCTGAACCTGCTGCTGCAGGACATGCCGGGGGTGACGGATGGCGTGTTCTACCTGCCGCAGACCGGATCGGCCACCGAGCGCCTCGTGCTCATCCATGCGGGCGCGCCGCTCGACAAATCCGCCGCGCTGCGCTGGCTGCGCGAGAGAATGGACCCCGTGTTCCTTCCGCGTACCTTGATCCATGTCGAACGGCTGCCCCGCTCGGAACTCGGCAAACTGCCGCGCGCCGCGCTCGATGCGCTCCATGCCCGGCGCAACCCGGCCCATGGCGCACGCGCTCCCGGTTCCTCTGCGCCGTCAGTCCTCGACTTCGCTTTCGCCGTGGCAGGGGATCACCCCTGCCTGCCGGGCCATTTTCCGGGCCGGCCCGTGGTGCCGGGCGTGCTGCTGCTCGACCGGGTGTTCGATGCCGTGCAGCGCCGCACCGGACGGGCCATCGCGCGCGTGCAGCGTGCGAAGTTCACCGCGGCGCTTCTGCCGGACGAACCCGCGCAATGCCACTGCGGGATCGACGGGGCGCGCATGAATTTCCGCGTCACGGTCGCACGCGGCGGTGCGCCGGTGCTCGTGGCCGAAGGCGCCGCGACCCTTTCCGTGGAGACGGTGTCGTGATGCGCTGGAGCGCCAAGGCCGAGCGCGGCAGCGCCTGGCTGATCACGTTGATCGTGTGGCTCGCGCGCCGCGCGGGACGGCCGCTGTGCCGCGCGCTGCTCTATCCCATCGTGCTGTACTTCGTCGTCACCGATCGCATGGCGCGCACGGGTTCCTTGGAATTCCTGTCGGCCGTGTACGGGCGGCCCGCGCGCCTGCGCGAGGTCTTCGCGCACATCTACAGTTTCGCGGCGACGCTGCTCGATCGCGTCTACATGGCGGCGGGCGATTTCGACCGCTTCGAGGTGACGATCGAGGGCGTCGCCCTGCTGGATCGCGCCCTGCAGGACGGGCGCGGCTGCGTGCTCCTCGGCTCCCACCTCGGCAGCTTCGACCTGATGATGCTTGCCAACCGCGCGATGGACGGGCGCCCCGTCAGCGTGCTGATGCATGTCGACCCGCGCGCGCGCCTGCGGCGCATCGCGGGCATCGACGAAGGCACGCTCACGGTGATCCCGCTCGGGCGGCCCGACAGCTACCTGCGCGCGCACGAGATCCTCACCGGCGGAGGCATCGTCGGCATCCTCGCGGATCGCGTGGACGGCGCCGGCGCGAGCCTGGCGACGCCGTTCCTCGGTCGTCCCGTGGGGCTGCCCGTCGCGCCGCACGTGCTCGCGGCGCGCAGCCGCGCCGCGGTGCTGATGTGCTTCGGCGTGTACGAGGGCGGCAACCGCTACCGCATCGAATTCCTGGAGTTCGGCGACCCCGCGGCGCAAGGCAGTCGCGGCGCCTCGTTGCAGCCGGTGGTGGACCGCTACGCGGGAAAGCTGGAGCACTACGCGCGCCGCTATCCCCTCAACTGGTTCAACTTCTATCCGTACTGGTCGGCCGGGGAGCGCGCATGAAGCGATTGGCCTTGCTGCTGTCGCTGATGCTGGGTTGGCTGCACGCTGCGGCGGCGCCCTTTACCGTGGCCGAACTCGAGCGACTGCTGCGGTCCGCGCCCCCGTCGGCGGTGACGTTCCAGGAGGAGCGCGAGTCGCCCTGGCTGTCGACGCCCGCCATGAGCCGCGGCAGCTTGCGCGTCATTCCCGGCGGCCTCGAAAAGCGCGTGGACTCGCCGCGCGAGGAAACCTGGCGCCTGCTCGCCGACCGCATCGAGTGGACGGGGCCGGGCGGCAAGGAGACGAAGCAGATCCTGTTTGCGCAGGTGCCCGCGGTCGCCGCGCTGTCGGACCTGCTGCGGCAGGTGGTGACGGGCGACTTCGCCGCGCTGCAGCGCGACTTCCGCATCGAGCTGAGCGGCGACGAGCGCGTGTGGTCCGCGCAGCTGCAGCCGCGCAGCGCGCAGGCCTCGCGCTACCTCGAGCATGCGCAGCTGCAAGGCACGCAGGGCCAGCTGCAGGTCATTGTCGTCACCCTGAAGAACGGCGAGCGCACCACCACGCGCCTGAAGCCCTGAGCCCATCCCCCACCACCCAGAAGGCAACGATGTACGACAAGGATCCGCTGAATGCGATGGAGGCCGTCACGGCCGCCCAGTGGCTCGCCTTCGCCCCGCTGGCATTCCAGGCTACGGCCGTCATGCGGGACCGGGGCGTGCTCGCGGCCCTCTCGGAAACCGGAAAGCCCGTCGGGCGGACGATCGAGGAAGTGGCGCAGGCCACGAGCCTCTCCGTGTATGCGGCACGCGTGCTGCTCGAAGCCGGCCTCGGCCTGCACATCGTGTGGCGCCAGGAGGGCCGTTACTTCCTCGGCCGGCTCGGCCGCTTCCTGCTGGACGACGAGATGACGCGCGTGAACTTCGACTTCACGCGAGACGTCTGCTACCAGGCGGCCGCGCACCTGGACGAATCGCTCATGCAGGGCCGCCCTGCGGGCCTGAAGGAACTCGGTCCGTGGCCGACGCTCTACGAAGGCCTGTCGGTCATGCCGGAGCCCGCGCTTTCGAGCTGGCATGCGTTCGACCATTTCTACTCCGACGGCGCCTTCCCCGTGATGTGCGAACGCCTGGCCGCGGCGCCGCCGCGCAAGCTGCTGGACATCGGCTGCAACACGGGCAAGTGGGCGCAGATGTGCCTGCAGCGGCTGCCCCAGCTCGAAGTCGGCCTGGTCGACCTGCAGCCACAGCTCCATCGCGCGCGCGCAAGGCTCGAGGCGGCGGGCGTCGCGCAACGCGCGCACCCGCACCCGATGGACCTGCTCGATCCCTTGCTCGCGCTGCCGCGGGGCTACGACCTCGTGTGGATGAGCCAGTTCCTCGATTGCTTCTCCGAGGACCAGGTCGTCCACATCCTGCGCAAGGCGGGCGAGTGCCTGGAGCCGGGCGGTCGCCTCTGGGTCCTGGAGCTGTTCTGGGACCGCCAGCGTTTCGAGGCGGCGGCCTTCAGCCTGCAGCAGACCTCGCTTTACTTCAGCTGCGTTGCGAACGGCAATAGCCAGATGTACGATTCCTCCGTGTTCCTGGGCCTCGTCCAGCGCGCCGGACTCGAGATCTCCTCGTTGACCGACGGCGTCGGCGGCTACCACACCCTGCTGGAATGCAGGGTCGCGTCCTGACGCCGCACCTACTTCGAAAAGCAACCACGTGCTCGGACTCACCGCCACCACCATCGTGCACCCCGCCGGCCATGACGTGGCCTCGCTGTGGGAGGCCGCCTCGCTCGGCCGCACGGCGCTGAGGCCCAATCCGCTCGACTGGTGCGAGCTGCCCTGCTGGCTGGGCGCGGTGCCGGGTGTGGACGAGGCCGTGCTGCCGCCTGAATGGCAGGCCTGGGACTGCCGCAACCACCGGCTCGCCTGGCTCGCCTTGCGCGACGAAGGGTTTCGCCGCGCCGTCGCCGCGGCCGTCGCGAGGCATGGCGCGGGCCGTGTCGGCCTGGTCCTCGGTACCAGCACCTCCGGCATCCGCAGCACGGAGCTCGCCTATGCGGCGCGGCGGGAGACCGGCGCGTGGCCCGCATCCTTCGACTATCGGCGCGTGCACTCGGTCGATGCGCTGTGCCGCTTCACCGCCCAGGTGCTCGGGCTGCAAGGCCCGATGGCCACGATGTCCACGGCGTGCTCGTCCAGCGCGAAGGTGTTCCTCACCGCGCAGCGATGGATCGAGCTCGGGCTGGTGGACTGCGCGGTGGTCGGCGGCGTCGACAGCCTGTGCCTGTCGACCTTGCACGGCTTCGACGGCCTGCAGCTCCTGTCCGACGAGGTGTGCCGCCCGTTCGACGCTGCGCGCAAGGGCATCTCCATCGGCGAGGCCGGCGGCTTCGCCCTGCTCGAGCGCACGCCCGCCGAAGTGCTGTTCGCCGGCGGCGGCGAGTCGAGCGACGCCTGGCACATGTCCACGCCGCATCCGGAGGGCGAGGGCGCCCAGGCCGCGATGCGCGCGGCGCTGGACGCCGCGCGGCTCGCCCCGGGCGATATCGGTTACCTGAACGCACATGGCACCGCGACGCAGGCCAACGACAAGTCCGAGTCCGCCGGCATCCGCGCGGTCTTCGGCGCGCATCGCGTGCCGGTGTCGTCCACCAAGGGCGTGACCGGGCACACGCTGGGCGCCGCGGGCATCGTGGAGGCGATCGTCACGGCGCAGGCCCTGGCGCACCAGTCGCTGCCGCCTGCCGCGAACTGGCGCGAGGCCGACGCGCAACTCGACGTCGATGTCGTCACCGCGCCGGCCGCCGCGAAGTTCGCGCACGCGATGAGCAACAACTTCGGGTTCGGCGGCAGCAACTGCGCGCTGGTCTTCAGCCTGGCGCGATGACATGAAGCCGCTCGAATTTCACCTTCACGCCGCGGGCGCCGTCGCGCCGGGCATCGGCTCCCTGGCCATGCTGCGCGCCATCGCAAGCGGCGCCGCTTCCTACGAGGCCGCGCCGCTGCAACTGCCCAGCCCCGCGATGCTGCCCGCGCAGGAGCGCCGCCGCGCGAGCCAGGCGGTGCGCCTGGTGCTCGCCTGCATCGACCAGGCGCTGCAGGGCAGCCCGTTCGCCGCGCAGGACCTGCGTTCGGTGTTCGCCACCGACGAGGGCACGGGCGAGGTCTGCCAGCAGATGCTCGAGACACTGGCCACCACGCGGCAGGTCTCGCCGCTGCTCTTCTCGAATTCGGTGGTGAATGCGCCCTCCGGCTACTTCTCCATCGCATGGCGCACCCGGCGGCCGGCGACGGTCGTGAGCCTGGGCATGGAGAGCTTCGCGAGCGGCCTGCTGTGCGCCGTCACGGAAGCGCTGGCGGACAACGAACCCGTGCTGCTCGTGGTCTACGATCCCGCCATGACGGCGCCCCTGAACGAACTGCTGCCCATTGCGCAAGGCACCGCCGCCGCGTGGATCGTCAGCGGCGGAACGCCGCGTGGCGACGCACCGGTGCTGGCATCGTTTGCGCTGAGCCTGGAGGATGCCGGCGCGCAGCCGGCTTCGCCGCTTCCCGGCTGGATGCCGGCGGCGTGGGCCGGGCATGCGAGCGCGCGTGCGCTGGCCGCGCTGTCGCTGATGGACGCGGCCGCCGGAGCGGCCGGGGGCTATCCGCTCGGCGGGCGCACGCTGCGCCTGCAATGCATGGCGAAGGCCGCGCCGTGATGCTCGACCGCGCACAGATCGAACGCGTCGTGCCCCATGCGGGCGCGATGTGCCTGCTGGACGAAGTCTCGAGCTGGGATGCCACGCACATCGCCTGCAGCAGCGCCGCGCCCACCGCGGCCCATCCGCTTGCGCGCGATGGCAGCGTGCCCGCCATCGCCGCCTGCGAATATGCCGCGCAGGCCGCGGCGGTGCATGGCGCACTGCTCGATGGCGCCCAGGCGCCGCGTCCCGGCATGCTCGCCAAGCTCATGGACATCGAGATGCATGCGTGCGCATTCGAATCCGGAGGCGCACCCGTCACGGTCCGCGCCGACCTGGAAAGCCGCGTCGCCACCGGCTGCCTGTACCGGTTCGAGGTGCGGGGGGACCAGCCCATCGCCAGTGGACGGTTCATGGTCGCCTTCACGGAAGGGGCGCCGGGATGAGCGCCACCGCCCACGGCGCCACGCGGCGCGCGCTCGTGACCGGCGGCAGCGGCGCCATCGGCGCGGCGATCTGCCGCGCGCTCGCGGCGCAGGGCGCGCATGTCATCGTGCATGCCCATCGCGGCACGGAGCGTGCGCAGGCGCTTGTCGCCGAACTCACCGAAGCGGGGCACGGCGCGCAGGCAGTCGCGTTCGACCTCTCGGATTCGCGGCAGGTGCGTGACGCGACGGAGTCGATCCTCGCGGCAGGCCCGATCCAGATCCTCGTCAACAACGCCGGCATGCACCGCGACGCGCTGCTCGCCGGCATGGACGAAGCGACCTGGCTCGACGTGATCGACACGAACCTCAACGGATTCTTTCGCGTGACGCAGCCGCTGCTGATGCCCATGGTCCGTACACGCTGGGGGCGCATCGTCAACATCAGCTCGGTGGCGGGACAGGCGGGCAACAAGGGCCAGGGCAATTACGCGGCCGCCAAGGCGGGCCTGCACGGCGCCACGAAGTCGCTCGCGCAGGAGCTCGCCGGGCGCGGCATCACGGTGAATGCGGTGGCGCCCGGCGTCATCGAAACGGACATGGCGCAGGACGCGTTTCCTCCGGAGCGGATCAAGGCGCTGGTGCCCGCGGGCCGCGCCGGACGCGCGGAGGAAGTCGCCGCGGTGGTTGCCTTCCTGGCCTCGGAAGGCGCAAGCTACGTCACGGGCCAGGTGATCGGGGTGAACGGAGGCCTCTACTGAATATGGAATCCATACGACAGGAGACGGGCGCATCCGCCTGGGAGGGCGTGTGGATCGCGATCCCCGCCTACCAGGAGGAACGCACGATCCGCACGCTGGCGCAGGAAGCGCTCGCGCAATGCCCGCGCGTCATCGTCGTGGACGACGGCTCGAGCGACGGCACCGCGCGCTGCCTCGAAGGCCTTCCGGTCCGGCTCATCCGCCATCCGCAGAACATGGGCAAGGCGGCGAGCCTGTGCACGGCGTTCCAGTACGCGCTCTCGCAGGACGCGCAGTGCGTCATCGCCCTCGACGGCGACGGCCAGCACGACGCCGCCGATGCGCCGGTGCTGCTGGCCGCCTGGCGCCACCACCCTGAGAGGATCGTCATCGGCTCGCGCCTGCATGACCGCTCGCAGTTCCCGCCTTCGCGCTATCGCGCCAACAAGTTCGCGTGCTTCTGGATCTCGTGGGCGGCGCGCCATCCGATCGCCGATTCGCAGTCTGGCTTTCGCGTGTATCCGCGCGAGGTCATGCGGCTCGCGCTGTCGGGCCGCGTGCGCGGCAGCCGCTTCACCTTCGAAAGCGAGATCCTGATCGAGGCGGCCTCGCGCGGCCACGAAACGCTGGCCGTGGCCATCCCGGGGCGCTACCCGGTGCATGCGCGCGCGAGCCACTTCCGGCCCGTCATCGACATCGCCAAGATCGTGGTGATGGTCGCGCGCCGGCTGCTCCTGAGCGGCATGGCGCCGCTCGGGCTCTGGCGCAGCCTGCATCCGGCTGTGGTCCTTCCGGGAAGGCATGCGGCCGGCGCAGCGGCCGGGTCGCACGACATGCTGGGCGCCGCGACCAAGGCTTCCGCGCAATGACGGCGGGCGCCGCGGTCATCGCGGCCGAGCAGCTCACCTACCGCTACGCGGGCCAGGACGAGCCGGCCCTTCGCGGCGTCGATCTCACGCTCCTGCGCGGCCACGCCATCGGCCTGCTCGGCCCCAATGGCTCGGGCAAGTCCACGCTGATCAACCTGCTGGTCGGCTTGCGGCAGCCGCAGGGCGGCCGCATCCGGCGCGAACCCTCGCAGTCCGTCGCGTGGGTGCCGCAGGAGTACGCGTTCTATCCCGAGCTCACCTGCATGGAGAACCTGCGCTTCTTCGCGGGCATGCTGGACCTCCCCGGCGAGGAGGCCGCGCGGCGCGTCGAGTCGGCGGTGCACACCTGCATGCTGCAGGAGTTCGCGCAGCGTCGCGCCCGCCATTGCTCGGGCGGCGTGCGGCGGCGCCTGAACCTGGGCATCGCCCTGCTGCAGCAGCCGGCGGCGCTGCTGCTGGACGAGCCGACGGCCGGGGTCGACCCGCAATCGCGGGCCTTCCTGCTCGATCGCGTGCGGGACATGGTGGCGGCGGGCACGTCGGTGCTCTATGCCACGCATTACATGGAGGAGGTGAGCGCGGTGTGCTCGCACATCCTGCTGCTCGACCACGGGCGGGTGCTCGCGAGCGGCGACCTGGCGACGCTGCTGCGCGGCCCCGAAGGACAGGCGCCTTTCGCGGACCTCGAGGCGCTCTTCATGCACTACACCCAGCGCCGGCTGCGGGACTGACGATGCACGGCACGCCCCCCATCGTCCACGCGCTGCGCCAGGTCGCGCGGCTCGCCGCGAAGGAGTGGCGCCTGCTCCTGCGCAATCCGCACGGGCTGGCCGTGCTGTTCCTGATGCCCGCGATCTTCGTGCTGGTGATGTCGTTCACGCTCAAGAACACGCTGATCGCGCGCATCGACCTGCCGAAGGCGGGCTGGGTGCTGGAAGACACCGGGCAGATCGCGGCGCAATGGACACGCGAATGGCTGCAGCGCAACGGCGGCGAGCGCTTCGCCTCGCGCGCGCAACTGCAGGCGGCGCTGAAGGCGCGGCAGGTCGAGGCGGGCGTGGTGGTGCGCGCGCCGCTGCTCGGCGAGGACGGGCGGCCGCGGCCGCAGCAGCTGGAGCTGTGGCTCGGCAACCTCGTGCAACCCGCCGCGGCGGCGCGGCTGCGCTCGGAGCTCACGTTCTCGCTGCTGCAGGTGCAGCTGAAGATGGCGGCCGCGCAGGCCGGGCCGTTCGCGAGCGTGCTGCTCGATAGCGCGCAACCGGAGCAGTTGTCGGCGCAGGGCGCCCCGGCGGTGCGCTACCTCTACGAGATCGAATCGGGCCGCACCATGACGGCGGTGCAGCAGAGCGTGCCCGCCTGGCTGGTGTTCGGCATGTTCTTCGTCGTGATCCCGATCGCGGGCGTGCTCATCCAGGAGCGCAACGAGGGAACGCTCGCGCGGCTCGCGACGATGGGCGTGCATGCGCAGGCGATCCTCGGGGGCAAGCTGCTGGCCTTCATGGCCCTCAACTGGGTGCAGCTTGCTTTCATGATCGTCGTCGGCCGCTGGGTGGTGCCGCTGCTCGGCGGCGATGCCCTGCACCTCGATGTCTCGGCCGGCTGGTTCCTCGCGATGGTGTTCGCCACGAGCGCGGCCGCCGTGGGCCTGGCATTGCTCATCGCGGCCCGCAGCACGAGCTTCGACCACGCCGCGGCGCTCGGCGGCGGCCTGAACGTCGTCCTGGGCGCGATCGCCGGGGTGATGGTGCCGCGCATGCTGATGCCGCCCGGCCTGCAGCGCGTGTCCGAATGGTCCCCGATGGGGTGGGCGCTGGACGGCATGCAGTCGGTGTTCCTGGGCGACCCGACGCCGGCGCTGATGCTGCCGCGCATCGGCCTGCTCCTGTGCTTCGCCCTGCTCTGCCTTGCCGCGGCCTGGTGGCCGCTGCGGCACCGGGCGGGCCCTGCCTGAGCCCCAAACCTGCAATACTTCGGGCGGCAATTTCCAACCATGTCCACCGAAAGACAACCATGAAGCAAATCATCGCCGCGATCGCCATGACCCTGGCCCTGTGGCCGCTCGCCCACGCCCAGGAAACGGCGGGCGACAAGGCGCAGAAGGCCAAGACCGAAGCCGTGCAGGCCAAGCGCGAAGCGGGCAGCGAAGTGCGCAAGGCCGGGCGCAAGGTGAAGGCCACCGGCCGCAAGGCACGCCAGGCCGTCATCACGCGCTGCGCGGACGGCCGTCACACCGTCAAGGGTGCCGCGGGCTGCAAGGGCCACGGCGGCGTGAGCGACCCGAAGTGAACCGGCCCTGGCCGGGGCATCGCGGCTGATCCATTCATGAGGCGGCGGCTGACAAGGGGCCGCCGCGCGCGTTCCTAGAATGGGTTCGATGGGATACGGGAACGCCACCGCAATCGAGACCGAGGGGACCACCTTCGGCCAACTGGTGCTGGGCCAGTACCTGCTGAAAGACCCGCCGGGCGACGAGGGACAGACCTTTTTCCTCGTCCTGGGCGTGCAACCTTCGATCGACCCGCGCCTGCTGTCCATCCGGGTCACCGACTCGGAGGGCTACGAATCCATGTTCACGGCGGAACCCGCCGGCAAGGCCCGCGTCGGCGCGGGCGACGTGCAGCCCTGGGGCGATTGATCGCGTTCGGGGGCCGCGCTCAGGACTTCCGCGCGACCCAGTAAGTCGCGCCCGAAGCGCCATAACGCTCCGTGTGCGGCGTGTCGGGCGCGAGGTGGAAGGTATCCCCGGGCAACAGCCGCCGCTCCACGCCGTTCTCTCCCAGCCACATCTCCCCCTGCACGACCAGCGCATCGGCTTCGAAGGGGTGGGTGTGCGTCTCCAGCACCGTGCCCGGTTTCCACACGCGCTCCAGGACCTCGTCGAATCCGCGGGCGAGGGCGCCCGACTGGAACTGCGCGAACGTGGGGAGCTGCTTCATGGCGGCACTGTAGCGCGCCTCAGAAAATCGACAAGCCCGTCTTCGCCGCAAAGAGCTCCAGCGCCTTCATGCCCAGCAGGGAATTGCCGCTCGGCTCCAGCGCCGGCGACCACACGCACAGCGTGAGCCGGTCTGGCACGACGGCCACGATGCCGCCCCCGACGCCGCTCTTGCATGGCAGCCCGATGCGAAAGGCGAACTCGCCGGCCGCGTCGTAGGTGCCGCAGGTCAGCATCAGCGCGTTGACGCGGCGCGTCTGGCGTTCGTTGAGCACCGGCTCGCCCGTGTACGGATGCGCGCCGTCGCGGCACAGGAAGCCCGCCGCGCGCGCGAGCTGCACGCAGCTCATCGTGATCGCGCAATCATGGAAGTACGCATCGAGGACGGGCCCCACGTCGTTGTCGATGCGGCCGAAGCTCTTCATGAAGTTGGCGAGCGCCACGTTGCGAAAGCCCGTCGCCGCCTCGGACGCGGCCACCTCCGCGTCGAAGCCCACCGGCTCGCCGCACAGGCTGGAGAGCAGCGCCAGCATCCGGGCCTTCGCGTCGCACCGGCTCACGAGCCTGTCCGTGACGGCCAGGGCGCCGGCATTGATGAAGGGGTTGCGCGGGATGCCGTGCTCCGCCTCGAGTTGCACCAGGGAGTTGAACGGGTTGCCCGACGGCTCGCGGCCGATGCGCTCCCAGAGGGTGTCGCCCAGTTCGCGCATGGCCAGGGCGAGCGAGAACAGCTTGGAGATGCTCTGGATGGAAAACGGCGTGCCGCTGTCGCCGGCCTGCGCCTCCTCGCCGTCGCAGGTGCGCAGGGCGATGCCGAACTGCGCCGCGGGCACGCGGGCGAGCGCGGGGATGTAGCTCGCCACCTGGCCGCCGCGGCCCAGCTCGGGGCGCAGCGTGGCGGCGATGTCGTCGAGAAGGGGCTGGAAGTGCATGGGGCATTGTCGCCCCGCGCACGTGGCCGGCTCAGGCTTTCCCGGGGACCGGGTTGCGGAAGCCCAGGTTCAAGAGGTTCCATGCGTTGATGACCGAGATCGCGAAGCCCAGTTCGGCGATCTCCTCGTCGCTGAACTGCGTCCTGAGCCGCGCGAACTCTTCATCGTTCGTGGCGTGGTGCGAGCGCGAGGTCACCGCCTCTGCCCAGTTCAGCGCGGCCCGTTCGCGGTCGCTGAAGAAGGGCGACTCGCGCCAGCCCGCCACGGTGTTGAGGTGGCGCGGGTCGGCGTCGAGCTTGACCAGGTCGCGCCAGTGCATGTCGATGCAGTAGGCGCAGCCGTTGATCTGCGAGACGCGCAGGAAGACGAGGTCGGTCAGGCGCGCGCCGAGCAGGTCGCGGCGCACGGCGGCGGAGACGTTCAGCATGCCCTGGAAGGCCTTGGGCGCGAGCTGGAAATAGGGGAGGCGTGCGTGGAGCGTCGTCATGATGGGATGCCTTTCGTGTTGCGGAAGCCGCACCGTGCGGCCTCCGATACGAACAAGACGCGCCGACGCTCGCGCTTGTGACAACCCCGGGTGCTTCAGTGCAGCGGCGGCACGCCTGCGAGCTTGTCCGGGTTGCGCATGGCATAGATGCCCACGACGCGCTCGCCATCGGTCTCGCAGCTCAGGACGGACTCGACCTGCCCGTCGAAGTAGCGCACCAGGCCGGGCTGCCCGTTGATGGTGGCGATGCGGTAGACCAGCCGGTCGCCCATGCGCAGGGCGCTGGCCAGGAACAGGTTCGCGAGACGGTCGGCACCGCGCATCACCTGCGCGAAGGCGCTCGCCTTGCCACCGCCGTCGCCCACGAGCTCGACGTTTTCCGCCAGCATCGCGCGGATCGCGCTGCGCTCGCCGCTGCGCGCGGCCGCCATGAATTTCTCCAGCACGCGGCGATGCGCCTCGCGCGGCACGTCGAAACGCGGGCGTTCCTGCTGCACGCGCCCGGTCGCCCGGTGCACGATCTGGCGGCAGGCGGCCTCGGTCTTGCCGAGCAGCGACGCGATCTCCGCATAGTCGTGATCGAACACCTGCCGCAGCAGGAAGGCCGCGCGCTCTTCGGGCGAGAGGCGCTCCAGCACGAACATCAGCGCGACGGACACGTCGCTCGCCAGTTCGGCCGCGGATTCGGGCGTGTTCTCGTCCAGTTCGGCCACGAGCGGCTCGGGCAGCCACCAGCCGGTGTAGGCCGCGCGCTCCGTCTTCGCGGCACGCAGCCGGTCGATGGAAAGGCGCGTCACCACCGTCACCAGCCAGGCCTCCGGCGACTTCAATTCGCCGGCGTCCGCGCGGCTCCAGCGCAGCCAGGCGTCCTGCAACACGTCTTCCGCATCGGCACGCGTGCCGAGCATCCGGTAGGCGATGCCGAAGAGGCGGGGGCGCAACGCCGCGAAAGGGTCGGGTTCGGTGCTCATGGAACGAAGACGCGCAAGTGCCCGCGTTTGTGACATCGCCCATCCTACGCCGCCCGGGTGCGTCTGTAACAAGCGGTGACACCACTGCCGAGTTCGTCTACAGTGGCCGATTCGTTTCATTCCCAGGGAATCCCACATGGCAACGACCAGCCAGGAAATCGTTCTTGAACTCGTCACAGGCATGTTCGGCGCCGCGCCGGGCAAGTCCTTCCTCGACCCCCTCGTCCTGCAGCTGAACGCCCGTGGCGAACTCCAGCTCGCGATCGACCTGGGGCAGTCCACCTATTTCAGGACGCTCTACCCGACCGACCAGGGCGGCTACGCGTTCGCGAATGCCTTCCTCTCCAAGTTCATCCCCGGCTTCACGGTGAACGAGCCCGCGCACCTGTGGGCGCTCAACTGGATGGCCGACCGCATCGACCATGGCGTGCCCGCCGGCCAGGTGGTGCTGGAAGCACTGCAGGCGCTCGAGAACGTACCCGCGGACAACCCGACCTGGGGCGCGACGCTCGCCCAGTGGAAGCACTGGACCGACATCGCGCGCGAGTTCTCCGTCAACGACGCGCTGAGCGGCTCGTCGCTCGAGCAATTGCAGGACGCCCTGCATGCGCCTGTGTTCCAGGGCGCCGACGTCGACGGTGCGACGCTGGTGCTGCATTACGCCGACCTGAACGGGCTCGATGCGGTGAACGGCCCGGTCGCGGCCAACTTCGCGGTCACGGTGAAGGGCGCGGCGCGCGCGGTGCAGACCGTGGCCGTCGATTCGGCCGCGCACACCGTGACGCTCACGCTCGCCAAGGCCGTGCTGTTCGGCGATGCCGTCACCGTGGCGTACACCGACCCGACGGCCGCGGATGACGCCAAGGCGATCCAGGACTCGGTGGGCAACGACGCGGCGAGCCTCGCCGCCACCGCGGTGACCAACAACACCGTCGAGGTGCCCGACACGACCGGTCCGGAATTCGTCTCCGCCAACATCGACGGCAACGTGCTCGTCATGACCTACGACGACGCAGGCCAGCTCGACGTCGAGCACCCGCCTCTCGTGGGCGCGTTCACCGTGAAGGTGGACGGCGTGGCTGTCGCGATCAGCGAAGTGCAGGTGAATCCGCCCGCGAACGAAGTGATCCTCCTGCTCGCTGCCCCCGTGACGGACGCGCAGGAAGTCACCATCGCCTACCACGACCCCAGCAACGCGGACGATGCGGCCGCCCTGCAGGACACCCTGGGCAACGACGCGCCGACGCTCGCCGCCACCGACGTCGACAACATCACCGTGGACACGACCGCGCCGGTGTTCGACGAAGCCACGATCGTGGGCGACACGCTCGTGCTCAGCTACATCGAAAAGCATGCGCTGGATGCCGATGGCGCACCCTTGCCCACCGCTTTCGCGGTGAACGTGGGGGGCTCGGCCGTCGCCGTGGATTCGCTGCACGTCGACGCCGCCGACGGCACCGTGACGTTGACGCTCGCGAGCGCGGCGGAGTTCGGCGACGCCGTGACCGTCGCCTACACCGACCCGACCGGCGGCAACGACAGGCACGCGCTGCAGGACGTCGCAGGCAACGACGCGGCGACGCTGCCGGCCACCGCCGTGACGAACGACACGCCCGACACCGCCAAGCCGGTGTTCGCGAGCGCGTCGGTCAACGGCGCGACGCTGGTCATGACCTACACCGATGCAACGAACCTCGACGGCGTGGGCAGCCACGCGCCGCTGCCGGGCTTTTTCGCGGTGAAGGTGGCGGGCGTCGTCGACCTGGTGACCGCGGTGAGCGTCAACGCCGCCGCCAAGACAGTGTCCCTCACGCTGACGACGGCCGCGACGAACGGCCAGGTCGTCACCGTGGCGTACACCGACCCGACCTCCGGCAACGACACGCGCGCAATCCAGGACCTCGCCGGCAACGACGCGGCTTCGCTGGCCGCGCATGCGGTGACGAACGTGACGATCGCCTCCCTGTCGCTGATGGGCGCGCACGCGGACCTGTTCGACACCGGCGCCTGAGCCGCCGCCGCGCGCGGTAAGCTCGCGCGATGACGACGATCGGCCATTTCCGCGAGAGCCTGCGTGCGGCCGGGGCCAAACCCGGCCACGCGCAGCGCGTGCTGCGGCTGTGGGCGCAGGCCCTGCCGCAGGACAGCGGCAGGCGCGACATCGATGACTTTTTGCCCAAAACGCTGCGTGCCGCGCTGCCGGGGATCGAGGCCGAGCTCTCGGGCCTGGCCCGTATCGCATCGCGGCATCCCGGGCAGGACGGCTCGATGCGGCTGCTCGTGCAGCTGGCCGACGGCCAGACCTGCGAGAGCGTGCTGCTGCCGCGGGACGGCTTGTGCGTGTCCAGCCAGATCGGCTGCGCGGTCGGCTGCCGCTTCTGCATGACGGGCAAGGACGGCTTGCTGCGGCAGGTCGGCAGCGCAGAGATCGTCGCGCAGGTGGCGCTGGCCCGCACGCTGCGGCCGGTGAAGAAAGTGGTGTTCATGGGCATGGGCGAGCCCGCGCACAACCTCGCGAACGTCATGGAGGCGATCGAACTGCTGGGCACCGTGGGCAACATCGGGCACAAGAACCTCGTCTTCTCCACGGTCGGCGACGAACGCGTGTTCGAGCGCCTGCCGCAAGGCCCGGTGAAGCCCGCGCTCGCGCTGTCGCTGCACACCACGCGCGCGGACCTGCGCGCCGAGCTGCTCCCGCGCGCCCCGCGCATCTCGCCGGACGACCTCGTCGAAGCAGGCGACGCCTATGCGCGCGCGACGGGCTATCCGATGCAGGTGCAGTGGACGCTGCTCGAAGGCGTGAACGACACGGCGGAGGAAGTCGCGGGCATCGTGCGGCTGCTGAAGGGCCGGCGCGCGGTGCTCAACATGATTCCGTACAACACCGTGCCGGACCTGCCGTTTCGCCGTCCCGCGTGGGAGAAGGCCGTGGCGCTTGCACGCGAACTGCACGGCAAGGGCGTGCTGACGAAACTGCGGGACTCCGCGGGCCAGGATGTGGACGCCGGCTGCGGGCAGTTGCGCGCGCGGTCGCTGCCGCGTTCAGCCGGGTCAGGCTTCCCGGTACCAGTCGTGCAGCTGTGAGAAGTCCAGGTCCCAGCCGCTCATCACCGGCTTCAATTTCGTGGAGGCGGCCGTGACCCGCGTGCGGTTGATCAGCGGAACCACGGCGACGTCGCGGATCACCAGGTCGTTGAGCGCGATGTACATCGCGGCGCGCTTGACGGGGTCGAGCTCCGATTCGGCCTGCGCGTACAGCTTCTCGTAGGCGTCGCTGTGCCAGCGGGCGAGGTTGCGGCCCTGCCACTTGTTGGCCTTCTGCGAAATCTCGGCGCGCGTGAAGCGGTTCATGAAGAGGGCGGGGTCGGGGGCGCCGGCGAGCGAGGTGAACATCTGCATGTCGCACCAGAACTTGCCGTTGGTGTCGGGGTTCGCGAGGTCGGTCGAGAAGAACACGGAGCCGCTCACCGACTTCAGCTCCAGGTCGATGCCGGCCTTCTGGCAGGCCTGCTTGATGACCGCCTGCTCCTTCTGGCGGATGCCGTTGACCGACGTCTGGAACACGAGTTTGAGCTTGCGCCCGCCCTTCGCGCGCACACCGTCCGCGCCTTTCTTCCATCCGGCGTCTTCCAGCAGCGCGTTCGCCTTGTCCACGTTGAATTCGAATCGGTTGTTCGGTGAGCGAAAGCGCGAGGGCGCGTTGAGGTAATTGGGCGTCGCGATCCCCGTGCGCCCGTAGATGAAGTCCTGGATGCCCTTTCGGTCCGCCAGCAGCGCCATCGCCTGGCGCACGGCGAGGTCGCTGAAGGCGAAGTGCCTGCTCTTGATGCTCGCGCGCTCGCCGTCGACCTCCGTCCACGGGTCGGTCATGTTGAGCTGCATGAACTCGATGTCGCCCGCGACGGTGATGACGACGCGGCCCTTGCCGCCGTCTTCCATCCGCTTGAGCACTTCGTCTTCCACCTGCAGGTTCCAGGCGTAGTCGTATTCGCCGGTCTGCAGCACCGCGCGCGCGGCGGAGGTCGCGTCGCCGCCGCCCTTGATCTCGATCGTGTCGAAATACGGCCGGTTGGGCATGTGGTAGTTCGGGTTGAGCGCGCCGCGCAGCAGGTCGCCCGGCTTGAAGTCCACGAACTTGTACGGGCCGGTGCCGACCGGCTTCAGGTTGGCGGGCGCATCGCGCGACTTCGCGCCGGTGTAGGCCGAAAAGAGATGCTTCGGGATCAAGGACTCCGTGCACAGCGCGCGCGACCAGAAGGGCGAGGGTTTGTCGAAGGTGATGCGCAGCGTGAGGTCGTCCACGCGCTCGGCCTTGAAGCCGGTGAAGCTGCCACCGGTCGTGGTGGCCGTCGCGGGGTCGCGCGAGTACTCCCAGTTGAAGACACAGTCGTCGGCGGTGAAGGGCTTGCCGTCGTGCCAGGTGACGCCGGGCTTGAGCTTCCAGGTCACCGTCTTGCCGTCGGCGGCGAGGCCGCCGTTCGCGCGCGACGGGATCTGCGCGGCGAGCACGGGCACGAGCAGGCCCTCGGCGTCGTAGGCCGCGAGCGGTTCGTAGAACACGCGCGCGCCTTCCGCGTCCTTGTTGCCCGTAGCGAAGTGGGGGTTGAGCAGCGTCGCGCCCTGCCAGAAGAGGCACTTCAGCGCGCCGCCGCCGCCGCGTTTCGTGGGCTTGTAGACGGATGCGGGCGCCTGCGCATGCGCCTCGCCGGGGTTCAGGAGGAGTTGCGCCGCCATGGGCGCCGTCAGGCCCAGCGACACCATCCGCTGGATGAAGCCGCGCCGCGCGAGGCGGCCCTCGTGGACGTCATCGACCAGTCGCCTGAGCTGCGCTTCGTTCATGGTGCTGCCTTCGACCCCCGCGGGCCGGGGGCGGGCTCATTTTGTACCAGCGGCGCGCAGCTTGTCTTTCTTGTTGGGCCGCTTGCCCTTGATGCCGCCCGCTGCAGCCCCCGGCAGCGGCTCGGGAGCGATATCCACGGGTTCGAAGCCCGGCACCTGCTCGCGTGGCAGCGTCATGTGCTGGCGCTTCTCGATGAGGCGGAAGTGCGCCTCGGTGGCAGCGCTCACGAAGCTCACCGCCATGCCCGCCGCGCCTGCGCGGCCCGTGCGGCCGATGCGATGGACATAGTCGTTCGGCGAGCGGGGCAGGTCGTAGTTCACGACGATCGCCAGGCCCGGGATGTCGATGCCGCGCGCCGCGAGGTCGGTGGTGACGAGCACGTCCCAGCGGCCATCCTTGAAGTCCTGCAGCACCTCGGTGCGCCGCCCCTGGCTCATGTCGCCGTGCAGCGGCACGGCGTAGACGCCCCGGTCGTACAGCTTGCCCGCGACGAGTTCGACTGCGTAGCGCGTCGCCACGAACACCAGCACGCGCTCCCACTTCCCTTCCTGGACGAGATGGCGCAGGAGTTCCGTGCGGCGCTTCGCGTCGACCGCGATCACGCGTTGCACGATCGCCGGCTCCGCGCCGGGCTCGGTCGCCACGTCGATGCGAATCGCTTCGTGCAGCAGGCTGGCGGCCAGCGCCTCCACTTGGGGCGGGAAGGTTGCGGAGAACATCAGGGTCTGGCGCTTCGCGGGCAGCGCGGCGAGCACGCGCTCGCGCTCCGCGCTGAAGCCGAGGTCGAGCAGGCGATCCGCTTCGTCGAGCACGAGCGATTCGACGGCGTCCAGCCGCAGTGCGTTTCGCTCGAGCAGGTCGAGCAGCCGCCCGGGCGTGGCGACCACCACATCGGCGCCGCCGCGCAGGTTCATCATCTGCGGATTGACCGATACGCCGCCGAAGAGCACGGCGATCTTCAGGCGATGCGCGGCCCCTGCGCCCAGCACGCGAAACACTTCGCCCACCTGCGCCGAGAGCTCGCGCGTCGGCACCAGCACGAGCACGCGCGTGCGGCGCGGCGCGAGGTGCTTTCCCGCGGCCAGGCGCTGCAGCAACGGCAGCGCGAAGGCGGCCGTCTTGCCCGAGCCGGTGGCGGCGAGGCCGAGCAGGTCCCGCCCTTGCAGCAGCGGCGGGATCGCCTGGACCTGGATGGGCGTGGGCGTGTCGAAGCCCGCATCCTTGCACGCGGCCGCCAGCGTGCCGGAGAGCCCGAGAGAGGCGAAGGAGGGTTCGCTCATGGCGAGCGATGCAGGCGCGGCGCGGACAGTGCTTCCAGGCTTTCGGTGATCGCGAGGTCGACATCGCGCCACTTGCCGTTGAGCCTGGCGGCGGCCAGCGCTTTCTCGAGCGCGCGCAGGTCCCGCACGCTGGGCGCGACCTTGATCTGGGCGATCGCCGCCGCGGGGTTGCCCGCGCGCAGCACGGCCATGACTTTGCCGGGCCAGGGGGAGGGAGAGGGCACGATGGTGTTCCGTGGGGCGGTGAAAGGCTTATTGTCCCCCCGCGGCGGGTTCACTTACAGTGCAGGCATGGCCGAAGCCTCCATCACTACCGGCACCTACAAGCTGTATCCCTCGCCGCGCAACCGCGTGCGCGAAATCTTCCTGCATGAAGTCTTCGTGCCGCATCCCTATGCGATCGTCGATCCGCCGAGCTACGACCCGAGAGGCAGGTGGAGCCTGTTCGCCGCGCACCGGCTGGCCGACGGCAAGAACGGGCAGCTCGTGACCTTCGAGCTGGAAGCCGATGCGCAGCGGTTCAGCTCGCGCTTCGTCCCGGACTGAACACACCCCAGGAAAAACCTCGATGAACACCTCATCCGCAGCGGCCCGGGTCGCCGTCATCGGCCTCGGCTCCATGGGCCTGGGCATGGCCCGCTCGCTCCTCAAGGCCGGTTTCGACGTGTCGGGCTGCGACGTGGCCCAGGCCGCCGTGACGCGCCTGGCCGAAGCCGGCGGGCGCGGGGCGACATCGCCCGCGCAGGCAGCGCAGGATGCTTCGGTCGTCGTGTCGGTGGTCGTCAACGCGGCGCAGACCGAGCAGGTGCTGTTCGGCCCGGGCGGCGCCGCGGAAACCATGGCGCCCGGCGCCGTCTTCGTCTCGTCGGCCACCATGGACCCCGAGAAAGCGAAGGACTTCGGCCGGCGCCTCGAGGCGACGGGCCGCCTCTACCTCGACGCGCCCATGAGCGGCGGCGCGGTGCGCGCCGCCGAAGGATCGCTCGTCTTCCTCGCGTCCGGCAGCGAAGCGGCCTTCGCAAAAGCCCGGCCCGCGCTCGACGCGATGGCGGGCAAGGTCTACGAGCTCGGGCCGGAAGCGGGGCAGGGCGCGGCCTTCAAGATGATCAACCAGCTGCTCGCCGGCGTGCACATCGCGGCAGCGTCGGAGGCGATCACTTTCGCGGCGCGCCAGGGGCTGGACATCCGCAAGGTCTACGAGGTGATCACCGCGTCGGCCGGCAATTCGTGGATGTTCGAGAACCGCGTGCCGCACGTGCTGGACGGCGACTACACGCCGCGCAGCTCGGTCGAGATCTTCGTGAAGGACCTGGGCATCGTGCAGGACATGGCCCGCTCGGCGCGATTCCCGGTGCCGCTCGCCGCCGCGGCCCTGCAGATGTTCCTCGCGACCGCGGGCGCGGGCATGGGCGCGGACGACGACGCATCCGTCGCGCGCCTGTATGCGCGCATCTCCGGCACGCCGCTGCCGGACGACGAGAAGTAACCTTTCGCGCTCAGCGCACCGCTTGCGGGCTGAACCGCGCCTCGCCCCAGGCGCTCGCGCTGGCGCGCGTGAGCTTGAAGCCGGGCGATACGCGCGCTTCCCCGAGCACCTCCCCGGATGCGTCCGTCGCGCGCAGCATCGCCGTGGGGTTCTCCTCGTCGGGCTCGATGTCCAGCGTGACGCTGACGCGCTCGCCGTGGTGGGTGATCGCGATCTGCTGGTGCAGCGTCGCATGGAGCTGCTGCTCGTGGCGGCGCACGAATTCCGCGGCGGTCTTCACAAGGGTGTTGAACGCGGAGGTGTCCAGCGGTTTGGGATTCTTCTTGTCGCGGCCCATGGTCCACGGGCCGACCAGCGCGGGTTCGGCCTGGCCGTCGGGCGTCATGGAAACAGCCCAGCCGTCGTCGTCCTCGTTCTTGATGACGCGCGCGGTCCAGCCGTTGTCCTGCCAGAGGCGCGCCTCGTGGATGGCTTCCTGTTGAGTATCGTCTTCGGGGGATGTCATGGGGTGATTGTGCCGCGCGAAATTTCCCAAGCTCAGCCGCCTCCGCTTCCCTTACGATGAATCGACATGCAATTCACGGGGTCACGCACATGAAGATTCTGATGGTTCTCACCTCGCACGACCGCCTGGGCGATACGGGCAAGAAGACGGGCTTCTGGCTCGAGGAATTCGCGGCGCCTTATTACGTCTTCAAGGACGCAGGGGCCGACATCACGCTCGCGTCGCCCGCGGGCGGCCAGCCGCCGCTCGATCCGAAGAGCGACGAGCCCGACGCGCAGACCGCCGACACGAAGCGCTTTCGCGCCGACAAGGAGGCCGTGCAGGCGCTGGCGTCCACGAGCCGGCTCGCGTCGGTGCGGGCGGACGATTACGACGCGGTCTTCTATCCCGGCGGCCACGGCCCCTTGTGGGACCTCGCGGAAAGCCGCGAGTCGCAATCGCTGATCGAGGCCACGCTCGCCGCCGGCAAGCCCGTCGCCGCCGTGTGCCATGCGCCGGGCGTGTTGAAGAATGTGAAGGCCCCCGATGGGTCCCCCCTGGTGAAGGGCAAACGGGTGACCGGTTTTGCCAACAGCGAGGAAGAGGCGGTCGGCCTCACGAAGGTCGTGCCCTTCCTCGTCGAGGACATGCTCAAGTCTGCGGGCGGCCACTACAGCCAGGGCGCCGACTGGTCCTCGCACGTGGAAACCGACGGGCTGCTGGTGACGGGCCAGAACCCGGCTTCGTCCGCCGAGGCGGCCAAGGTGCTGCTGAAGGTGTTGAGCGAGCAGCCGTCAAAAACGCACTGAACGAGCCGGGCGGACTCAGTGCGGGTCCGCCGCCTCCACCGCCGGGAAAGCCAGTTCCCGGCCGATCATCGCGCGGGCGTACAGGTAGTTGTTTCGGCTGACTTCGCTCAGGCCGTCCAGGTCCACGCGGCCGCGGTCGTCGCAAGGAAAGGAAAAGCCCCGCCCGCTCTGGTACAGGGACCGGAAGCACAAAAAGAAGCTGGTTGACCGGGACTGCTGTGTCATCTCGCATCTCCTCGCCGGCAGGCGATGCGCATACAACGCGCGCCGGGGCGTCCCAGCGGACGCCCGGCTGCAAAGCAGCGGTGAAGTTACGTTTCAGGACGCATCGGCGGCGGCCGTGGAGAGCGGCGCGCCGCACATCTCGCAAAAGCGCGCCTGGGGCGACGCGGCCGGGGCGCCGCACGCATGGCAGGTGCGGGGCGCCGGCAGGTCGCCGCGGCGCCGCACCGCGATTTCCGCCGTCACGATGCCCGTGGGCACCGCGAGCGTTCCCCAGCCGATCAGCATCATGATCGATGCGATGAAGCGCCCGAGTTCGGTCTTGGGCGTGAGGTCGCCGAAGCCGACCGTGGTGATGGTCGTGATCGCCCAGTACACGGACGTGGGGATGTCCTTGAAGCCATGCTGCGGCCCTTCCACGACGTACAGCAGCGTGCCGACGATCAGCACCACCATCAACACCGCCGAGAGGAACACGAGGATCTTGCGGCGGCTCGCGGCCAGCGCGTCGCCAAGCATCTGGTACTCGGCCACGTAGTCGGCGAGCTTGAAGATCCGGAAGATGCGCAGCAGGCGCAGGATGCGCACGTCGATCAGCGCCTGCGCCTCGGGAAAGAAGATCGCGAGGTAGGTGGGCAGCACCGACAGCAGGTCCACGATGCCGAAGAAGCTGCGCATGTAGCGCAGCGGCCGCTGCACGCTCAGGATGCGCGCGATGTATTCGAGCGTGAAGAGCGCCGTGAAGCACCACTCGGCGATGTCGAAGGCGAGTCGATACCGCCGGTTGAGGCTCTGCACGCTGTCGGCGATCACCACCGCGACACTCACGATGATGACGGCGATGATGACCTTGTCGAAAGCGCGTCCGGCGGGTGTTTCCGATTGGAAGATCACCTCGTGCATGCGGCGGCGCCAGCCCTGCGGCGGGCGGCCCAGTTCGCTGGACGTGTCGGTCACCATGGGCGCCAATGGTAGTCGGCGCCGCGCCACAATGGGGGAATGCACGACTCCGAGCAACTGCTGCGCCTGCTGCGCACCGAGATGCCCTACGGCAAGTACAAGGGCACGCCGATCGCCGATCTCCCGGGCAACTACCTGAACTGGTTCGCGCGCGAGGGCTTTCCCCCGGGCGACCTCGGCCGCCTGCTGGCGCTGATGCACGAGATCGACCACAACGGGCTGCAGGACCTGCTCAAGCCGCTGCGTGCCTCCCGCCGCGATGCCTGAAGGGGTCATGCCGCTTCTCTATCTCGACTTCGACTTCAGCGACGAAGAATCCGGGCGCGGAAGTTTCGACGCCATGGCTTCGGTGCTGCCCGAACGGTTGCCTGCCTTGCTCGCCGAGATCAGCGAAGTCCTGCGCTGGGCCGTGCGCTCCTTCGGCGCTGCGGCGGCGGAGGCCGACCAAGGCGAATGGGATTTCGAATTGCAGGGTGTCGCCGAGCCGGACGATGCGCTCGATGTCTCCTTCGATGCGCAACGCGGCACGGTCGAGCTCTCGCCCGGCCCCGGCAGCGCGCGCGTGACGCTGACGCTCACGCTCGGCGGCTCGCCCGCCTTCTGCGACGCCTTCCGCGAGGCGTTCGCGGTGGGCTAAGCTAGCCGCACCATGCATCACCACCTGAAGTCTTCCCCCGAGTCGGTCCACTGGGGTTGGTTCGACGCGGCGCTGCCGCACGCCATCACCATCGACAGCGGCGACAGCGTCACGATCGAGGCGCTGTCCGGCGGCCCCGCGAACCTGCCGGGCGAGGGCTTCCACGTGCCGCCGGAACTTCTGCACGTGCACGAGAAATCGCAGCGGCGCTTGCCCGGCCACATCCTCACCGGTCCCGTCGGCGTTCGCGGCGCGATGCCGGGCGACGTGCTGGAAGTGCGCATCCTCGACGTGCGGCTGCGCCAGGACTGGGGCTATACCTTCGTGCGTCCGCTCGCGGGCGCGCTGCCGGGCGAGATCGACGCGTTCGAGCAGATCATCACGCGCCTGGACGGCGAGCGGAACGTGGGCACGCTGCCCTGGGGCCTCGAGATTCCCTTGCGTCCCTTCTTCGGCGTGATGGGTGTGTCGCCGCCGAAGGCCTGGGGCTCGATCTCCTCGATCCAGCCGCGCGCGCACGGCGGCAACCTGGACAACAAGGAGCTCATCCCCGGCGCCACGCTGTACCTGCCCGTGTTCAACGAAGGCGCGGGTTTCTCCGTGGGCGACGGCCATGCGGTGCAGGGCGACGGCGAGGTGTGCACGACGGCCATCGAGACCGCCCTCACCGGCACCTTCGAGATCCACCTGCGCAAGGACCTGCGCCTCGACTACCCGGCCGCGGAGACGCCCACGCATCTCGTCACCATGGGCATGGACCCGGACCTCGACACTGCAGCGAAGGACGCACTGCGCCGCATGGTCGATCGCCTGGTGCAGGAGACGGGCCTGTCGCGCCCGCGCGCCCTGATGCTGATGAGCCTGGTCGCGGACGTGCGCGTCTCGCAACTTGTCAACGAGCACAAGGGCATCCACGTCATGTGCCCGAAGTCGGCGCTCTCGCCTCAGCCCGCGAAGTAGCGCGACAGGTGCTCGACGAAGGCCTGCACGCGCATGGTCTTCGCGTGCTGCAGGGGATACACCGCATGGATGTCCGCCGGCGGCGTCTGCCAGTTCTCCAGCACTGGCTGTAGCCGCCCGCTGCGCAGGTAGCGCGCGACGTCCCACTCGGCGCGCAGCACGACGCCCAGCCCGGCCAGCGCCCAGCCGACGGCGACTTCGCCGTCGTTGGTGCTCAGGTTGCCGTGCGCCTTCACCGTCTCGGTGCGCCGGCCGCTCGTGAGCCGCAGCAGGCCCTGCGCATCGTCCGCCTGCCGGATCGAGATGAAGTTGTGGCGTGCGAGCTCCTGGGGGTTGCGCGGCGTGCCGGCGCGCGCGAGGTAGGCGGCCGACGCGCACAGCAGGCGCCGGTTGGGGGCGAGCATCCGCGCGACGAGGCGCGAGTCCGGCGGCTCGCCGAAGCGGATGCCCACGTCGTAGGCCTCGTCCACGATCGGCGGCGGGCTGGCGGTCAGCTGCAGCTGCACTTCCACGCGCGGGTACTTGCGCGAGAAGCTCGCGATCGCCGGCGCGACCTGCATGCGGCCGAAGCCCAGGGTCGCGTTCACGCGCAGCAAACCCGCGGGCTGCGCGCGCGCCGCCTGCAGGCCGCTTTCCACCGCCTCGATTTCCTCAAGGATCCGCCGCGCGCTGTCGAGGTAGGTGCGGCCCTGCTCGGTGAGCGACAGCCGCCGTGTGGTGCGGTTGAGCAGCGGCACGCCCAGGCGCGCCTCCAGCGAGGTGAGGCGCTTGCTCACCGCGGCGGGCGTCACCTGCAGCTCGCGCGCCAGCGCGGCCAGGCTCGCGCAACGGATGAGCTGCGCGAAGAACTGCATGTCCTGGGAGGAGGTGTTGCGGCTCATTGGTGAATCCCCGGTTGAGAATGGATTGAATTCTGCCTCCGGATCCGCGGCGCGGGCCGGCCTACAGTCCTTCCAACACAGGAGTGGCCATGAAGACATACAGGATCGCCTGCATCCCGGGCGACGGGATCGGCAAGGAAGTGGTGCCCGCCGGGCAGAAGGCGCTGCAGGCGCTGGCGGACTCGGGCGCGGATTTCCGCTTCGAGTTCACGTCCTTCGACTGGGGCGGCGACTACTATCGCGCGTACGGCAAGATGATGCCGGACGATGGCCTGGAGCCGCTGCGCAAGATGGACGCGATCCTGTTCGGCTCGGCGGGCGATCCGCACATCCCCGACCACATCACGCTGTGGGGCCTGCGCCTGAAGATCTGCCAGGGTTTCGACCAGTACGCCAACGTGCGCCCCACGCGCATCCTGCCCGGCATCGACGCGCCGCTCAAGCGCTGCACCGCGAAAGACCTGGACTGGGTGATCGTGCGCGAGAACTCGGAAGGCGAATACGCCGGCGTCGGCGGCCGCGCGCATCAAGGCCACCCGATCGAGGTGGCGACCGACGTCAGCATGATGACCCGCGCGGGCGTCGAGCGCATCATGCGCTTCGCCTTCAAGCTCGCGCAGTCGCGTCCCCGCAAGCTGCTCACGGTGGTGACCAAGTCCAACGCCCAGCGCCACGCGATGGTGATGTGGGACGAGATCGCCCTGCAGGTGAGCAAGGAGTTCCCGGACGTGAAGTGGGACAAGGAACTCGTGGACGCGTGCACGGCGCGCATGGTCAACCGCCCCGCGTCGCTCGACACGCTGGTGGCCACCAACCTGCACGCGGACATCCTGAGCGACCTCGCGGCGGCGCTCGCCGGCAGCCTGGGCATCGCGCCCACCGGCAACATCGACCCGGAGCGCCGCTACCCGAGCATGTTCGAGCCGATCCACGGCTCCGCCTTCGACATCATGGGCAAGGGCCTCGCCAACCCCGTGGGCACCTTCTGGAGCTGCGTCATGCTGCTCGAGCACCTGGGGGAAAACGATGCGGCCGCGCGGCTCATGCGCGTGATCGAATCGGTCACGGCGGACAAGGGCCTGCACACCGGCGACCTCGGCGGCCAGGCGACCACGGCCATGGTGACGGACGCCGTGTGTCAGCGATTGAAGTCGTAAGCAGTTCAACGATTACCAAGGAGACAGACATGAAAAAGTTCATCGGCGCCCTCGCGCTCGCGGCCCTCGCGCCCTTCGCCCACGCGCAATCCGTGCCCTGCCCGGAGAAGAACGTCAACTACTGGCAGGCCTTCCCGCCCGGCGGCGAGTCCGACCTGTCGGCGCGCCACCAGCAGGTCGTGCTGCGCAAGAAGTGCGCGAACATCGACACCATCATCCAGTACAAGGCGGGCGCCGGCGGCGCCCTGATGTGGTCGCAGATGAACCAGCTGCCGGGCGACGGCCTGAACGTGGTGGGCGTGAACCTGCCGCACATCGTCTTCCAGCCGATCGAAGGCCAGGTGCAATACAAGACGGCGGACGTGACGCCGGTGTACTGGTTCCACTTCACGCCGGACATCCTCGTGGTGCCCTCGTCCAGCCCGATCAAGACCTTCCAGGACTTCGTGAAGGCCGCGAAGGCGAGCCCGGGCAAGCTGAGCCTGGGTGGCTCGGGCCAGTTCTCCGCCAACCATGCGGCGCACGAGCGGCTCGACGCCGCCTTCGGCATCCAGACGCTGTACGTCCCCTTCAAGGGCACGGGTGACATGGCGACGTCCGTGATGGGCGCGCAGGTCGACGGCGCGATGACGTACACGCCTTTCGCCATCACGAACCGGGAGCGCATCCGCCCGCTCGCGGTGGCGATGGACAGGCGCCACCCGCTGATGCCCGACGTGCCGACCTTCAAGGAGCTCGGCGTCGACTGGGTCGACGGCGCCTACCGCGGCATCGGCGTGCCGAAGTCCACCTCGCCCGAAGCGCGCAAGCGCCTGTCGGACCTGTGGCGCGGCCTGAACAACGACGCCGAGATGAAGGAGCTCGCGGCGAAGAACGGCTTCGAGCTGGTGAACGTCGGCGTCGAGGAGATGGATGGCTTCATGGCCGGCAAGACGAAGCTCTACACCGAAGGCGCCGCGCGCATGGGGCTGGGCAAGAAGTAGCCCGGGACTAGGCGCGCTCGAAGTCGATGTAGCCCTGCGCCGCATCGACCGCCACCAGACGCACGCGCGCCGTGTCGCCGACGTCGAGCCCTTCGAAGCCGCGCACCACGCGGCCTTCGACCATGGGCCGCGCGATCCGCACGAAGGTGCCCTTGGGCGCCGCGCCGGTGACGATCGCGTCGAAGCGCTCGCCGATGCGGTGTTGGAGAAGGAACGCAGCCGCGGCCTTGAGCACCTGGCGTTCGACCTTGGCCGCGTTGTCCTCCTGCAGCGTGCAATGGCTCGCGATCGCCGCCAGCGTCTCGGCGGAATAGGGCGGCGGCCGTCTCGCGAGCGCGGCCTTGAGCAGGCGCTGCGTCACCAGGTCCGGATAGCGGCGGTTGGGCGCGGTGGAGTGCGCATAGTCCGCCACGGCCAGGCCGAAGTGGCCGGGCCCGGCGGCGCCCGGCGCGGTAGCCGCGTACTCGCCCGACCCGAGCATCTTCACCACCGAGAGCGACAGGTCGGCGAACCCTTCCGGGTCCGCCGCGCGCCGCGCCTGGAGGAACGCGTCGAGCGCCACGGGGTCCGGCGCCGCGGGCAGCTGCACGCCCTGGCCCGCCGCCAGGGCGACGAGGCGGTCCCAGCGGCGCGGCGCCTGCAACAGGCGGCGCAGCGAAGGAAACTGCTGCTGCGCGAGGAAGCGCGCGGTCGCACCATTGGCCGCGATCATCAGGTCCGCGATCAGGTCTTTTGCGCGGTTCTTCTCGTCGGGGCGCAGGTCCACCAGCTCGCCCTGCTCGAACACCGGGCGCGATGAGGCGGTCTTGACGTTGAGCGCGCCGCGCTGCTGGCGCCATTGCCGCAGTTGCGTGGCGACTGCATCGTGCATGCGCAGCTGCTCCTCCAGCCCCCGCACGCGCGCGAGATGCGCGGGCGCGGGCCCCGTGCCGTCGAGCCAGGCGGACACCGCGTCGTAGGTGAGCTTGGCCTGGTTGAGGACGCAGGCGCGGTACACCTCCGACGACGCCACGGTCCCGTCCGGCTGCACCTGGAGGTCCACGACGACCGCGAGCCGCTCCTCGCCTTCGTGCAGGGAGGTGAGGTCGGTGGAGAGGATCTCCGGCAGCATCGGGAACACGCCGGCGGCGGTGTACACGGAGGTCGTGTTGGTCGCGGCGTGCGCGTTCACCGCGCCGTCGGGCCGCACCAGCGCATCGACGTCGGCGATGGCGACCAGCAGGCGCGTCGCGCCGCCGGGCAGGGCCTGCGCCACGCTCAGCTGGTCGAGGTCGCGTGTGTCGTCGTTGTCGACGGAAAACCAGGGCATCGCGCGCAGGTCGCGCACCGGCGCGGTGGAATCCGCGGGCGCGGGGCGCGCCGTTTCCGCCTCGCGCACGGCCTGCGGCGTGAAGGTCGGCAGCAGGCCACGCGTGCGCATCGCCGACTCGGCGATCTGTTTCAGGTCGATGGGAGCCATCCGGCTATTGTGGTGCCTGCCGCGCGGGGATCGCCTCCGTCCACACCGTCACGTCGCGCGGCGTCATGGTGCTCGCGGGCGTGAGCCGGCCGTCCACGTAGCCCAGCCGTTCCACGTCGTGCAGGTATTGCTCGCGCGACAGCAGCGTGCCGGCGCAGACGTGCGGATCCTCCTCGGGCGGCATCATGGTCTCCGCCGTGAGCCGGTCGATCAGCTTGTCCATCACCCATTTCGGGATGCGGTGGCGCTCGCCGGGGTAGATGTAGCCGAAGAGCGTGAGGTGCGCGAGCAGCACGCGCCAGTTCGAGCCGAAGCGCTCGACGAGCCCCTGCCAGTCGAGCTGCTCGGCGTTGGCCTGCAGCGTGTGCGCGATGTCCGCGCCGTCGTAGCGCTCGCGCTCCATGATGAAGGCCTTGGACAGGAAGCTGTCTTCCATGTTGGCGATGCGCACCGGCACGCCCAGCACGTCGGCCATCGGGTTGTGGCGGAACCACCGGTCGTCCACCGGCGTCACGCCGTTGCCCGAGTTGAAGATCAGGTCGATGAAGTCCTCGCCCGCATACACCTTGGCGAGCCAGTGCGGATAGGTGAGCTCGGCCCGCCAGCCTTCGGCCTGCATGAGCGCCGCGACACGGTCGTAGTCGGCGCGCTGGATGAACAGGTCGAGGTCCTTGGTGGGCCGGCGGATGCCGGTGAAGCAGGCGTGCGCGAACGCGCCGCCCACCAGGAAGGGCACGCCCGCATCCGTGAGCGACTGCAGCGCGCGCCGGTAGAACGCGGCGGTGTCGGGGTGAACCTCTTCTTCGAGGGACGGCGCGAGGACGGCGTTGGAGGGAGAGGTCATGGCCTCACCATAAGCAGGCGCCGGGGCGCCGTGGCGTGACGGGTTGCCCCATGCAACGTCGGCTTTGGCCTACACCCCGCGACGGCGGATTGCCCATGCCCGCGCGCGTTCCCGCTTGCATCATCGTGTCATGGGCCAGTCCGCCAACTCCAATACCGTCCGCTTCGCCGCCATCGGCGACATCCATGTCACCAAGGATTCCGCCGGTTCCCTGCGCGCCCTCTTCGCGCAGGCGGGCGCCGCCGCGGATGCACTGCTGCTCTGCGGCGACCTCACCGACTACGGCACGGCCGAAGAGGCGCAGGTGCTCGTCGACGAACTCAGTGTGGTGAAGATTCCCATCGTCGCCGTGCTCGGGAACCACGATTACGAATCGGGCACGCCCGAGGTCGTGACCGCGGCGCTCACGCGCGCCGGCGTGCGCGTGCTCGATGGCGAGGCGTGCGAGATCGAGGGCGTGGGCATCGCCGGCGTGAAGGGCTTCGCGGGCGGCTTCGGGCGCGGCTCGCTCGGCGCGTGGGGCGAGCCGGCGATCAAGGTCTTCGTGCAGGAAGCGCTCAACGAGGTGCGCAAACTCGAGTCGGCGCTCGCCAAGCTGCGCACGCCGCGGCGCATCGCCATGCTGCATTACTCCCCCATCGTAGGGACGGTGGAGGGCGAGCCGGTGGAGATCTATCCCTTCCTCGGCTCGAGCCGGCTGGAGGAGCCCCTGCTGCGCTATCCCGTCGACGCCGTCTTCCACGGCCATGCGCATCGGGGCACGATGGAAGGCCGCACGATCAACGGCGTGCCGGTCTTCAATGTCGCCAAGCCGCTGCTGCAACGCAGCCGCCCGGACGTGCCGCCCTTCCGCCTGTTCGAAGTGGCGCGCGAGCTCGCGGAGAGCCCGGTCGAGGCTTGATGCGCCAGCGCCGCGTCAGGCGAACGGCGCGAACATCCCGTTGAGCTCGCGGCTCGGCGTCGCGCCGGCGAATCCGTCGAAGGAGCCTTCCCGCAGCGTCCTGGCCGCGTCCAGCGCGCCAGCCCACGCGGCGCGCGCCAGCGCCCCCCCGATGCTGATGCGCCGCACGCCCATCTCCGCGAAGTCCGCCACGCGCGTGCCGGGTTTGGAGATCACCACGTTGACCGGCTTGGGCGCGACCGCGCGCACCATCGCGACGATGTCCGCCTTCGCCATCACGCCGGGTGCATAGAGGCAGTCCGCGCCGGCCTGCGCGAAGGCGACCAGCTTGTCGATGGCGGGAGTGAGCGCGGACGGATCGACCAGCAGGCCCTCGGTACGCGCGACGAGGATGACGTTTTGCCCGCTGTCGTCGATGGCGCGGCGCGCGGCGCGGATGCGCTCGGTGGCGAAGGCGATGTCGTAGAGGCCCGTGGGCGTGCCGTCCCGGTCCTCGATCGACAGGCCGGCCACGCCGGTGTCGATCGCGAGCCGGACGTTGGCCGCCACGCCTTCGGGTTCCTCGGCGAAACCGGACTCGTAGTCGGCATTGACGGGCAGGTCCGTGGCGCGGCACAGCTGCGCGAGGTGCTCCAGCACGCCGTCCCGGGTCACCTGGTTGTCCGGCAGGCCGATGGTCCACGCGTAGCCCGCGCTCGTCGATGCCAGCGCGGAGAAGCCCAGGTGCGCCAGCATCCGCGCGCTGCCCACGTCCCAGGGGTTGGGCAGCACGAAGCAGCCGGATTGGTGCAGGGCGCGAAACGACGCGCGGGCGGCGGTGACATCGTGCGGCATGGGCGGACTCCTCGGTGGCGGTCGGGCAGGAGCGCCAGTATGCAACCGCCGTTGCACCGCTGCGTCGGGGCGGGTATATGCGGTTTGCATGCAAACCCCATGCGCCGTTACCATGTGCGGTGGAGGGTGGCTTATGAATGCACCGTTGATGCGGATGGGGTTGATCGGCTTTGCCGACGAGCAGTACCTGCTCAACCTGTTGATGGCACGCAGCCAGGCCGTCCGCTGGCAGCCGGGTCCCGTGGCCGATGCGGACGCCCTGTGGATCAACGGCGAGCACGCCCTGCCCGTTCGCGGCCAGTTCGTGCGCGTTCCCTCCGGGCAGCCGGACAAGCCGGCGATTTCCCTGAACCTCAGCGAGATCGACCGGCCGTTCGCCTTCACGCTGCCCGTGCGCTCGCCGCTCTTCACGCCGCCGCGCGCGTTCGATCCGCATTCGGCAGAGAGCGTCGCGCAGATCCTGCGCGCCTTCGAGTCGGAATTGAACCAGTCGACGCTCGAGCAGACGCTCGGCGGGGAGATCGCCGAGCGCCGGCAGGACCTGCGCTCGCCCGTGTTCCACCTCATGCTGCAGGGCAGGCTGGTCGGCATCCTCAACGTCAATGGCGACATCGGCCTGGCCCCCGGCCTCACGGGTACGGAACTCCTGCAGGCGCAATGGACCGGGCGGCCCGCCGCGGCCGACGCGATGCCCCCCAACTTTTCCAAGACGACGATGGCGCGCGTGATGTGGCGCTTCATCGGCCGCTCCGACGGCGACCACCTGCCCCCGCGCTACCGGCAGGCGAAGATCTTCTACCGGCGCAAGCCCTCGGTGTCGCCGCGCATGATCCGCGACCCGCACCTGGCGGTGCTCTCGGAGCTGGGCACCATGCCGCAGACCTTCGCCCAGCTCGCCCTGTCCACCGGCATGGGCGACCGGCAGCTCAGCCAGGTGCTGGCGGCGCTCTATTTCGCCGGGTCGATCACGACCGATTTCCGCCGCGCCGCACCGGGCGCCACGGGCGACTCCACCTCAGGCGAAGGGGACCTGCCGCCCAGCGACATCCACTCGGACATCATGGGCGACACCCCGGAGAGCGTGCCGACGCGGCCGGGGCGGCGCAGCCGCGGCTCCGAAGCGATGACGGTGCCCACGCCGCTCGAACCGAAACGCTGAACGGCATGTCGCCGGGTACCGGTCCGGACACCGCGCCCCGCAAACCCTCGGGCCAACCCCCGCACGTGCTGGCGGCGTGGATGGCCGACGCCATCCACGAGGTCCACACCGAACACCTGCCCCGCGTCGTGCAGCTGCGCGACATCCTGGAAGCCCAGGCGCAGGCGTGGGAGGCGCAGGAACTCGAGCAGACATTCCACGCGCTCCTGCTGGCGGCCCGCGGGCTGGACCTCCAGGCGCTGGCGATTCCCGCCTGGTGGCGGCGCCTGTGGCCGTGGGGCCGCCGGCCGGCGCAGGACTTCGAGGCGGCGCATCGCGCCATGCTGGCCGCGGCGGGCGACGCCCGGCAGCGACTCGATGCGCTCGCGCGCGAATGGCGGCCCATCGCGTCCGCCTCGCGGCGTGCCGTGGTGGAGCTGGACCTGGAGCATCGGGCCATCGCCGGCGAAACCGGGGATGCGGTCCACTGGCTCGCGGAGCTGACGGAGCACCTGTCCGCGGGTCCCGTGCCGGGCAAGGAGGAGCGGATGCGCAAGTGGGCCCAGGCCGCGCAGCAAGCGACCCAGGCCCTGAAGCGCCTGGACACCATCGGCGACCTCGTGGGCGAAACCGTCCTGGTGGGCCGCACCCTCTTCGAGCGGCGCACCATCTGGCTGGAGCAGCTGCGGCGCGACCTCGATGCCTTCGACCGCGAGTGGTGTCCCCGGGTGGCGGCCCTGTCCGGCGGCCACTGCACGGCGCAGCAGCTGGAGCCGGCGGCGGAGGTCCATGCGCGGCTGCTGGACGGGTTCGAGCGGACGGACAGCGCGGTGATGGCCCTGCGCATCGAGGCGCAGGGGTTCGGGCAGCTGCTGTCGCGGCTGGGCGAGCAGTTCGCGGCTCCGGGGCCATCCCCTATCGAGGACCGTAGGCCGGCGCCTACGTCCTCATCCGCCTCCCGGGAATAACATGGCCCCATGGAGCCTGATATTGAGCGCGCCGCAGGCGAGGTGCAGGGTACGGATCGTTTTCGCCTGCTGGTCGATTCGGTGGTCGACTACGGCATCTTCATGCTCGATCCGGCCGGCAACGTCGCTTCGTGGAACACCGGCGCCGAGCGCATCAAGGGCTATACGCGTGCGGAAGTCATCGGCCGGCACTTCTCGATGTTCTATACGCAGGAGGCGCGCGACCGCGGCTGGCCAGAACACGAGCTGCGCGCGGCGACGCGCGAGGGCCGCTTCGAAGACGAGGGCTGGCGTGTCCGCAAGGACGGCTCGCAGTTCTGGGCGAATGTCGTCATCACCGCGCTGCACGACAGGGCCGGCGGGCTCGCGGGCTTCGGCAAGGTCACGCGGGACCTGACCGAGCGGCGCCAGCACGAGGAGGCGATGCGCGAAAGCGAGGAGCGCCTGCGGCTGCTCGTGGAAGGCGTGCGCGACTACGCGATCTTCATGCTGAGCCCGGACGGCATGGTGGAGAGCTGGAACTCGGGCGCCGAACTCCTCATCGGCTACCGCGCGGGCGAGATCATCGGCTCGCACTTCAGCCGCTTCTACCGGCCGGAGGACGCGGCCGCCGGCCAGCCGGCGGCGGAACTGGAAACCGCCTTGCGGGTGGGCCGCGCGGAAGGGGAGGGCTGGCGCATCCGCAAGGACGGAAGCGCCTTCTGGGCCAACGTGGCGGTGTCCCCCGTGCGCGACGCCCATGGCGTGCTGCGCGGCTTCGCCAAGGTGACGCGCGACATGAGCGACCGGCGGCGCCTGGAGCAGCTGGAGAATTCCAGCCGCCGCATGAACGAGTTCCTCGCGATGCTCGCGCACGAGCTGCGCAACCCGCTGGCGCCCATCCGCAATGCGGTGACGGTGCTGCAGCTGGAACCTTCGCCCAGCCCCATCGTGCGCAGCAGCCGCGACATGATCGACCGTCAGCTCACGCACATGACGCGCCTGGTGGACGACCTGCTAGACGTCGGCCGGCTCACCAGCGGCAAGGTGCGGCTGAAGAAGGAGCGGATCCTCTACAACCAGGTCGTGGCTCGCGCGGTGGAAGGCGTGCGCCCGCTCATGGATGCGCGCCACCACGAGTTCCACGCCCGCGTGCCTTCCGCCGACATCCACGTGATGGCGGACGCCACGCGGCTCACGCAGGTGATCCAGAACCTGCTCACCAACGCCGCGAAGTACACGCCCGCCGCCGGCCGCATCGAGCTGGAAGCCTCGGTGGACAACGGCGTGCTGACCACGCGCGTCACCGACAACGGGGCGGGCCTGAGCGAGCCGGCGCGCGAGCAGATCTTCGAGCTCTTCTTCCAGGGCGCGGAACAGGGGCAATCGAAGGAAAGCGGGCTGGGCATCGGCCTCACGCTGGCCAAGTCGCTGGTGGAGATGCACGGCGGGTCGATGCAGGCCAAAAGCCCCGGCCCCGGGTTGGGCAGCACCTTCAGCTTCACCATTCCCAACGCCACGATGGAAGGCCGTGGCGGCGCGGACGGCGGCGCGGGGAGCGCGCGCGTGCTCATCATCGACGACAACCGCGACGCCGCGGACAGCCTCGCGGAAATCCTGCGGCTGATGGGTTGCTCCGTCAAGACGGCCTATGACGGCCCGACCGGGATCGCACGCGCCAAGGAATACGCGCCCCACGCGGCGCTGGTCGACCTGGGCATGCCGGACATGAACGGCTTCGAAGTGCTGAAGGCGCTGCGGGTCGATTCGCCGCGCCTGCTGGTGGCGGCGGTGACCGGCTACGGCAACGAGGAAGACAAGCAGCGGACGACCGCGGCCGGCTTCGACCTGCACTTCGTGAAGCCGGTGGACTTCGCGACGCTGCAGGCGCTGGTGGGCCGGCTCGTGCCTTGACGCGTCAGGCCCGCGGCCGGTTCTTCTGCCAGATGGCCACGATGATCAATCCGTAAGCCACCACCCGCAGGCCGTAGAACACCGGGCTGAGTTCGCTCGCCTCGGGCAGCAGGCCCAGCGCGAGCCGGTTGATGCCCTCGATCCAGAACGAGCCCGCGAAGTAGAGGAAGAAGCCGTCGCGCGTCGTGCGCCAGAAGCGGAAGAAGAACAGGCCCGCGACGAACGAGCCCGCGACGATGCCGCCGGTGAGTATCTGTTCCATGGCTCAGTCTTCCTCCCACACCAGCCCGACGACGAGCAGCATCACGGCCGCGAAGCCGACGGCCAGCCGCCACAGCTTGAGGTCCGCATCCGGCAGCATGACCTTGTCCACGACCAGCACGACGTTGTTGACGGTGAGCAGCGCGAAACACAGCGCGCTCCAGAAGAGGAGCCGGTGCCCGCCGAGCCGCCAGGTGCGCCACAGGAAGACGAAGCAGGCCAGGCTGGTGAGCGCGCACAGCGAATAAATGATGGCCGCCATCTAGTCCTCCTTCTTCCAGCGGAACGCGTCCGCGAACTGCTGCGCACGCCGTTCCGTGCGCGAATGGATCAGGTCCGTCACCGCGACCAGGTGCGTGGTGTAGCAGCCGGCCAACGCATCCAGGCGCTGTGCCAGGTCATCCGAAGCCGGCCGGTAGGCGAAGGCGGTCGTGCCCTCGGCCGCGGCGATGCCTGCGTCGCACAGTTGCTGCAGCAGGTCGGCGGCCGCCTTGCGCCGCGTGTACAGCGCCTTCGCCATGCGCGGCGCATCCCAGTGCTGGATGCGGTCGGCCCGCATCAGCAGCATGGCCTCGAGAAAGGGCACCGACGGCACGCTCGTGAGGATGAAGCGGCGCACGTCGGGGGAAAGATGCTCGGGTGGGTCAGCCATGGGGCGTGAATTTATCCTGTATCGCACGGCTGAGCCGGCCGAACTCATGCGTTGTGGGCTTCGTCCTACACCGGGCGTCGGCCAACGGGAAGACACTGGCAAACCCGCGCGCCTTCCCAGGAGGAGGTAGCGCGCACGGCCCGCGATGTTTGCGGGTGCGAACTTACGGAGTCACGCATGGATCAGGCAATACAAACGGGGACCAAGCGCAAGGCGGCCAAGGCGATGACGATCCGGACGCGAAACGCATCCGGCAACGGTCATCCTCCGGCGGAACTCGGAGAGGGCGCCAGGCCCTGGGAAGACAACGAGGTCCGCTCCCGCCAGATCCTGGCGGCGATGATGGCCTTCTCCAACGGTGACTTCAGCATGCGCCTGCCGGCCGACTGGGTCGGCACCGATGCGCGCATCGCCGAACACTTCAACACCGCGATCGCGAATGCAGAGCGCATCGGCAGCGAGGCCGAGCGCCTGCGCGTCACGGTGGGCAAGGAAGGCCGGCTCGCGCAGCGGATGTCCGCGCCCGGCGCGCTGGGCGGGTGGGCCGACCAGGTCGATTCATTCAACACGCTGATCGACGACCTGGTGCGCCCCACCACCGACATCGCGCGCACGATCGGCGCCGTGGCGAAGGGCGACCTCAGCCAGTCGATGGAACTGCAGGTCGATGGCCGGCCGCTGAAGGGTGAGTTCCTACGGTCCGCCAAGCTCGTGAACACCATGATCGAGCAGCTCTCGGTCTTCACGTCGGAAGTGACGCGCGTGGCGCGCGAAGTGGGCACCGAGGGCAAGCTCGGCGGCCAGGCCAAGGTGAAGGGCGTGTCGGGCGTGTGGAAGGACCTGACCGACTCCGTGAACCAGATGGCCGGCAACCTCACGGCGCAGGTGCGAAACATCGCGGACGTGACGATCGCCGTGGCCAACGGCGACCTGTCCAAGAAGATCACCGTGGACGTGCGCGGCGAAATCCTGCAGCTGAAGGAAGCGACGAACACCATGGTGGACCAGCTTCGCTCGTTCGCGTCCGAAGTGACGCGGGTGGCGCGCGAGGTGGGTACCGACGGGCGACTGGGCGGCCAGGCCGTGGTGCCCGGCGTGGCCGGCACCTGGAAGGACTTGACCGACTCCGTCAACTCCATGGCGAACAACCTGACGTCGCAGGTGCGAAACATCGCGACGGTGACGACCGCCGTGGCCCGCGGCGACCTGTCGCGCAAGATCACGGTGGAAGTGAAGGGCGAGATCCTGGAGCTGAAGGAAACCATCAACACCATGGTGGACCAGCTCAATGGCTTCTCCTCCGAGGTGACGCGCGTGGCGCGCGAAGTGGGTACCGAAGGCAAGCTGGGCGGCCAGGCGCAGGTGCCCGGCATCGCGGGCACGTGGAAGGACCTGACCGACTCCGTGAACTCCATGGCCTCGAACCTCACGGGGCAGGTGCGAAACATCGCGGGCGTGGCAACCGCCATCGCGAAGGGCGACCTGTCGTCCAAGATCACGGTGGAAGTGAAGGGGGAGATTCTCGCGCTGAAGGAAACCATCAACACGATGGTGGACCAGCTCAACGGCTTCGCGTCGGAGGTGACGCGCGTGGCGCGCGAAGTGGGTACCGAAGGCAAGCTGGGCGGTCAAGCCCAGGTGCCGGGCGTCGCGGGCACGTGGAAGGACCTGACCGACAACGTGAACTCGATGGCGTCGAACCTCACGGGCCAGGTGCGAAACATCGCGGAAGTGACGACCGCGGTTGCGAACGGCGACTTGTCCAAGAAGATCACGGTGGACGTGAAGGGTGAAATTCTCGAATTGAAGGAAACCATCAACACGATGGTGGACCAGCTCAACGGCTTCTCGTCGGAAGTGACGCGGGTGGCGCGCGAAGTGGGCACCGAAGGCAAGCTGGGCGGCCAGGCCGTGGTGCCGGGTATCGCGGGTACGTGGAAGGACTTGACGGACTCCGTGAACTTCATGGCGTCGAACCTCACGGGCCAGGTGCGAAACATCGCGGAAGTGACGACCGCCGTGGCGCGCGGCGACTTGTCCAAGAAGATCACCGCCGACGTGCGCGGCGAGATTCTCGAACTGAAGAACACCATCAACACGATGGTGGACCAGCTGAACGGCTTCGCGGGCGAAGTGTCGCGTGTGGCGCGCGAAGTGGGTACGGAAGGCAAGCTGGGCGGCCAGGCCGTGGTGCTGGGCGTGGCCGGTACCTGGAAGGACCTGACCGACAACGTGAACTCGATGGCGTCGAACCTCACGGGCCAGGTGCGGAACATCGCGGAAGTGGCGACCGCCGTGGCGAACGGCGACTTGTCCAAGAAGATCACGGTGGACGTGAAGGGCGAAATCCTCGAGCTGAAGAACACGCTCAACACCATGGTGGACCAGCTCAACTCCTTCGCCGGCGAAGTGACGCGCGTGGCGCGCGAGGTGGGCACGGAAGGCAAGCTGGGCGGACAGGCGCAGGTGCGTGGCGTGGCCGGCACCTGGAAGGACCTGACCGACAACGTCAACTCCATGGCCAACAACCTGACGTCCCAGGTGCGGAACATCGCCGACGTGACGACGGCCGTGGCGCGGGGCGACCTCTCGCGCAAGATCACGGTGGAAGTGAAAGGCGAAATCCTTCAGCTCAAGGACACCATCAACACGATGGTGGACCAGCTGAACGGCTTCGCCTCCGAAGTGACGCGTGTGGCGCGCGAGGTGGGCACCGAAGGCAAGCTGGGCGGCCAGGCCGTGGTGCCTGGCGTCGCGGGTACCTGGAAGGACCTGACCGACAACGTGAACTTCATGGCATCGAACCTGACGGGCCAGGTGCGCAACATCGCGGACGTGGCCACGGCCATCGCCCGCGGCGACCTCTCGCGCAAGATCACGGTGGACGTGAAGGGCGAGATCCTCCAGCTCAAGCAGACCATGAACACCATGGTGGACCAGCTGAACTCCTTCGCGGGCGAAGTCTCGCGCGTGGCGCGCGAGGTGGGCACGGACGGCAAGCTCGGCGGCCAGGCCGCGGTGGAAGGCGTGGCCGGCACCTGGAAGGACTTGACGGACAACGTGAACTTCATGGCGTCCAACCTGACCGACCAGGTGCGAAACATCGCGGAAGTGACGACGGCCGTGGCGAACGGCGACTTGTCCAAGACCATCACCGTGGACGTGCGCGGCGAAATTCTCGACTTGAAGAACACGATCAACACCATGGTCGACCAGCTGCGATCGTTCGCGGCGGAAGTCTCGCGCGTGGCGCGCGAGGTGGGTACGGACGGCAAGCTGGGCGGCCAGGCGCAGGTGCCCGGCGTGGCGGGCACGTGGAAGGACTTGACGGACAACGTCAACTCCATGGCCAACAACCTGACGGGCCAGGTGCGGAACATCGCGGACGTGGCGACCGCCATCGCGCGGGGCGACCTGGGCCGCAAGATCACGGTGGACGTGAAGGGCGAAATCCTCCAGCTGAAGGAAACCATCAACACGATGGTGGACCAGCTCTCGGCCTTCGCCTCCGAAGTGACGCGCGTGGCGCGCGAAGTGGGTACCGAAGGCAAGCTGGGCGGCCAGGCGCAGGTGCCCGGCGTCGCGGGCACGTGGAAGGACCTGACCGACAACGTGAACTCGATGGCGTCGAACCTCACGGGCCAGGTGCGAAACATCGCCGAAGTGACGGTGGCCGTGGCCAACGGCGACCTGTCCAAGAAGATCACGGTGGACGTGCGCGGCGAGATCCTGCTGCTCAAGGAAACGATCAACACCATGGTGGAGCAGCTTCGCTCCTTCGCCTCGGAAGTGACGCGCGTGGCGCGCGAAGTGGGTACCGAAGGGCGCCTGGGCGTGCAGGCCGTGGTGCCGGGCGTCGCCGGCACGTGGAAGGACTTGACCGACTCGGTCAACACCATGGGCGCGAACCTCACCTCGCAGGTGCGCAACATCGCGGAAGTGACGACGGCCGTGGCGCGGGGCGACCTGAACCGCAAGATCACGGTGGACGTGAAGGGCGAAATCCTGGAGCTGAAGGACACCATCAACACGATGGTGGACCAGCTCAACTCCTTCGCCGGCGAAGTGACGCGCGTGGCGCGCGAAGTGGGCACGGAAGGCAAGCTGGGCGGCCAGGCCGAAGTGTCCGGCGTGGGCGGCACCTGGAAGGATTTGACCGACAACGTGAACTTCATGGCGTCCAACCTCACCGAGCAGGTGCGAGGCATCGTGAAGGTCGTGACGGCCGTGGCCAACGGCAACCTGACGCAGCGCCTGACGGTGCAGGCCAAGGGCGAGGTGGCGGCGCTCGCCGACACCATCAACGGCATGACCGACACGCTGGCAACCTTCGCCGACCAGGTGACGAACGTGGCGCGCGAAGTGGGCGTGGACGGACGGCTGGGGGGCCAGGCCAACGTGCCGGGCGCCGCGGGCACGTGGAAGGACCTCACGGGTAACGTGAACCTGCTGGCCGCCAACCTGACGACGCAGGTGCGAGCGATCGCGGAGGTGGCGACGGCCGTGACCAAGGGCGACCTGACGCGTTCCATCCAGGTGGAAGCCAAGGGCGAGGTGTCCGAGCTCAAGGACAACATCAACACGATGATTTCCAACCTGCGCGAGACGACGGAGTCGAACCGCGAGCAGGACTGGCTCAAGACCAACCTGGCGCGCTTCACCGGCATGCTGCAGGGCCAGCGCGAGCTGGATACCGTGGGCCGCATGCTGCTCACCGAACTCGCGCCGCTGGTGAACGCGCAACAGGGCACGATCTACCACTGCAGCAGCGCGGACGACCGCAGCGCCGACCTCACGCTGCTCTCCAGCTACGCGCAAAGCGGCAAGGTGCAGCTCGCGCGCACGATCCGCATGGGCGAGGGCCTCGTGGGCCAGGCGGCGGTGGAGCGCAAGCGCCTGCTGCTCACCAACGCACCGCCGGACTTCGTGAACATCTCCTCGAGCCTGGGCGAAGCGCGCCAGGTGAGCGTGGTGGTGCTCCCGGTGATGTACGAGAACCAGACCAAGGCGGTGATCGAGCTCGCCTCGCTGCACCCCTTCACCGTGGTGAACCTGAACTTCCTCGACCAGCTCGCCCTGGGCATCGGCGCGGTGTTCAACACCATCGAGGCGACGATGCGCACCGAAGGCCTGCTCACGCAGTCGCAGCAGCTCACGGTGGAACTGCAGTCCCGCCAGATCGAGCTGCAGCAGACCAACGAGGAGCTCGGCACCAAGGCCCGCCTGCTCGCCGAGCAGAACGCCGAGGTGGAGCGCAAGAACCGCGAGGTGGAACAGGCCCGCGGCGCGCTGGAAGAAAAGGCGAAGGAGCTCGCGCTCACGTCCAAGTACAAGTCGGAGTTCCTCGCGAACATGTCGCACGAGCTGCGCACGCCGCTCAACTCGATCCTGATCCTGTCGCAGCAGCTCGCGGAAAACTCCGCCGGCAACCTCGCGCCGAAACAGATCGAGTTCTCGCGCAACATCAATTCCTCGGGCTCGGACCTGCTGCACCTGATCAACGACATCCTGGACCTGTCCAAGATCGAGTCGGGCACGGTGACGGTGGAAATCGAGGAGGTCACCTTCAACGGCCTGCGCGACAACATCGACCGCAACTTCCGCCACGTGGCGGAGGCGAAGAACCTGCCCTTCCACATCCACTTCAGCGACAACCTGCCGCGCGCGATGGACAGCGACCCGAAGCGCCTGCAGCAGGTGCTGAAGAACCTGCTCTCCAACGCGGTGAAGTTCACTTCGCAGGGCCACGTGGAAGTTCGCGTCGGCCTCGTCACCGAAGGCTGGAGCCCCGACCACCCCTCGCTCAGCCAGGCGCCGGCCGTCGTGGCCTTCGCGGTGGAAGACACCGGCATCGGCGTGCCGCCCGAGAAGCAGCGCCTGATCTTCGAGGCCTTCCAGCAGGCGGATGCGGGCACCTCGCGCAAGTACGGCGGCACGGGCCTAGGCCTCGCGATCTCGCGCGAACTCGCGTCGCTGCTGGGCGGCGAGATCCGCCTGTCCAGCGTGCACGGCCAGGGCAGTATCTTCACCCTGTACCTGCCGCTGCACTACACCGGCAGCAACGCCGCGCCAACGGTGACCCCGCAAACGGATCCCGATGCGGCCATCTCCGCACGTTCGCTAGTGCAGCTGCCCGTGGCGCGCCAGGAGCACATCCTGGACGACCGCGATGCGATCGTCGAGGGCGACAAGGCGGTGCTGGTGATCGAGGACGACCCGCACTACGCCCGCATCCTGCTGGGCCTGGCACGCGACAAGGGCTTCAAGGGCCTCGTCGCCACGCGCGGCGCGCACGGTCTCGCGCTGGCCCGCCAGTTCCGGCCGACCGCGATCCTGCTGGACATCTTCCTGCCCGACATGCTGGGCTGGACGGTGCTCAACCAGCTCAAGCTCGACCCGGCCACGCGGCACATCCCCGTGCAGATCGTGAGCATGGAGGAAGAGCGCCAGCACGGCCTGTCGCACGGGGCCTTCGCGTACCTGGTGAAGGAGCCGACCACCGACAACCTGGAGATCGCCTTCGACCGCATCCGCGAATTCACGGTGCCGCGCACGAAGCGGCTGCTGGTGGTGGAGGACAACGAGATCGAGCGCAACGCCGTCGTGGAGCTCCTCGGCTACAAGGACATCGAGATCGTGGCCACGGGCCGCGGCGACGCCGCGCTCGAGTTGATGCGCGACCAGCCGTTCGACTGCGTGGTGCTCGACCTTCGCCTGCCGGACATGACCGGCTTCGAGCTGCTCGAGAAGTTCCAGGAGGATCCGTCCCTCGCCGACGTGCCGGTGGTCGTCTTCACGGGCAAGGACCTGAGCAGCGCGGAGCAGGCACGCCTGAACTCCATGGCCAAGAGCATCGTGCTGAAGGATGTGCAGTCGCCCGAACGCCTGCTCGACGAGACGGCCCTGTTCCTGCATCGCGTGGTCACCGACATGCCGGCGGACAAGCAGCGCATGCTCGACAAGCTGCACCACTCGGAGGAGGTGCTGCGCGGGCGCAAGGTGCTGGTGGTGGACGACGACGCGCGCAACATCTTCGCGCTCACGTCGGTGCTGGAGAACCACGAGATCGAGGTGCTGAGCGCGACCAACGGCCGCCACGCGATCGAGCTGATCCAGAGCACGCCCGACCTCGCGATGGTGCTGATGGACATCATGATGCCGGAGATGGACGGCTATGAGACCATGCGCGAGATCCGCAAGGACCCGCAGTTCCGTACACTCCCCATCCTGGCCCTCACGGCCAAGGCGATGAAGGGGGATCGCGAGAAATGCCTGGACGCGGGTGCGAGCGACTACATCGCCAAGCCCGTCAACACCGACCAGCTGCTCTCGCTGATGCGTGTATGGCTGTTCCGCTGATACGGAGAACGATTTGAATCCCACCGAGGGCGTCCCCGCGATCCTGGAGCAGACGAACATCCTGATCGTCGACGACGAGCCCAAGAACCTCGTCGTGCTCGAGACCGTCCTGGATGACCCGAGCTACCGGCTGATCCGCGCCGGCTCGGGCGACGAGGCCCTGATGCGCCTGGTGCAGCACGAATTCGCCGTGCTGGTGCTGGACGTGCGCATGCCGGGCATGAACGGCTTCGAGCTCGCGATGATGGTCAAGCAGCGCAAGAAGACGGCGAGCGTGCCCATCATCTTCCTCACGGCCTATTACAACGAGGACCAGCACATCCTCGAGGGCTACGGCAGCGGCGCGGTGGACTACCTGCACAAGCCGATCAACGCGTCCGTGCTGCGCTCCAAGGTGGCCGTGTTCGCGGAGCTCTACCGGCGCGGCCGCGCGCTCGAAGTTGCGAACCGCGCGCTCACGCTCGAGGTGTCCGAACGGCGGCGCGCGCAGGAGCGCCTGTCCGAACTCAACGAGAGCCTGGACCGCCGCGTGCAGGAGCGCACGGAGGCCCTGGAGAAGAGCGAATCGCAATTGCGCGACGCGGACCGGCGCAAGGACGAATTCCTCGCGACGCTCGCGCACGAGCTGCGCAACCCGCTCGCGCCCGTGCGCACCGCGGCGCAGCTGCTGCAGATGCCCCGGCTCGAACCCGAGCGGATCGCGTGGTCCGCGGACCTGATCGACCGCCAGGTGACGGTGATGAGCCGCCTCATCGACGACCTCATGGATGTGAGCCGCATCAACCAGGGCAAGATCGACCTCAAGCGCCGCAAGGTCCGGCTGGCGGACCTGCTGCGCGACGCGCTGGAAATCGCGCGGCCCCTCATCGACGAGAGCGGGCACGAATTCCACATGGTGCCGACGCCCGAGGACATGGAGCTGGACGCCGACCCGATGCGCCTGTCGCAGGCCATCATGAACCTCCTCAACAACGCGGCGAAGTACACCGAGCGCGGGGGCCGCATCGAAGTCGCGGCCGTGCGCCGGGCGAACAACGCCGTCATCACCGTCCGCGACAACGGCATCGGCATCCCGCCCGAGCGCCTGGACAGCGTGTTCGAGATGTTCTCGCAGGTGGACACCGCGCTCACGCGCTCGCGCGGCGGGCTGGGCATCGGGCTCGCGCTGTCGCGGCGCCTGATCGAGATGCACGGCGGCACGCTGATCGCGAGCAGCGGCGGCCCCGGGGAGGGCAGCACGTTCACCGCGACCTTGCCGCTCCTCGCGCAGGAGGCCGAAGCGGCGCCGCCGCCGGAGAAGCGCACCGCCGCGCAGCTCGAGGCCGCGGCCGCGCCGATGAAGGTGCTGATCGCCGACGACAACGTGGACGCCGCGGACACGCTCGCGATGCTGATCGAGATGCTGGGGCATGACGTGCGCCACGTGAACGATGGCGAAGCCGCGGTGGACGCCGCGGCGAAGTTCGAGCCGCGTGTCGCGCTGATCGACCTGGGCATGCCCAAGCTGAACGGCTACGAAGTCTGCAAGCAGATCAGGCAGTTGCCCAATGGCAAGGACGTGATCGTGGTGGCCGTGACCGGCTGGGGCCAGCCCGACGACAGGCGCCGCTCGGCCGAAGCGGGCTTCGACCGCCACCTCGTGAAGCCGGTGGACCCTTCGGCGCTCACCCAGCTGCTGGGCGAACTGGCGCAAGCGCAGCGCAACGGCTGAGCGCGCGCAGCGCGGCCACCGCGTCGGCGTGCTTGCGCTTCAATGCCGCGACCTGCGCCCTTCGCTCCTGCGGGGACGCCGGCCGCACCAGCGCGCGCAGCAACTGCGCATGGCGCATGACGAGCTCCGTGAGCTGCGACGACAGCTGCGGCAGCGAAGCGATGAGCTTGCGGATGTGGTCCAGCTCGGCATCGGCCGCCCGGCACAGGGCGCGGTCGCACCAGCTTTCGAGCAGCTGGTCCCAGCTGGATTCGTAGCGCTCGAGCGCTGCGCCGACCAGGAGGGCGGAGACGCCCGAATCGATGGGATGAGTAGCCATGCGCGGCACTATAGGGCGGTGCGTGGGCCCGGGTGGCTCAACAACGAGGCGTTACGCTTGCGTCAGGGGCCCGCTGCCGGGTCCAGGCCGATGAGCGCGATCAGGTCGTGGACATCCGGCAGTCGCCGTTCACCCGATTCCAGGTAACCGTACATCAGCGAGTCGGCGCTTGCGCCGGCGTAGGCGTCGTCCAGTCCGAGCACGTGGCCGATCTCGTGCATCACCGCGGTGAGCAGGTCCAGGCGGCCGGCGGCCGCGTCGCGTGGTGCCATGCCATGCGTGGCGGTGACGGCGGAAAACTCCGCGTCGTCCAGGGGCGAGTGATCGACCCACCAGCCGTGGCCCGCCGCGTCGAGGTCGATCAGCACCAGGCTGCTGCCCACGGACGTGCCGAGCCATGCGCCGGACATGTCGGCGAGCCCGAAGGCCAGGTGGGACAGCGTCTCCCACTGCGCTTCGGTGAGCGGCAAGGCTTGCCAGCGCTGCACGGCGGCGGCAGCGATGGGGCCGAGCTCGTCGAGGCTGAGCGTGCCGCCGTTGCCCTCGCCGAAATGGTCGTGCGCAAGCAGCGGAAGAGAAGGCGTCGAAGCAGCCGGCGGGGCCGCCTGGCCATAGCTGGGCGAACCCGTTACCGCGACGGTGGCGCCGCCATTGGCACTGGCCACCGCCGCTGCGTTCGCTTGCGTGAGGTTGAGCGTTCCGATGGAATTCTCGGTGAGCTTGATCACCCCGCCCGCGTTGAAGCTGTTGCCCGAGATGCTCAGGTTGATGGTGCCGTTTTGCGTGGCGCCCAATCCGGCGGTGGCGTCGAATTCCACGTGATTCGACGTTTCCGTGTCCTGGATGTCGTTGCCCGTCACCGTGGCATTCAGTGTCGAGGTGCCGATGGCCCGCAGGCGCAGGACTTCGATCACGGTGCCGGTGTTCGCGTCGATCACGTTGCCCGTGACGGCGGCTGTCAGGGTGGCACCGGACGTCGTCTGCACCAGCACCGCGTTGGCGGAACCGTTGCCCGACGTCCACAGCGGGCCGGCCTGGCCGATGAGGTTGTTGGAGATGATGACGTTGCCCGCGCCGTTGGTGCCCAAGGTCGGGTTGTTGGTGAAGTTGACGTGGATGGCCGGCTTGGTCGTCACCGGGTTCATGACGGAGGCGAACGTGTTCCCGCTGATGTCGGCGATGAAGTTCACGTCGCCCAGGGGATTCAGCGACACGCCGCCGTTGCCGTTCCCCGCCGCGGCGTTGCTGAACTGCGAGCCGGAGATCGTGATGCGCACGGTGCCGGAGGATCCCGTGATGCCATCGACCTGCACGCCATCTCCCGCGAGCCCGGTGAAGGTGGAATCGATGACCTGCAGCGTCATGCCGGAGGTACCTTGCGCCTCCATGAAGATCCCGTCGTTGGCCGTCGCCGCGTTGGCGAACGTGGTGTCGGAAACGACCAGCGAGGACAGGTTGGCATCGCTGTTGACGATCGTGAAGCCGTTGCTGGTTTTGGTGCCGCCCGCGTCGAATCCCGTCACCGTGCTGTGGCTGAGCGTGTTGGTGCCCAGCAGGTTCGTCGCGAGGATGCCGTCGCCCGTGGTGTTCTGGATCAGCATGTAGCCCAGGTCGATCGAGCCGCTCGTGACGGATACGCCGTCGGCGGTGGTGTTCTGGATCGTGCCGCCACTGTTGGGCGCACCCGTGCCCGTGACGGTCAAGCTACCCGCCGCGCCGGTGTCGTTCAACATGATGCCGTTCGCCCCGCCGCTGGACGAGATGCTGCTGAAATTCAATCCCGACGCAGCGATCGCGACGCCGGTGAGGGAAACGGCGGCTGCGTTGGTCGATGAGAGCGTGTTGCCGCTTCCGAGGATGGCGAGGGACGAGACCGCGCTGCCGGAGATTCCGGCCGCGCCGTTCGTCGTGACGCTGAGCGAGCCGCCCGTGAAGTTGACGGCCGAGGACACATTGGACAGCGCGATGCCCGCGCTGCCGGTGGAGTCGATGGCGAGCGCGCCCGCGAAGTCGATCGCGCCGCCGGCGATGTCGGCGATCACCACGCCACTCGAATTGCCGCTGGTGTGCGTGAGGTTGCCCGACAACGTGATCGAGCCGGCGCCCGCCGCGCGGTCTTCGATGTCGACGGTGCGCACCGTCCCGGTGCTGCTCGCGGTGCCGCCGAAATTGATGGCGACGCTGCCCCCGGTGCCTGCCGTCCCCGCTCCATCGCCGACGAGGAAGGCCGTACCCGCCGAGCCGGAGATGCCTCCGGCGGTCACGGCGAAGCTGCCCGTGAGTGCCGTGCCCGCGAGTTGCAAGCCTTGCTGCGTGGAGCCGGTGGACGTCAGCTTGTCGATCACGACGTCGAGCGCGCCGCCCTGGTCGATGTCGACGGCCATGCCCATGCCCGTCACGTCGACGTCGCTGACGGTCAGCGTGCCCACCGTGCCGTTGCCGTCGGAAATGCCGGTCTGGCTGCCGAGCGTCGTGTCGATGTTCAGCCCGGTGACCGTGTTGCCGATCGCCAGGTCGACGCCGTGGTTGCCGGCGCCGGTGAGCGACAGCGTCGGCGTGGTGGCGACGCTGCCCGAAACGAAGGTGACGGCTTGTCCCGTGACCGGGTTGGTGAATTGCAGCGACTGGCCCTGCCCCACGAGATGCTGGTTGGCCAGCAGGTTGAAGCCATCCGCTTCGGAATAGATGCCCGCGCTGCCGTACTGGAGGTAGATGTAGTCGCCGGCACCGTCCGCGGCGAGGGCGTTGAACGACGCGACCGTGTTGAACGGATCCGCGGCCGTGCCCGAGTTCCCAGTGTCCGCGGTGGTGTCCGCGTTGTCGATGAAGAACACCTGCGGGACCACGCCCACCTGGAAGGACTTGGTGCTGCTGGCAGCGAAGTCGCTCGCCGACACGGACAGCGTGTCCGGACCCGTGAACCCGTCGGCGCTCTTGTACGACATCGACGCAAGCGCCGCATTGACCTGCGCCACCGTGCCGGAGAGCACCACGCTGCCCGTGCCGTTCCCGCTCGCGCCTGCACCGCCCGCCAGGCCGAACGTGACGCCGCCATTGGCGGCGGTGACCGTCGCCTGGATGGGGTTTGCGCCTGCATCGGGGTCATTCACCGACACGCCGGGGATGGACAGGCTCGTGTTGGAGAAAGCCGTTCCCACTGCCGCGTTCGCAGGCACAGTCGTCACCGGCGCGTCGTTGACCGCGGTGACGTTGACGGTGGTCGTGGCCGCGCCACTGGTGCCGCCCTGGCTGTCGGTCGCCTGGAAGCTGATGGTGCGTGCCGCCGTGGAGGGGGCGTCGCTGGTGTTCGCGTAGGCGACCGACCGCAGGGCGGCCTGGTATTGCGCCGCGGTGGCGGAGCCCGAAAGGGTCAGCACGCCCGTGCCCGCATCGAAGCTGCCGGTGATCACGCCGGCGGGGGTGAAGGACAGGACGTCCTGCCCCGACGCGAAGTTGCCCGAGATCGCCACGGTCGCCCCCGTCATGCTTCCCTCCGCATCGGTGAGCGTCAGGCCGCTGCTCACCAGGGTGGCGGATGCGTTTTCGGTGTAGGAGATGGTGCTGCCGGAAGCGATCACGGGCGCGTCGTTCACCGAAGTGACGGCGATGTCGCGGGTGATGGGGTTGCTCCCATGGTTCAACCCCGCGCCGTCGTCCACCTGGAAGCTGATCGTGCGCGTTGCGGTGGCAGGGTCCTCGCTGGTGTTGGCATAGGTGACGCTGTGCAGCGCCGTTTCGTAGGCGGCGGGCGACGCACCGCCGCTCAGGGTCAGCTCACCCGTGGCTGCGTTGAAGCTGCCCGTGATGCCGCCGCCGGGGGTGAAGGCGAGAACATCCTGGCCGCTCGCGTAGTTTCCGGTGATGGCGACCGTGGCGCCTGCGAGCGTGGTGCTGTCGGCGTCAGCGAGTGCGATGCTGCCGTCGATGACCGTCGCGGCGTCGTTCTCGATGTACGCCAGGGCGGTGGAGTTCGAGTGGGTGGCCACCGGCGTGTCGTTGACGGAGACGACGGGGACTGTCGCGCCGCCCGAAGCGGTATCGCTGCCCCCGTCGCCGTCGACGAGCGTGAATTCGATCGTGCGTGGCGATGTCGACGGGCTCTCGGACGTGTTGGAGAACGAGATGGCGCGCACGAGTGCCTGCACCGCGGCAGGGGTGGCCGTGGCGCTGTCGAAGGTGACGACGAGGGCGCTTCCGTTGGCGCCGCCGGTGTAGCTGCCGATCGCGCTGCCGCCGTAGGAAACAATGGCGCCGCTCACGCCGATCTGCCCGGCGGAATTGCCCTGGTGGATCACGCCCAGCTGGTCCGCGGCCGTGCCCGCGGCGGTGAAGCCCACCGTGAGCGAGCCGCCATTGAAATCGCCCGAATCGGTGTCGCCGACGGTAGCCGCCGGTGCGATCGCGGTGGCCGGATCATTTTCCGTGTAAGCCAGCGTCGTGCCCAGGGCGAGCACCGGCGCGTCGTTGCTCGCCGCAACAGTGAGCGTTCGGGTCGCGACAAGGCTCAGGTTGGAGACGGATTGCCCGTCGTTCACCTGGAACTCCAGCGTTCGCGTGGTGCCGTCGGGCGTGTCGCTGGTGTTGTCGTATGTGACGGACGCCAGTGCTGCCCGGTATTGGGCGAGCGTGCCGGCACCGGACAGCGTCAACGTCCCCGCTGCGGCGTCGTAGCCGCCGGTGATGGCGCCGCTCGGCGTGAACGCGAGTACGTCCTGGGCGGACTGCAGGCCCGCGGAGATACGGACCGTCACACCGGTGAGGCTGCCGGTGTCCGGGTCGGTCACGGCGAGGCCTGCATCCACCAAGAGCGGGCCGCCCGTGTCTTCCACGAAGGCCGCTGGCCCCGCGCTGGTCGTGACAACGGGCCGGGAGTTCACCTCGGTGATGGCGATGGCCTGCGCGGCGATGTTGCTGAGGTTGTGCGCGCCCTGGCCGTCGTTCACCTGCGTCGAGATGACGCGCGAGTCGCCGGGCGAGGTGCTGCTGGTGTCGAAGGTGACGGCCGCCAGCGCCGCCTGCCACTGCGCCGCGCTGGCGGTGGCACCTGCGGAGGTGAGCGCGAGCGTCCCGGTGGCGGCGTCGAATGCGCCGGCCGAGATGTTGCCGGTCGCGGCGGTGCCCGCGAATGCGAGCACGTCTTCTCCCGGGAGGAAGCCGCCGGTGACCTGCACCGTGGCGCTTGCCAACGTGGCGCTGTCCGGATCGGCGATGGAGACCGCCGCATCGACGGCCACGGCCCCGCCGCCCTCGGTGTACGCGCTGCTGCCGCTCGCGGCGACCACAGGCGCGTCGTTGACCGCGATGAGGTCGATCGTCGCCGAGGTCGAGGCGCTGCCGGCGCCGCCATCCCCATCGCCGACGGTGAAAAGCACGGCCCGCGACAGTGTGGAAGGATGGTCGGAGGTGTTCGAAAAGGCGATGTCGCGCAGCAGCGCCTGCACGGCCGCGGTGGTAGCCGCCGTGCTGTCGAAGGTGATGACGAGGTCGGACCCGCCCGCGCCGCCGCTCACCAGGCCGATGGCCGTACCCTGGTAGCTCACGATGCCGCCGCTCACGCCGATCTGCCCGGCACCCGCGCCTTGGTCGACGAGGGTGAGCTGATCCGAAGAGGTGCCGTTGCCCGTGAAACTCACCGAGACCGAGCCGCCGGCGAAGTCGGCCGAATCGGGGTCCGCGATCGTCGCCGAAGGCCAAACGGACGCGGCGCCGCCGTTCTCCGTGTAGGCGAGGGTGCCGCTCGCGGCGAGCACGGGCGCGTCGTTGACCGGCGTCACGGCGATCGCGGTTGCGGTGGCGGCGCTGTCGTCCGAACCGTCGTTCACCGTCCAGGTGAGGGTCTTGGCGGAGACCGGGCTGTCGTTCGTGGAGACGAACTGCACGCTGCGCAGGGCAGCCTGCCAGTTCGCGAGGGTGTCCGTTCCGGTGAGCACCAGCATGCCGGTCGCGCCGTCGAAGGTACCGCTGATGGCGCCCCCACCTGCGAACACCAGGGTGTCGCCCGGCTGGAAGCCGGAGGAGATCGTGACCGTGGCGCCCGAGAGATCGGCGTCATCCGCATCATGGATCGCCAGCAAGGGATCGATGGAGAACGCGGCTCCGTCTTCCACGTAGCTCGCACCGGAGGCCGCGATGGCCACGGGCAGGTCGTTGGTCGCTGCCACATTCACTGTCGCGGTATCGGTGGCCGCGTCCGGAAAGCCGTCGCCGTCGGACACCGTGAAACGCACGGTGCGGGCGAGCGTCGAGGGATCGTCCGATGTGTTGGAGAAGGCGATGTCGCGCACGAGCGCCTGCACGGCCGCGGGTGTGGCCGCGGCGCTGTCGAAGGCGACGACGAGGTCGCCGCCATTGCTCCCGCCGGTGGCGGTGCCGATGACGGCGCCCTCGTAGCGCACGGTGCCGCCGCTGATGCCGATCTCTCCGGGGCCCGAGCCCTGGTCGAGGATGGCGAGCCGATCTGCGGGTGTGCCGTTGGCGACGAACCCCACAGTGAGCGAGCCGCCGTTGAAATCGGCGGAGTCCACATCGACGACCGTCGCAGACGGCGCGATGACCGACGCGGTGCCGTTCTCCGTGTAGGCGAGCGTGGCCGCCGCGGCGAGGCCCGGCGCGTCGTTGACAGGTGTCACCGCGATCGTGGTGATGGCCGGGCTGCTGTCGCCGGTACCGTCGTTGGCGAGCCATGTGATGGTCTTCCCCACTCCAGGAGAGTCGTCGGTCGATGCGAACTGCACCGTGCGCAGCGCCGCCTCGTAGTTCGCGACCGTGGCCGCACCGGTAAGCGTGAGCACGCCTGCCGCGCCGTCGAAGTGGCCTGCGATGGAGCCGCCGCCCGCGAACACCAGCTCGTCGCCCGGCCGGAAGCCCGACGAGATGGTGACCGTCGCGCCGGCGAGCATGGCGTCGTCGGCGTCGGAGAGGGTGAGGGTCGCATCCAGCACCACGGGCGCGCCGCCTTCGGCGTACACCACCGGCCCGGCCGAGGTGGTGAGCACCGGTGGGCCTGCGTACACCACGCCGATCACCGCGAGGTTGCCCAGTGCGCCGCCATCGGATTTGACCTTGTCTTCGACCTGGACCGTGATGGTTCGCGGATCGAGCGAAGGTGCCGTCGCCGTGTTGGTGTACGTCACCGTTTGCAGCACGGCCTGGTACGCCGCCGCGCTGCCCTGGCCCTTGAGCGTCAGCGTGCCGGTCGCGGCGTCGAACCGTACACGGATGTCATGCGTACCGGTCGCGGACAGGACGTCCTGTCCCATGACGTAGCCGCCGGCAACGGTCACGCGCGCACCCTTGATGTCGCTGTCCGGGTCGGACAGCACCATGGCCGGGTCGAGGAATGCGGGTGCCTGCGCGGTGGTGTAGACGAGCGTCGGGGCGGCCGTGAGCTGCGGGGCATCGTTGACGGCGGCGATCTTGACGCGCAGGGGCGAGACGGCGCTCGCGCCATTGTCGGGCTGTCCGTCGTGGACCTGGAACGCGAACGACAACGATCGGGTCGGCGGGTCGTCGGAGGTGCTGGCGTAGGTGACCGAGCGCAGCAGCGCCTCGTACTGCGAGAGCGTGGCGGTGCCGGTGAAGGTCAGGGTACCGGACAACGCGTCGAAGGTGCCGTTGATGCCCGGCGCGGGCGTGAAGCCCACCAGGTCCACGCCGGGGACGTAGCCGCTGCCGGCTTGTACCGTGGCGCCGGAGAGCGTTGCGCCGTCCGCATCCGCGAGCGTCAACCCGGGGTCGATGGCCTTGGCGGCGCCGTTTTCCAGATAGGTCGAAGACCTGCCGTGCTTGATCACCGGCCGATGGTTAGCCATGCGCGAAATCCTTCCCTGTGTCTTTGAGTCGCGCGGCCAAGTATAGGTAGGAAGTTTGCGATGGTTCAACGCCTGCCACTGCAGATTTGCAGGGCAACAACAGCTTTCCGTCTGGACGCCCACGCGCTCTTCGCGCGCGCAACACTACTTATGGAAATGGGGATTTCCAGAGGGAATCACAACGAAGGACGAAGTGCGGAATTTTTCCGTTCGCGATGAATTCGCGCAAAAAATTTCGTGGCGCGCCCTTGTCTGGTGCAGAATGCGCTCCGCTAACTTTTGATTGATCAGGGAGACTTATGGCTCAACCCTATGTGGGCGAGATTCGCATGTTCGCGGGCACCTACGCGCCCGCCGACTGGATGTTCTGCGATGGGCAGATCCTGCCCATCGCTGAAAACGAAACGCTGTTCCAGGTGATACGCAACACATACGGCGGCGACGGCGTTTCGACGTTCGCCCTGCCGGACATGCGTGGCCGAATTCCCATCCACAACGGGGCTGGCTTCAAGGTCGGCGACGCCGGCGGCGCCGAGGAAGTGACGCTCGACACCGACCACATCCCGTCGCACACGCACGGCTTGCAGGCGTCCCCGGATCCTGCCAGTGGGCGCGTGCCTGCCGGCCAGGTATTCGGGCGGGCGCCCTCCGAGGCCTATGCGAGCGAGTTCACCGCGCAGCAGCTGTCGGCTCCATCCATCACGCCAGTGGGAGGCGGCCAGCCGCATACCAACTTCCAGCCTTACCTGTGCGTGCAATTCATCATTTCCCTGTCGGGGCTTTACCCGACACCCTCCTGAGCAGCGAGAGTTCATGGCCGATCCTTTCATTTCGGAAATCCGCATCTTTCCTTTCAACTACGCACCCCAGGGCTGGGCCTGGTGCGATGGCCAGATGCTCCCGCCGTCGCAGAACACGGCCCTCTTCGCGCTCATCGGCACGACCTATGGCGGCGACGGCAAGTCCACCTTCGCCCTGCCCAACCTGCAAGGCAAGGTGCCCATGCACGCGGGCCAGGGGCCGGGCCTGTCGCAGCACCCGCTGGGCGAATCCGGCGGCAGCGAGACGGTGACCCTGCTCCAGTCGGAGATGCCGGTGCACTCGCACGGCCTGAACGCGAGCGTGCGCGCGGCGGACAACCTCAATCCCGGGACGCTGTCCCCCGGCTCAGGCAACAACATCTTCGCGCCCGAGCCGGGCGCCACGGTGGTGGCTGCCGCGCCGCAGGCGCTGGCGCTCACCGGAGGCGGCCAGGCGCACAACAACATGCAGCCGTATCTCACCTTGTACTTTTGCATCGCCCTGCAGGGCGTATTCCCCCCACGGAGCTGACCATGGCCGAACCTTTCCTGTCCGAAATCCGTCTCATGAGCTTCGGCTACGCGCCCAGGGGCTGGGCCCAGTGCAACGGGCAATTGATGCCCATCAGCCAGAACCAGGCGTTGTTCAAGCTGCTCGGTTCCACCTTCGGCGGCGACGGCACCACGAGCTTCGGCCTGCCCAACCTGCAAGGCGCCGCGCCCCTGCACGTAGGTGGCGGCCACGTGCTCGGCGAGAGCGGGGGTGAGCAGGACCACACGCTCGTCACCGAAGAACTCCCCGAACATACCCACGTGCTGCAGGGGACCAGCGACGCCGCAAGCGTCGATGTTCCCGAGTCGTCGGAATTGCTGGCGCAGACCGTGATCGACATGTATCGCGCCCCCACCAACCTGACGGCGATGGATCCCGGGTGCGTGTCGAACGTCGGCGGCGGCCAGGCCCACGTCAACATGCAGCCCTTCCTGGCGCTGAATTTCTGCATTGCGATCCAGGGCATCTATCCGTCGGCCACCTAGCCTTTGGATCTTCCTCCAGGCTTTGCGCTGCGTCCGCGCACGGACGCAGACCTCGGCTTCCTGAGCGAGCTGTACGCGCAGTCACGCGCGGCGGAACTGGCGCCGGTTCCGTGGCCGGAGGAGCGCAAGCGTGCCTTCCTGAACGACCAGTTCTGCAAGCAGCACGCGCACTACCTCCAGCACTACCCGACCGCGCAGTGGTGGCTCGTCGTGCGGGACGGCGTGCCTGCCGGACGACTCTACCTCGCGCAAACGCCGGGTGAATTGCGCATCATGGACGTGACGCTGGTGCCTGGTTGCCGCAACGAGGGCGCAGGCACAGCGCTCATGCGGATGCTCATTTCCCACGCGGACAGGAACAGGCTTGCGATCACGCTGCACGTGGAGCCTTTCAATCCCGCGATCCGCCTCTACGTGCGGCTCGGCTTCCTGCACGTGGAGACGCGGGGCGTCTACCACTTCATGCGGCGCCCGGTGTCAGTTGAAGACGATTTCGTAGGAGGCGGCGTGCGCGTCGCGCCCGACGGGGACCATGAACAATTCGAGCCTTCCGCGCTGCGGATGTAGCAGCGCATGGACCCCTTGCGCCAGCACCGGCGCGGGCGGACCCGACAGGATCACGGCAAAGGGGTGAGCCCGCGGCGAGATCGGCGGGAGGTCGCGCGTTTCCACGACGCTCAGGGCGAGGCGGTTGCCCTGGTGGTCCACCGCGATGCTCGCGGGCTCGAGTCCGGTGAAGTCCCGGCGGGTCAGTTCTTGGATCATCGTTTCGCTTGATTGCACGCCTCGATTATCGGCGAGCGCGCAGTTCAGGGATGCCAGCGCGACACCGCGGCCGGCGTGTGCACCGACCGGCTGCCGGCGAGCGCGTACGAAAGCTGGTTCGCCGCCGCCATCACGGTCTTCGCATGCTTGTCCAGCCGCGCCTTGGTGAGGCGCGCGCTCGGCCCGGAGATCGCCATCGAGCCGAGGAGCCGCCAGTTGAGGCCGAACACCGGCGCCGACGCGCTGGACACCTCCGCCTCGCGCTCGCCGATCGAGACGTGAAAGCCGCGTTCGCGGATCTCCTCGTACACCTTGCCCTTGGCGCCCGAGAACGCGAGGATCACGCGGCCCGGCGCGCCCTTGTCGAGCGGCAGGCGTTCGCCGATGCGCACGTGGTGCCGCACCGCCTGCGGCCCCTCGACGCGGGAGATGCAGGCGCGGGTGTCCCCTTCGCGCACGTAGAAGGACGCGCTCTCGCCGGTGAGGCGCGAGAGTTCGCGCAGGCTCGGCTCCACGACGTTGTTCACGTCGAAGCCCGCCTGGTAGCGCGCGCCGAGCCAGCCCGTGGCGGGGCCGAGGCGCCACTGGCCGTCCTCCGTCTGCACCATGTAGCTGGATTTCGCGAGCGTGCGCGCGAGCCGCAGCGCGGTGGTCTTGTGCATGCCGGCGCGCCGGCTGAGTTCGGCGAGCGACAACGTCGATTCGCCCACGTGGAAGGCTTCCATCAGCGTCAGCGCGCGGGTGACGGCGGTGACGCCGCCTGCTTCGGGGGTGTCGGCGGGGGCTGGGTCGGTGTTTCGCACAGTGAACCGGGGGGCGTGGAATGAAACGCCATTGTATCGGGTGGAACACGGGTCTACAGTCATGCCCATCCCCCGCCATCCGTTGCGAGGGCCACCTCCAAGGAGACATCCCATGCTGTTCACCCGCCGTCTCGCGCTGGGCGCGATCCTCACCGCCACGCTCGCCACGAGCGCCTTCGCCGACACCTATCCCGGCAAGCCCATCCGCCTCGTCGTGCCCTTCCCGGCGGGCGGCGGCACCGACATCATCGCGCGCGACGTCGCGAACAAGGTGACCTCGTTCACCAAGTGGAATTTCGTCATCGACAACAAGCCGGGCTCCGGCGGCAACCTGGGCATCGACGCGGTCGCCAAGGCGCCGGCCGACGGCCTGACGCTGGTGCTCGGGCAGACCAGCAACCTCGCGATCAACCCGACGCTCTACAGCAAGCTGCCCTACGACCCGCTAAAAGACCTGACGCCCATCACGCTCGTCGCGAGCGCGCCGCTCGTGCTGGTGGTCGCCGCCGACTCGCCGTACAAGACGCTCGCCGACGTGGTCGCCGCGTCCAAGGCCAACCCGGGCTCGATCAACTTCGCCACGTCGGGCAACGGGACGGTGGCGCACCTCGCGACCGAGCTCTTCCAGAAGGAAGCGAAGATCAAGCTCACGCACATCCCCTACAAGGGCGCCGCCCAGGGCGTGACGGACGTGATCGGCGGCCAGGTGCAGCTGTACATGTCGTCCATCCCGACGCTCATCGGCCACATCAAGAACGGCAAGATGCGCGCGATCGCCGTGACGTCGAAGAAGCGCGTCAACGACCTGCCCAACGTGCCGACCATCGCCGAGTCCGGCTACAAGGGCTTCGAGGCAGTGACCTGGTTCGGCATCCTCGGCCCGGCCAAGCTGCCCAAGGACATCACCGCGCAGCTGAGCGCCGAGTTCAACAAGGCCCTGCACTCGGCCGACCTGCAGAAGCGCCTGGGCGACCAGGGCGCCGACGTCGAGGGCAGCACGCCCGAACAATTCGCGAAGCTGATCCAGTCGGACATCGTGCGCTGGGGCAAGGTCGTCAAGGAATCCGGCGCGAAGGTCGACTGAGGCCTGCGTCCCCACACCCAAGGAAACACCATGAGTTCACCCGACATCATCAAGGACTTCGCGCGCGTTCCCGCCGCCGTCGTGCAGGAAGCCTCGCAATACCAGCCCGCCATCCTCGCCGACGTCGCCGGGCGGCGCGGCGCGCTGCACGGGCGCATCAGCGCCCTGCGCCCCAACATGCAATTCGCCGGCAGCGCGCTGACCGTGGACGTGCGTCCCGGCGACAACCTCATGATCCACGCCGCGATCTCGCTGGCCAAGCCCGGCGACGTGCTGGTGATCGACGGCAAGGGCGACCTCACGGCCGCGCTGATGGGCACCATCATGATGAATGCGTGCAAGCAGGTCGGCATCGCCGGCGTCGTGATCGACGGCGCGGTGCGCGACACGCTGGAGATCGAGGATATGGGCTTCCCGGTCTTCGCCGCGGGCTTCAACCCGAACGGCCCGACCAAGCTCGTGCCGGGCCGCATCGGTCACCCGGTGACCGTCGGCGGCGTGGCGGTGCGGGCCGGTGACTTCGTCATCGGCGACGCCGACGGCGTGGTCGTCGTCGAGCGCGAGAAGATCGAGTCGCTGCTGCCCCTGGCCGCGAAGAAGGTCGCCGACGAAACCGCGCGCATTGCAGCCATCAAGAAGGGCGACACCGCCGCCAAGTGGCTGGTGCCCGCGCTGGTCGCGGCGGGCGTGCTCAGGCAAGGCGAATCCCTGTGAAAGTCCTCGTCACCGCCGCCGACCTGGCGCCGCAGGCCCTCGCACTGCTGGGCGACTACGAGGTTGTCTATGCCGGCAAGACGCCGACGGAGCAGGACATCGTCGACCTGTGCGCGGCGCACGACCCGGTGGGCATCATCGTGCGCTACAGCAAGGTGGGCGCCGCGGCGATGGACGCGGCGAAGTCCCTGCGCGTGATCTCCAAGCACGGCAGCGGCACGGACACGATCGACAAGGACGCCGCCGCCGCGCGCGGCATCGAGGTGCGCGCAGCCGCCGGTGCCAACGCGGCAGCGGTGGCGGAGCATGCGCTCGCTTTGCTGCTGGCCTGCGCGAAGTCGGTTCCGCAACTCGACGCGCGCATGCGCACCGGCCACTGGGACAAGGCCACGCACAAGAGCATCGAGCTCGAGGGCAAGACCGTCGGCCTGGTGGGCGTCGGCGCGATCGGCGCGCGCTTCGCGAAGATGGCCATCGCGATGGGCATGAACGTCGTCGCGTTCGACCCCTATGCGAAGGAATTCCCGCCCGGCGTTCGCAGCGTGACGCTGGAGACGCTCTGGCGCGAGTCCGATGCAATCTCCCTGCACTGCCCGCTGACCGCGGACAATCGCGGCTTGCTGAACGCGGCGACGCTTGCGCAATGCAAGCGCGGCGTGATCGTCGTCAACACGGCGCGCGGCGGGCTCGTGGACGAAGCCGCGATGCTGGACGCCGTGCGCAGCGGCCAGGTGGGCGCGGCCGGGCTGGACAGCTTCGCGCAGGAGCCGATGGTGGCCGGGCATCCGTTCGCCGGCGAGCCGCGCATCATCCTCAGCCCGCACGTCGGCGGCGTCACCGGCGAGGCCTACGTGAAGATGGGCGTGGGCGCGGTGCAGAACCTGAAGCAGGTGGTGGAGCAGGGGGCATCCAGGCGCGTGGCCTGAAGGAGGGGGCGGGGCCGTGCAAAATGGCGGCTCCACTTTTTTCCTCGGGAAGCGCGACATGCAGCAACGTCCCCTCGGCCGCTCGGGCATCATGGTTTCGCCGCTGTGCTTCGGCGGCAACGTGTTCGGCTGGACAGCCGATGAAGCCACCTCCTTCTCGCTGCTCGACGCCTGGGTCGACGCGGGCTTCAACTTCATCGACACCGCGGACGTCTATTCGCGCTGGGCGCCTGGCCACACCGGTGGCGAGTCCGAATCGGTGATCGGCCGCTGGCTCAAGAAGAGCGGCAAGCGCGACAAGGTCGTCATCGCCACCAAGGTCGGCATGGACATGGGCGACGGCAAGGTGGGCCTCGCACCGAAGTACATCGCGCAGGCCGTGGACGATTCGCTGCGCCGCCTGCAGGTCGACCGCATCGACCTCTACCAGGCGCACAAGGACGACGAGGCCACGCCGATGGAGGCGACGCTCGAGGCGTTCGCCGGCTTGATCCACCAGGGCAAGGTGCGCGCGCTCGGTGCGTCCAACTACAGCGCGGCACGGCTCGCGCAGGCCATCGAGATCAGCCGCAGCCGCAGCATGCCGCGCTACGAGACGCTGCAGCCCCTCTACAACCTGTACGACCGCGCGGTGTTCGAGAAGGACCTGCAGCCGCTGTGCGTGAAGGAGGGCATCGGCGTCATCAGCTTCTATGCGCTGGCGGCCGGCTTCCTCTCGGGCAAGTACCGCACCGCGGGCGACGCCGCCAAGAGCGCCCGGGGCAAGAACACGGTGGCCAAGTACCTCAATGAGCGCGGCCTGAAGGTGCTGGCGGCCTTGGACGAGGCGGCGCAGCGCACGAACAGCACGCCCGCGCGCGTGGCGGTGGCCTGGGTGATGGCGCAACCGGCGATCGCCGCACCCATCGCGAGCGCGACGTCGCTGGAGCAATTGGGCGAGCTGGCCAGGGCGGCGGAACTGGTGCTGGATGCCGAGACGCTGGCGCTCCTGAACCGGGCCAGCGAGGAGGCCTGAAACCCCTGCTATACTCACGGGCTCAGCGGCTGTAGCTCAGTTGGATAGAGTACTTGGCTACGAACCAAGGGGTCGTGGGTTCGAATCCTGCCAGCCGCACCAGATGTCACCCCCCGGTAATCGAAAGGTTCCGGGGGGTTTTCTTTTGGCCCGCGGCATGAACGCCTCCACGCTTTTGTGCGCCGTCCTGCCGTCCCAAGAGCCATCGGCTGACAGAGCCGTGTACCCGGTGTTTCTATCGTTGCATCACCCGGCCCGGTGCGGTCGAAAAGGAATGAAGATGTCACCGAAGATTCCTGGTGGGCGGCCCGCCCGTCCCATCGAAGACGCTACGCGGCGTACCGAGCAGGTCCAGAAAGACCTGGCCGTGTCCAGCGCCGACCTGCACCTGACCAACACCATCCTCACGCACAGCCTGCCCGATCCGCTGAAGAAGGTGGAAGTGCGCAAGGCGCTGGAGCAGAACGTGGCGGTGGAAGAGAAGGTGGCCGAGGCTGCCGAGGAACTCGCCGAAGTCACCGAGCTGCTGCACGAGGAAGTCGCGCAGCGCCGTCACCTCGAGCGGCAGCTGCACCAGCGCGGCGCCTGACCGCGCTACGCGCTCAGGCTTCGGCCTGGGCCTGCGTGCCGGCCTTGGCGTGCAGCTGCGCGACGCGGAAGCACTGGTGGGCGCAATAGTCCACCAGCGCATCGATTTCGGTGGACTTGTCGAACACCGCATCCACACCCAGTTGCGCGCACCGCTTGCGCACGCTGGCGTTGATGTAGTTGCTGAAGACAATGACCTTCTGGTGGGGCTTGCGATCCACGATCCGCTGGGCGAGGTGGATGCCGCTGCCCTGCTTGAGGAACAGGTCGACGATCAGGACGTCCCAGCCGTCCGCGTTGGCTTCCATCCACGCCAGGGCTTCGTCCTCCGTCGCGCTCGTTCCCGTCACTTTCACGCAGGTCAGCTCTTCCAGAGTCCCGATCAGGTTCTCGCGGATGGTCGCGTTGTCCTCGACGATGAAGGTTTGCAGGTGCACGGGGCGGGGCAGGGCAGGTGGAGGGGTGATAGGGGCGATGGCGGGTGTCGGGGTACAAGACCAATGTAAGCGCGGCAGTTCCAGGATATCAGGGGGCAGGGCCCGCGTTCGGGTGTAGGACCGTGCCTACCGCCTACACAGCCCGACCATCGCCGCATAAGATGGCGCACCCATGCACACCATCGATCGTCCCGGACAGGCCGAACCCGGCAAGCTCCAGCAGGCCGAGACCCTGCTGCAATTGCTCGAGCGCACCGCCTTCATCGGCGTGTGGACGCTCGACCTTCCCGGCGACCGGCTCGAGTGGTCGGAGCAGCTCGCCCGCCTGCACGAAGCGCCTGCGGGCTACAGCCCCTCGCGCAAGGACGCCTACCAGCACTACGCCCCGGAGTGGCGCGACGCGATCGCCCGGCTGGTGCACGCCTGCATCGCCGACGGCACGCCCTTCGACGAGGAAATGCAGGTCATCACGCAGTCCGGCCGCCGCGCGTGGGTGCGCACGGTCGGCCAGGCGGTCCGCGACGACGAAGGCCGCATCGTGCGGGTCGAGGGCGCGGTGCAGGAGATCGCACCGCACAGGCACCGCCTGGGCACGCTTTCGCGGCATACGGTGAGCATGGGAGGCGCGATGGGCAGCGGGGAGGCCTTCGCGACGATCGACAAGGAGGGCCGCTTCACCTACGTGAACGAGCAGGCGGAACTGCTGCTTGGCCGGCCCGCGCCGCAATTGCTCGGGCGCATGATCTGGAACACCTTCCAGAAGACGGTGCGCCTGCGGCTGGAGGAGCAGTTCCGCCGCGCGATCCGCCAGGGCAACCTGCTGGAGACCGAGGAGCTCGACGCCAGCCTGTCGCGGCGCATCGAGGCGCGGGGCTATCCCTTCGGGGCGGGGCTCGCGGTGCACCTGCGCGACGTGACGGAGCGCCACCAGTCCCAGGAACACCTGCGGCTGCTGGAAGGCAGCATCGCGCGCCTGAACGACATCGTCATCATCACGGAGGCCGGGCCCTTCAGCGCGCCCGGCCCGCGCATCGTGTTCGTCAACGAGGCGTTCGAGCGTCGCACCGGCTACACGCCGCAGGAAGTGATGGGCAAGACGCCCCGCCTGCTGCAGGGCCCGAACACGCAGCGCAAGGAGCTCGACCGCATCCGCGCGGCGATGGAGCAGTGGCAGCCGGTGCGCGTGGACCTGATCAACTACAAGAAGAACGGGGAGCCCTTCTGGGTGGACCTGGAAGTCTCCCCGGTGTGGGACAAGGAGCGCCGGCTCACGCACTGGGTGGCGGTGGGCCGCGACATCACCGAGCGCAAGATGGCCGAGGAGAAGATCCAGTACCTCGCCTTCTACGACGCGCTCACGCAGCTGCCCAACCGGCAGCTCCTGCTCGACCGGCTGGAGCGCGCGCTGTCCGACCCGGACCGCTCGCACGAAGGCGCGCTGATGTTCATCGACCTGGACAACTTCAAGGTGCTCAACGACACGCTGGGCCACCAGAAGGGCGACCAGCTCCTGCAGCAGGTGGCCGAGCGCCTGCGCTCGTGCGTCGCGCGCGGCGATACGGTGGCGCGCCTGGGCGGCGACGAATTCGTGATCCTGCTGGAAAACAGCGGGACCAAGCCCTTCCGTCCCGCGGAGGGCGCGCGCATCGTGAGCGAGCGCATCCTCGCCAAGCTCGGCGAGCCCTACCTGCTCTCGGGCTACCTGCACCACAGCACCTGCAGCATCGGCGTGACGCTCTTCGGGCGCACCGTGCCGCTGTCGGTGAGCGAGCTGCTCAAGCAGGCCGACCTCGCGATGTACCAGGCCAAGGCCGCCGGCCGCAATGCGGTGTGCTTCTTCGATCCGGAGATGCAGGCCACCGCCACCGAAAACGCGGCCCTCGCCACGGACCTGCGCCAGGCGTGGCGCGAGGGGCAGTTCCTCATCGACTACCAGCCGCAAGTCGGCGCCGACGGCCGCATGACGGGCGTGGAGGCGTTGCTGCGCTGGCGGCATCCGCAGCGGGACATGGTGCCGCCCTCGCACTTCATTTCGACGGCGGAGGAGACCTCGCTCATCATCCCGATCGGCCACTGGGTGCTTCAGCAGGCCTGCGCGCAGCTGGCCGAGTGGTCCAAGCGCGAGGATCGCAAGCATTTGAGCATCGCGGTGAACGTGAGCGTGCGGCAGTTCCGCCACCCGGACTTCGTCGACGAAGTGATGACGGTCGTGCGCGAATCGGGCATCGCGCCGCACAAGCTGAAGCTGGAACTGACCGAGAGCCTGCTGGCCGACGGCATCGAGGTGACCGTCGCGAAGATGGGCAACCTCAAGGCGATGGGCGTGACGCTGTCCCTGGACGATTTCGGGATGGGGTATTCATCGCTGTCCTACCTGAAGCGCCTGCCGCTCGACCAGCTGAAGATCGACCGCGAATTCGTGAAGGACATCCTCACCGACGCGAACGACGCCGCGATCGCCAAGACGATCATCGGCCTGGCGCAGAGCCTGGGGCTCGGTGTGATCGCGGAAGGTGTGGAGACGCCGGAGCAGCGCGCGTTCCTCGCGAAGCAGGGCTGCGACGAGTTCCAGGGCTTCCTGTTCTGCAAGCCCCTGCCGATCGAGGAGCTGGAGTCCTTCATGGACTCGCTGGAATCCGGCGCGGCCGTCTAGACCGGCGCGATCTGCAGCGGCGCGGTGGCCACCGCGCGCGGCATGCGGATCGAGATTTCGTCCGGGCCGCGCACCAGTTCCACCTGCTCGGAGACAGCCAGTGCCTGCACGTCCGCCCAGTCGAGGTGGCGATAGCTCGGCTCGATCACCAGCGGTTCGGCGGCGTCTTCCAGCGGCGTCACGCGCACGGTGATCTCCGCGGCGCCGTTGCGGATCTCGGCTTTCACCGTCACTTCGCAGGCGCCGGAGGATGCGTCGGTCAGCGAGATGAGCGATGCGATCACCAGGTTGCGCAGCGCGATGCGCCACACCTGGAAATCGGCGTTGGTGAGTTCACGCGTGACCTGGAAGCCGCGGAAGTTGAAGTTGCTCGCGAGCAGCGACAGGCATTCCTCGATGCCCTGGTCCAGCTTGATGCTCACGTCTTCGCCCGGCTCGAACCAGGTCGCGACCTTGATGCAGCTCGCGACCGCATCGCGCGCCAGGCGATTGAGCTTGGAGATGCTGGTCTGGAAGTCGGCCGGCGTGTCGGTGCCGCGCTCCAGCCGTGCATTGAGCACCTCGGCCATCATGGAAATCGCCTGCAGGTTGACGACCATGTCGTGCTTGAGCACGGGGCCGAGCCGCCGCAACACACCGTAGCGCGCGGCTTCGGCTCCCGTTCGGGGCTTGCGGGCGGCGGAGGCCGTGAAGGGGATGGTGTCGTCGGATGCGGTCAAGATGAGCCATTGTTCACCCGAAGCTCAAGCATGTCCGTAGGAGGGCTCGCATGCGGCTGTAGGACAAGCACGGTGGCGCCGCCGTGGCTATGCTTGCGGCCATGAGCAAGGCATTCACCCGGGAAACGGACGGCGACGAGGACGACGAGGAAGCCTCCCTGCCGCCGCTCCCCGGGGGCGGCAAGAACTACATGACGCCCGCGGGATACGCCCGGCTGCGCGCCGAATTGCTGCAGTTGATGGACGATGAGCGCCCCAAGGTCGTGGAAGCCGTGCACTGGGCCGCGAAAAACGGCGATCGCTCCGAAAACGGCGACTACATCTACGGCAAGAAACGCCTGCGGGAGATCGACCGGCGCATCCGGTTCCTGACCAAGCGCCTGGAGATCGCCGAAGTGGCCGACCCGGCGGTGCACCATGGAAGCGACCAGGTGTTCTTCGGCGCCACCGTCACCTATGCCGAGGAATCGGGCGTGGAGCGCACCGTCACCATCCTGGGCATCGACGAAGCGGACAGCACGCAGCAGCAGGTGAGCTGGATTTCCCCGATCGCGCGCGCGATGTTGAAGGCGCGTGAAGGCGACGTGGTGAAACTCGTCACCCCGCTGGGGGCGCAGGACATCGAGATCCTGAAGGTCGACTACCCGCCGCCCGGCCGCACGCGCTGAACGCGCATGACGGCGGGGGTGCGCCGCAGGGTGCGGATCACGGCGTCCAGGTGGGCGAGGTCGCGCACGGCGACGATGAAGCGCATGTCGGTCGCGTCCTGCGCGCGGTCGTCGCCCATGTCCACGTGCGCGATATCGGCCTCCGCATTCGCGAGTGCCGCCGCGACCCGGGCGAGCGCGCCCTTGCCGTTGACCACGGTGACGAGCAGGCTGGTCTCGAAGGGCCGCACCGGCTCGTCGGACCACTCGACGCTGATGAAACGTTCGCTGTCCTTGTGCTGCAGGCGCTTGGCGACCGCGCAGTCTTCGGTGTGCACGACGAGGCCTTCGCCGCGCCCGAGGTAGCCCACGATCGGGTCGCCCGGGACGGGGCGGCAGCAGGTGGCGAACTGCACCGAGGCATTCTCGCTGCCGTCGAGCACGACCTCGCCCTGCGAGACGTTTTCGTGCGCGGTGTAGCGCTCGCGCGTGATGAGCAGCGTGTCCGGCTTCTCGCCGCGCTCGGCCAGCATGGTGACGAGCCGCTTGGCGACGATGCTCGCGATGCGCTTGCCCAGGCCGATGTCGGTGAGGAGTTCCGCGCGGCTGCGGCTGCCGGTGAAGCGCAGCAGCTTTTCCCAGAGGGAGTGGAACTCGGGTTCGTCGGACGGCAGCTTCTCGAGGCCCTCCGCGCGCAGCGCCTGCGTGAGCAGTTTCTCGCCGAGGTCCTGCGATTCCGCCTGCGCGAGGGTCTTGAGGTGGTGGCGAATCTTGGACCGTGCGCGGCCGGTGCGCACGAAGCCCAGCCACGCGGGGTTCGGCGTGGACACCGGCGCGGTGACGACTTCCACCACGTCGCCGTTTTTCAGCTCGGTGCGCAGCGGCACCTGCATGCCGTTGATGCGGGCGGCCACGGTGCGGTCGCCGATGTTGCTGTGGATCGCGTAGGCGAAATCCACCACGGTCGCGCCGCGCGGCAGCGCCATGATCTGGCTCTTGGGCGTGAAGACGTAGACCGCATCCGGAAAGAGGTCGATCTTGACGTGGTCCCAGAATTCCGCGGCGTCGCGCGTCTCGTGCTGGATGTCCAGCAGCGACTGGAGCCACTTGGTGCCCAGCCGGTCCGCGCCGTCGCCGTCCTGCGAGCTCGCCTTGTACAGCCAGTGCGCGGCCACGCCGGATTCGGCGACGACGTGCATCGCTTCCGTGCGCATCTGGAATTCGACGTTGACGCCGGCCGGGCCGACGAGCGTCGTGTGCAGCGACTGGTAGCCGTTGACCTTGGGGATCGCGATGTGGTCCTTGAATTTGCCCGGCACCGGCTTGTACATCTGGTGCAGCAGGCCGAGCGCGGTGTAGCAGTCGAGGAGCGATGGCACGATCACGCGAAAACCGTAGATGTCGGTGACCTGCGCGAAGGACAGGTGCTTCTCGTCCATCTTGCGGTACACCGAGTACAGCGTCTTCTCGCGGCCCGCGATGCGCACGTCGATCCCGGCGGATTCGAAAGCCGCCTCCACCTCGCGCTGCACTTTCTGGATCAGGTCGCGGCGGCGATTGCGGGCCTTCGTCACGGCCTTGCTGAGGATGTTGTAGCGCCACGGCCGCAGGTGGCGGAACGCGAGCTCCTGCAGTTCGCGGTAGGTCTGGTTCAGGCCGAGGCGGTGCGCGATGGGCGCGTAGATTTCCAGCGTCTCCGACGAGATGCGGGACCACTTCTCGCGCGGCACGTCTTCCAGCGTGCGCATGTTGTGCGTGCGGTCCGCGAGCTTGATGAGGATCACGCGCACGTCGCGCGCCATCGCAAGCAGCATCTTGCGGAAGGACTCCGCCTGGCTTTCCTCGCGCGTGTTGAACTGCAGCTTGTCCAGCTTGGTGAGGCCGTCCACCAGTTCGGCGACCGGCGCGCCGAAGCGTTCGATCAGCTCCGGCTTGGTGACGCCGCAATCCTCGATCGCATCGTGCAGCAGGGCGGCCATGAGCGCCTGCGCATCGAGCTTCCATTCGGCGCACTGGGCGGCGACCGCGATCGGGTGGGTGATATAGGGCTCTCCGCTCGCGCGCAGCTGGCCGAGATGCGCCTCGTCGGCAAAGCGGTAGGCCTTGCGCACGAGCTCGATGTCGGACGCGTCCAGGTAATCCAGGCTCGCAGTCAGCGCGGCGAAGCTCGCGGCCGCGGCGTTCGCGGCGGCAGGGCTGGGCATGGTGGCCGCCGGCGGCTTCTTGCCTTTGCCCTTGCCCGATGGAGTTTGGAGGACCGCGCTCATGTCCTTAATGTAGCGTGCGCTCGGACGCAGTGCGCCCATCAGCGAAAAAGCACCGCTCAGCGGTGCTTTTTCTGTTCGTGAACCACCGCGGAACCGGCTTTGCCGGGCCGCTGGCGGTGCCCCCTTGAGGGGGAGCCGTCCTCAGCCGGGGACTTTCTTGAGCATTTCCAGGCCGATCTTGCCTTCGGCGATTTCGCGCAGGGCGGTGACGCCGGGCTTGTTCTTGCTTTCGATCTTGGGGGCGTGTCCCTGGCTCAGCATGCGAGCTCGGTAGGTCGCGGCCAGCACGAGCTGGAAGCGGTTCGGGATCTGCTGCAGGCAATCTTCGACGGTGATACGGGCCATGAAATAACTCCTGGACTCAGAGGATGTGGAGGGCTTTGAAGGTGTCGGCCCGGGCGCGGCGCTGGGCGGAGAATTTGAGCCGCTGGGCATGCACGATCGCTTTCAGGTCGAAAAGCGCTCGCTCAAATAACTCGTTGATTATAACGAAATCGAACTCCGGGGCTTGCTTCATCTCTTCGGCGGCGTTGCGCAGCCGCAGTTCGATGACGTCGGGGGCGTCTTCGCCGCGCCGCTCCAGCCGGGAGCGGAGTTCCTCCCAGCTCGGCGGCAGGATGAACACCAGCACGGCATTGGCGAAGATCCGCTTGATGGACAAGGCGCCCTGGAAGTCGATTTCCAGGATCACGTCGGCGCCCTGGGCGATGCGCTCCTCGATCGCCTTCTTGGACGTGCCGTAGCGCTGCCCATGGACGAAGGCCCATTCCACGAAGCCGTCGGCCAGCACGAGCGCATCGAATTCCTGCGGGGAGACGAAAAAGTATTCGCGCCCGTGCTTTTCCTGGCCGCGCGGCGGGCGCGTGGTGTGGGAGACGGAGGGCTGAACGCGCGAGTCGAGCTCGAGCAGGGCTTTCACGAGGCTGGACTTGCCGGCCCCGCTGGGCGCTGCGACGACGAAGAGATTGCCGGGGTAGTCCATGGGAGGGCGAATCTTAACAGTCGGATTTCGCGACTTCGAGGCGGGGCGAGCCAAAACAAAGGGGCGCCGGAGCGCCCCTTTTGGATCGAAATTCGTCTCAAGAGTAGGAATACATGATCGTATAGGGGATGACTTGCGAGGGATAGCCGGGGATGACGTAGGTCAGCGTGGCGGAAATGCTTCCGGATGTCCCATTGAAGCTGCAGCTGTTGATGGTCAGCGACCCGCCACCCTGCTCGCCGATGCTGGTAAATGTCGTGTCGGAAGTCAGCCCCGAGCAGAAGTCGACTTCGGTGGTCGGCGCCGGGACGCTGCCCACCTGGATCGTGCTGCTGAAGCCTTGCACAGTGACAGTCACCGTCAGGGTCTTGTTGCCGCCGAGGCCGCTATCGATGACCAGGCCCGGAAGGAAGTTGGTGACGACGCCCTGGTATGCGGGATTGGCCAGTGTGCCGAAGCCCGTGCCCACGACGTAGATGCCGTTTTGCGTGTAACCGAGGCCCGCCACGATCGCGACGCCCAGGTACATGTTCGTTTCCGGATAGAAGCGGAAGGCGAACGCGCCGTAGCTCTGCGTCTGCTTGTGGCCGGTGAAGTAACCGGGATAGGCGGATTCCGCGGCGTTCAGGAGCTGCTCGGCGGCCTGCGCCGGGGTGACCGATGCCGCATGGGCGTCGGCGTGCTGCTTGACGGCGGCGAACTTTTCGGCCGACAGGGATGCAGCTTGCTCGCTGCCGCCGCCGCAACCGGCGAGTAAGAGGCTTGCCGCAGCAAGCGCCAGGAACAAATGACGTGCGAACAAGGCAAACCCCCAGTAGTTGAGCCGCTGAGGGTAACTGAGGAGTTACAACTGAACAAGATGGTCAGCCGTCGCTTTTTGCGACTTATTCGATGTTTTGCACCTGCTCGCGCATCTGCTCGATGAGGACTTTCATATCCACCGAGATGTGCGTGAGTTCGAGCGCCGCAGATTTGGAGCCCAGCGTGTTGGCTTCGCGGTGGAGCTCCTGGATCAGGAAGTCCAGGCGCTTGCCGATTTCCCCGCCTTTTTTGACCAGGCGTTCGATCTCCTCGAGGTGCGAGCCGAGGCGCATCAATTCCTCGGCGACGTCGATGCGGATCGCGAACGCGGTGGCTTCGCTGAGCGCGCGATCCTGCGCGGCTTCGGGCAGGGCCGCGCCGTCGGCGAGCGCCATGGCTTCCTTCCACCGTTCCAGGAAGCGTGTGCGTTGCTGCTCTACGAGTTTCGGCACCAGCGGCGTCGCCTGCTGCGCGAGCTCGCGCAGCTGCCTGAGGTGTCCGAGCATCATCGTCGCGATGCGCGCGCCTTCGCGTTCGCGCGCGGCGACCAGTTCGCCGATGGTGCGCCTGGCGAGTTCCGCGAGCGGTTCGGTCCAGTCGACATCCGCGGAACCCTCCGCCGCCGACAGGCGCACCACGTCCGCGACGCTGAGTGCCCGCGCGTCGGGCAGCCAGCTGCGCACGCTGTCCTGCAGGGTGTTGAGCCGCTGCAGCAGGCGCGGCGTCGGCTCGCGCAGGCTGTCGCCAGCGGCGCTCTCCAGCGCGCCGCGCACTTCCACCTTGCCGCGCCGGATCTTCGACGCGATCATCTCGCGCAGCGCGGGCTCGTGCTGGCGCAACTCCTCGGAAAGCCGGAAGGTGAGGTCCAGGAAGCGGCTGTTGACGGACCGTATTTCCAGGCCGAGCCGGCCGGCCGGCGTGCCTTTGGTCTCCTGGCCGGCGGGTGCTTGCGGCGCTGCCTGCTGGCCGCTTGCGTAACCGGTCATGCTGTAAACTGCCATGGAGACTTTTCTCTCTGGTTCGACGGAACGTTGCGGGATAGCGAGAATAACCGGGGCGCGCCTTGTGGCCCATGATTCTTAAATTATGTCAAAGGTGAAACCTGCTCCCTTGCCGCCGGACACCGTCATCGGTGGCTACCGCGTGGTGCGCAAGCTCTCGGCAGGCGGCTTCGGCGTGGTCTACCTCGCCGTCGACAACGAGGGCCAGCAGGTCGCCGTCAAGGAATACCTCCCCGCGTCCCTCGCCACCCGCGCTCCCGGTGAACTGCTGCCGCAGGTGCAGCCCGAGAAGCTCTCGCTCTATCGCCTGGGCCTCAAGAGCTTCTTCGAGGAGGGCCGCTCGCTCGCGCAGATCTCGCATGCCTCCGTCGTGAGCGTGCTGAACTTCTTCCGCGAGAACGAGACCGTCTACATGGTGATGAACTACCTGGAGGGCGGGACCCTGCAGGACTTCATCATCACCGCGCGCGAGCTGAAGAAGCAGAAGGTCTTCCGCGAGTCGACCATCCGCTCGCTCTTCGACGAAATCCTGCGCGGCCTGCGCATCGTGCACCAGCACAAGATGCTGCACCTGGACATCAAGCCGGCCAACATCTTCATCACCGACGACAACAAGGCCGTGATGATCGACTTCGGCGCCGCGCGCGAGGTGCTGTCCAAGGAGGGCAACTTCATCCGCCCGATGTACACGCCGGGCTTCGCCGCGCCGGAGATGTACCGGCGCGATTCGTCGATGGGCCCGTGGACCGACATCTACGCGATCGGCGCCTGCATCTACGCCTGCATGCAGGGCTATCCGCCCAACGACGCGCCGCAGCGCCTCGAGAAGGACCGCCTCGCCCTGGCGCTCTCGCGCCTGCGCGGCGTCTACTCGGACAACCTGATCGAAGTGGTGGAGTGGTGCATGTCGCTCGACCCGCTGTCGCGCCCGCAGTCGGTGTTCGCGCTGCAGAAGGAATTGAGCCGCGAGGGCGAGCGCCGCTACACCAAGCTGTCGGTGGGCGAGAAGATGCGCCTGCAGTTCGACAACATGGTCTCCGACACGAAAAAGAACGTCAAGCGCGCCACCGGTTTCGGCGGCGTGAAGGCCAAGTAAAACGACAGGAACCGAGTCCCCGCGATGAAATTCTCCGTGTTCCAGATCAGCCGCAAGGGCGGGCGCGAAAAGAACGAAGACCGCATGGGTTATTGCTACACGCGGGAGTCGGGCCTGTTCGTGCTGGCCGACGGCATGGGCGGGCACCCGGAGGGCGAGGTCGCCGCGCAGCTCGCGCTGCAGACGGTCTCCGCGCTGTACCAGAAGGAAGCGCGCCCGATCGTGAAGGACGTGTCCGAATTCCTCTCGACCGCGCTCATGGCGGCGCACCACCAGATCATCCGCTACGCCAGCGAAAAGGGCATGCTGGACACGCCCCGCACCACGCTCGTCGCGGCCATCGTGCAGGGCACGTCGGCCACCTGGGTGCACTGCGGCGATTCGCGCCTGTACGTGGTGCGCGGCAGCGAACTCCTCACGCGCACGCGCGACCATTCGTACCTCGAGCAGCAAAGCGGCGCGGGCGGCGTGGTCCGGCTGGACCGCATCAACCGCAACATCCTCTTCACCTGCCTGGGCTCGCCGACGAAGCCCGTGTTCGACGTCACCGGCCCGGTGCAGTTGCAGCAGGGCGACAAGATCCTCCTGTGCTCCGACGGCCTGTGGGGCAGCCTCGAGGACATCGACATCGTGCGCGACCTGTGCACGAAGCCCGTGTCGGAGGCGGTGCCGGACCTGGTCGAGGCGGCCCTTCGCAACGGCGGCGACCACAGCGACAACGTGACGGTGATCGCCCTCGAATGGGAAACCCCCGACACCTTCGAATCGACCCGCGGAATTTCCACCGACAGCATCAGCGACGGCGTGTTCGCCTCCACCATCCAGGCAGGCGTGCTCGACACCATGGTCGAGGACCTCGACGACGCCGCCATCGAGCGCTCCATCGCCGAGATCAATGAAGCGATCCGCCGCTCGGCTGCCCGCAAAACCTGACCCACCATGACAAATTTCGAGAGAAGCGGCCGGCGCGCCGCAGACCAGCTGCGCCCCATCCGCATCACGCGGGGCTTCACCATCCACGCCGAAGGATCGGTCCTCATTGAATTCGGCCAGACGCGCGTGCTGTGCACCGCGTCGGTCGAAGAGAAGGTGCCGCCGCACAAGCGCGGCAGCGGGGAGGGCTGGGTCACCGCGGAATACGGCATGCTGCCGCGCGCCACGCACACGCGCGGGGACCGCGAAGCCGCGCGCGGCAAGCAGAGCGGGCGCACGCAGGAGATCCAGCGCCTGATCGGCCGCTCCATGCGCGCGGTGTTCGACTTGAAGAAGCTCGGCGAGCGCACGATCCAGATCGACTGCGACGTGCTGCAGGCCGACGGCGGCACGCGCACGGCGGCAATCACCGGCGCCTTCGTCGCTGCGCAGGACGCGGTGACCAAGCTCATCGCCACGGGCAAGTTGAGCGAATCGCCCATCACGGGTCCCGTGGCCGCCGTGTCCGTCGGCATCGTCGAAGGCACGCCCCTGCTGGACCTCGAATACGTGGAAGACGTCGGCTGCGACACCGACATGAACGTCGTCATGACCGGCGCCGGCCACTTCGTGGAGGTGCAGGGCACGGCCGAGGGCGCCGCCTTCACCCGCGCCGAAATGGACGAACTGCTGCGCCTGGCCGAAAAGGGCATCGCCGAGCTGGTCGTGCTCCAGCAAGAGTCCCTGGCAGCCTGACCTGCCTTTCTCCCCCTCCCTCTGGGAGAGGGCAGGGGTGAGGGCATCGGGGTCCCTCCGGAGCGACAATCAGTCCCATGATTTCCCGCATCGTCCTGGCCTCCAACAACCGCGGCAAGCTCGCCGAGCTGCGCGCGATGTTTGCGCCGCTCGGCATCGAACTCGTTCCCCAATCCGAGCTGGGCATTCCCGAAGCGGACGAGCCCTTCCGCACCTTCGTGGAGAACGCGCTCGCGAAGGCGCGCCATGCCTCGCAAGCGAGCGGCCTGCCCGCGATTGCCGACGATGCGGGGCTTTGCGTGGAAGCCTTCGGCGGGCTGCCCGGCGTCGACACCGCGTTCTATGCCACGCAGTTCGGCTACGAGAAGGGCGATGCCAACAACGTGAGGGCCCTGCTCGAACAATTGCAGGGCCATGCCGACCGGCGCGCCGCCCTCGTGAGCACGCTCGTCGCCGTGCGCGCCCCGCAGGACCCGGAGCCGCTCATCGCGGCAGGGCGCGTCGCCGGCGAGATCGCGCGCGAGCCCGTGGGCGACAACGGCTTCGGCTTCGACCCCGTGATGTTCATCCCCGAATTCGGCAAGACCTTTGCGCAATTGCCCGTGGAGGTGAAGAACGCCAACAGCCATCGCGGCAAGGCCGCGCGGCAGATGCTCGCCCTGATCCGGGAGCGATGGCTGTGAACGTCACGATGGTGCCGCCGCCGCGCGACGTGCAGCACTACCTGCGGCCCGGCACCTTGCAGCTCGCTGCGCTGCCCCCGCTGTCGCTGTACATCCACCTGCCGTGGTGCCTGAAGAAGTGCCCGTACTGCGACTTCAATTCCCACGAGATGGCGCGCGGCGAACTGCCGGAGAAACGCTACCTCGACGCGCTCGTCGCGGATCTCGAAGCCGCGTTGCCGCTCATCTGGGGACGCACGATCCACAGCATCTTCATCGGCGGCGGCACGCCCAGCCTGTTTTCTCCGGGCGGGATCGACCGCCTGCTCGGCGACGTGCGCGCCCGCCTGAAGCTGGAGCCCGATTGCGAGATCACGCTCGAAGCGAACCCGGGCACTTTCGAGAAGGATCGCTTCCGCGCATTCCGAGGCGCAGGCGTCACCCGCCTCTCGGTCGGGGTGCAGAGTTTCAACGATGCGCACCTTGCCGCGCTCGGGCGCGTGCATGACCGCGCGCAGGCGATCGCCGCGGTGGAGGAAGCACAGCAGGCCTTCGGCACCTTCAACCTCGACCTTATGTATGCCCTGCCGGGCCAGTCGATGGCGCAGCTGGAGCAGGATCTCGCGCAGGCGATGGCCCTGGCGCCGCCGCACCTGTCCGTCTATCACCTCACCATCGAGCCCAACACGTACTTCGCGAAGTTCCCGCCGCGCGTGCCCGACGACGACACGGCCTACGCGATGCTCGACCGCATCACCGAAGTGACCGGCGGCGCAGGCATGGAACGCTACGAGGTGTCGGCGTATGCGAAGCCTGGCCACCGCTGCTGGCACAACCTCAACTACTGGCAGTTCGGCGATTACCTGGGCATTGGCGCCGGTGCGCACAGCAAGCTGAGTTTTCCGCATCGCGTGGTGCGCCAGGTGCGCTACCGCGAGCCGCGCCTGTACATGGACAACGCGCTCGCGGGCCGGCCGCTGGCGCAGGAGGACGAAGTGCCGCGTGCGCAATTGCCCTTCGAGTTCATGCTCAATGCCCTGCGGCTGAAGGAAGGGTTCGCATTGAACCAGTTCACCGAGCGCACGGGCCTCGCCCCCACCGCGATCGCGGCGCCCCTGGCCGAAGCGCTGGCCAAGGGACTCGTCGAGCGCGACATGAGCCACGTGCGTCCCACGACGCGCGGTTTCGATTTCCTGAGCGACCTGCAGTCGCTCTTCCTCGCGCCCGAGGCGCCGGCAGTCCCATGAACGTCCTCGACTCCATTGCGCGGCAGGTCCGCGCGTATCCCCAGCGTCCGGCGCTGATCCTCGGGGCCAACACGCTCACCTACCGGCAGCTCTGGCAGAACGCGGCGCGCGCCGCCAGTCACCTGCAGGCACAAGGCGTCGCGCAGGGCGATTGCGTGGCCGTCGCGAAGATGAACCCGCAGGCCTACCTCGTGATCGTGATGGCGCTCGCGCGGCTGGGCGCCGTTTCCACGCTGGTGCAGCCGGGTTGGAACGCGGGCAAGCGGGCGCAGGTGTTCCTGCGAAACGGCGTGAGCGCGTGGGTGCAGGGCGACGACGCCGGTCCTGCGCAGGCGCAGCAAGGCGTGCCGGGCCTGCGCGCGATCACGGCGCAATCGCTCTTCGCGCCCCTGCCGCAGGACGCGGTCGTTCCCAAGCTGGCACAGGGCCTCGAGGACCGCCCCTGGCGCATCGGCCTGTCGTCGGGGACGACTGGCGAGGGCAAGAGCATCCCCTGGACGCACGGCCAGGTGGCGCGCCTGCATCGCGTGTCACTCGACGTGTATGCGGCGGGGCCCGGTGAGCGCCTGCTCGTGTTCGCCGACCTGGGCATCGGCCTGGGCATGGGCCACGCGATGATGCAGCTCGCAGGCGGAGGCGCGGTGATCCTCTCCGATTCCATCCAGCCCGGCGCTTTCTTCGAGGCCGCCTCGCAACACCGCGCCACCCAGGCACTGACGACGACGGCGATCGCGTTCACGCTGCTCGAACACGCGTCGGCCGTCGGCGCGCCACGGTTGCCCGCGCTTCGCTCGCTGCTGCTGGGCGGCGCGACGGTGCCGCCCGCGCTGCGGCAGGGGCTGCAGGACAAGGTCTGCCCCAATCTGCAGGTCACCTACGGGTCTACCGAGACGGGCACGCTCGCGCGATCGGATCACCATTCGCACCTCGCGCGTCCGGAATCCGCGGGCCGCGTGATGCCCTGGATCACCGCGCAAGCCGTCGACGACAGCGACCGGCCGCTGCCTCCGGGCGAAGCGGGACGCCTGCGTTTCCGCTCTGCCGCGATGGCCTCCTCTTACCTCGGCAACCCCGATGCGACGGCGCAGGTGTTCCGCGACGGCTGGTACTACCCCGGCGACGTGGGCGCGCTGGACGACGAGGGCTACCTCGTGCTCGGCGGCCGCAACGACGACCTCATCAACCTGCAGGGCGTGAAGGTCAATCCGGCGCAGGTGGAAGACGCGATGGCCAGCCATCCCCAGGTGATCGAAGCGGCGGCCGTGGAAGTCCTGCAACGCAATGGCCGCAAGGCGCTGGCCGCGGCCGTGGTGGCCCGGTTCGCGTTCGAGACGCGCGAACTGCGTGCACACGTGCGCGAGAGGCTCGGGCGGCTCGCCACGCCTTCGCTCGTGCTCTTCGTGGAGTCGCTGCCGAAGAACGAGGCGGGTAAGCTGATGCGCGGTGAGCTGCAGGCGCGCATCGAGAAGGCCATCGGCGATTCCGGCCCCGACGATTCTGCCCATGCGAATTAGATTGCGCCGCATCGTGCGCGCCATTGCAGCGGCCGCGCTGATCGCCGCGGCGTGCAGCGCGGCGGCGCAGGCACCGATACGGATCGTGGTGCCGACGACGGCCGGCGGGCCGCTGGACGTGGTCGGGCGCGTGCTCGCGACGGGCCTTTCCCGCGACCTGAAGGAGACGGTGATCGTCGACAACCGGCCCGGGGCGAACGCGATCATCGGGACCGAATATGTGGTCCGTGCGCCCTCGGATGGGCGCACCCTGCTGCTCGGCTCGGGATTCGTCGCGACGAATGCGGTCTTGAACAAGCTCTCGTTCGACCCCGCGCGCGACCTGGCGCCGGTGGCGGAGCTGACGCGCGCGGGCATGGTCGTGCTGGTGCGAAAGGGCCTGCCCGTCTCCGGCCCTCGCGACCTCGCCGGCGCGGCGGCCGCCCAGCCCGGCGGACTGAACTGCGCGGCGCCGCCCGGCGAGATGGGGCTGGGCTGCGAGCAGCTCCGGCAGGCGCTCGGCGGCGCTGTCGTCACCGTTCCCTATCCCGGCGTCGCGCCCGCGATCCAGGCGCTCGTGGGGGGGCACGCCGATGTGATGCTGGCGCCGTACGACGCCGCCCTGCCGTTTCTCGACGGCGGACGCGTGGTCCCCATCGCCACCAGCGGAACGACGCCGGTGATGGCGCCGTTCGAACGGCTTCCCTTGCTCAAGGAGCAGTGGCCGGGCTTCGTGGTGGTCGGCTTCCTCGGCGTGTTTGCTCCCGCCGGCACGCCGGCGGAGACCATCAGGAGGTTGAATCGTGAATTCGCCTCGCTACTGAAGGACCCGCCGGTGCGCGAGTTCATGCGCGCCCGCGGCTCGAGCGCGGATGAGGTCGGGCCACCGGAGAAGCTCGCCGCCACCCTCGCCGACCGGCTCGACTATTACCGGCGCCTCGCCGACGCGATCGGCCTCAAGCCCCAATAGCTTTCACCGGTACTGGCGACACATGCCGTCTTTGCATGGCACCCGCGTGCATCCGGCATTTGCGTGAGGACGGCGCCGAGCCTAGAGTAGCCGTCTGCCTACCTAGGGGACATCCATGAATGCCAACATTGCGGCGCTGCACAACCGTGTGGACGCTGTCATCGCGCTCGCCGCGACCCGGTCCGACGCGCACCGCTCCCAAATTATCCAGGGCTTCGCCCGTGAGTATTTCAGCCGCATGGATGCGGACGACCTGGCCGAGCGAACGCCCGAAGACCTGCTCGGCGCCCTGGAGTCGCACCTGCAGCTCGCGCAATCGCGCGAGCCCGGCACGCCGAAGATGCGCATCTTCGAGCCGAGCCAGGCGCAGGACGGCTGGACCTCGAAGCACTCCGTCATCCAGATCGTCAACGACGACATGCCCTTCCTCGTGGATTCCACGAGCCTCGAGATCAACCGGCAGGGCCTCACGCTGCATCTCATCGTGCACCCGATCTTCGCGGTGCAGCGCGATGCGAGCGGCGTGCTCAAGGCCGTCTCGCCCGCCTCCGCGTCGCCCGGCGTTCCGCGCGAGTCCTGGATGCACATCGAGGTAGACCGCCTGATCGATGCGGAGCAACGCGACACCCTGGCGGCAGGCATCGAACGTGTGCTGGCCGACGTGCGCGCCGCCGTGACCGACTGGCAGGCCATGCTCGGGCGTCTGCAGGAAGCGATCGCCGAGCTCGGCCGCGCACCGGCCTCGTTGCCGCAGGCGAACGTCGCGGAGAGCCGCGCGTTCCTGCAGTGGCTCGCCGACGGCCACATGACGTTGCTGGGGTACCGGCAGCACGACCTCGTGGAAGATGGCGGCGCCGAAGGCCTGCGGCTCGTGAAGGGCAGCGGCTTGGGCCTGCTGCGCGAATCCCAGACCGGCGAGATGTCCGCGAGCTTCGCCGCGCTGCCCGCGACCGCGCGCGCGCTCGCCCGCGCGCCCTTGCCGGTGCTCGTGGTGACCAAGGCCAATACACGTTCGACCGTGCACCGCGCGGGCTACACCGACTACATCGGCGTCAAGCGCTACGACGCGCAGGGCCGGGTGACGGGCGAGCATCGCTTCATCGGCCTCTTCACCTCCACCGCCTACAGCGCGCGCGTCGCGGAAACGCCGCTGCTGCGCGGCAAAGTCGGCGCGATCGCGACCAAGGCGGGCCTGCCGCCCGGCGGCCACCTCGCGAAGGCGCTGGACCACGTGCTGGAAACCTATCCGCGCGACGAGCTCTTCCAGATTCCCGACGACGAACTTTTCGAAACCGCGCTGGGCATCGTGTCGCTCGGCGAGCGGCAGCGCCTGCGCCTGTTCATGTGGCGCGACCCTTTCGACCGCTTCGTCTCCTGCATGGTCTACGTGCCGCGCGAGGCGTACTCCACCGACCTGCGCGTGAAGTTCCAGCGCATCCTCATGGCCGCGCTGGGCGGCGCGAGCGCGGAATTCGACGTGCTGCTCAGCGATGCGGTACTCGCGCGCATCCACTTCACGGTCCGCACGACACCCGGGCAGATTCCCTCCTACGACCGAAAGGACATCGAGCGGCAACTGGCCGCCGCCGCGCGGCGCTGGGACGACGACCTGCGCGACGCGCTCGTCGAAAGCGAAGGTGAGGCAGCGGGCCTCGCCCTGTTCAAGCAATGGAGCGCTGCGTTCCCGGCTGCGTATCGCGATCGTGTGACGGCACGCGACGCCCTGCCCGACGCGCGCAAGCTCGCTGCTGTCACCGCGTCCGCGCCGCTGCAACTCTCGCTCTACCGCCCGGCAGGCAACGCCGGCACGCTCGGCCTGAAGGTCTACCGCCGCGGCTCGCCCCTCGTCCTCTCCGACAGCCTGCCGATGCTCGAACACATGGGCGTGCGCGTCATGGGCGAGAGCAGCTACCGCGTGGGCGATGGCGCGATCTCGCTGCACGACTTCGAACTGCAGGCGCCCGCCGGTGTCGAGGCCGACCCCGCGACGGCAGGTCCGCTCTTCGAGGACGCGTTCGCCCGCGTGCTGAACGGCGACGTCGAAAGCGACGATTTCAACCGCCTCGTGCTGCTGGCCAACCTGTCCGCGGAAGAGGTCGCGGTGCTGCGCGCCTATGCGAAGTACCTCAAGCAGATCGGCTTCGCGCAGTCGCAGGCGACGATTGCCGCGACGCTCTCCACGCATCCGCGCATCGCGCGCATGCTGGTGGGCCTGTTCAAGCTGCGCTTCGACCCGCAGAACGCCGATGCCGAAGGCGCGCAGGCGCAGGTGAACGGCATCGAGAAGGCGCTGGAGAAAGTCAGCAACCTCAACGAGGACCGCGTGCTGCGCCAGCTGCTCGCCCTGGTGGATGCGACCTTGCGCACGAACTACTGGCGCACGGGCGTGGGCCACTCCGGCGCACCGGGGCCGCGCCGCGCGTTCCTCAGCTTCAAGTTCGACTCGTCGAAGATCCCGGGCCTGCCGCAGCCGCGCCCGCTGTACGAAATCTTCGTGTACTCGCCGCGCTTCGAGGGCATCCACCTGCGCGGCGGCAAGGTCGCGCGCGGCGGCCTGCGCTGGTCCGACCGGCCGGACGACTTCCGCACCGAGGTGCTGGGCCTGGTGAAGGCGCAGATGGTGAAGAACACCGTGATCGTGCCGGTGGGCTCCAAGGGCGGCTTCGTGCTGAAGAAGGCGCCCCCGCAATCCGATCGCGATGCGTTCATGAAGGAAGGCATCGCCTGCTACCAGGACTACCTGCGAGGCCTGCTGGACATCACCGACAACCTCGTCGGCGGCAAGCCGGTGGCGCCGCCGCAGGTGGTACGCATCGACGGCGACGACCCGTATCTCGTGGTGGCAGCGGACAAAGGAACGGCCACCTTCTCCGACTTCGCGAACCAGGTCAGCCTGGAATACGGCCACTGGCTGGGCGATGCGTTCGCATCGGGCGGCAGCGTGGGCTATGACCACAAGGTCATGGGCATCACGGCGCGCGGGGCGTGGGAGAGCGTCAAGCGGCATTTCCGCGAGATGGGCGTGAACACGCAGTCGCGGGCGTTCACAGTCGCGGGGATCGGCGACATGTCGGGAGACGTCTTCGGCAACGGCATGCTGCTGTCGCCGCACATCCACCTCGTCGCAGCCTTCGACCATCGGCACATCTTCATCGACCCGAATCCCGATGCGGCGGCCTCCTTCGCGGAACGCCAGCGCCTCTTCGCGCTGCCGCGCTCCTCGTGGGCGGACTACGAATCGAAGCTCATCTCCGCCGGTGGAGGCATCTGGGCCCGTTCGGAAAAGTCCATCCCGATCTCGCCGCAGGCAAGGGAAGCGCTCGGCATCACGGCGGACAAGCTGGCCCCGACGGAGCTCGTGTCCGCCATCCTGAAAGCACCGGTCGACCTGCTCTACAACGGCGGCATCGGCACGTACGTGAAGGCATCGAGCGAAACCCATGCCGATGTGGGCGATCGCGCCAACGACGCGCTGCGCATCAACGGCAACGAACTGCGATGCAAGGTCGTGGGCGAGGGCGGCAATCTCGGCTTCACGCAAAGAGGCCGCGTGGAAGCCGCGCTGGCCGGCGTGCGCCTGTACACCGATGCGATCGACAACTCCGCGGGCGTGGACACCTCCGACCACGAGGTGAACATCAAGATCCTGCTGGGGCTCGCTGTAGGCAAGGGCCGCATCGATGAAGCCAAGCGCAACGCCATCCTGCCGACCATGACGGACGACGTCGCGGCGCTCGTGCTGCGCGATAACTACTTCCAGACGCAGGCGCTGTCCATCGGCAAGCGGCTCGCGCCGCAGTTGCTCGATGAACAGGCTCGCTTCATGCGCTTCCTCGAGAAGAACGGGCGGCTGAACCGCGCCATCGAATTCCTGCCCACGGACGACGAGCTCGCCGAGCGCAAGACGCGCGGCCTGGGCCTCACCACGCCGGAGCAGGCGGTGCTGCTCGCCTATTGCAAGATGTGGGTGTACGACGAGCTGCTGGAATCCAACCTGCCCGAAGACCCGTGGGTCGAAACGGCGTTGGCGCGTTACTTCCCTTCGGCGCTGCAGCGCGACTTCCCGCAGGAGATCGCGGCGCATCCGCTGCGGCGCGAGATCATCTCCACGCACGTGCTCAACAGCATGATCAACCGCGTCGGCCCGACCTTCGTGCACCAGGTGTCCGAGGTGACCGGCGCCGCGCCGGCGCAGGTCGTGCGTGCCTACCTCCTGTCGCGCGAAGTGTTCTCCAGCGTCGCGCTGTGGCAGCGCATCGAGGCGCTGGACAACCAGGTCAGCGACGACGTGCAGGGCGAACTCATCATCGAGTGGCGCCGCCTGATTGCCCGCGCGACAGGATGGTTCCTGCGCTCGCGGCGCCTGCAGGAGCCGATGGAGCGCGTCGCGCAGAAGTTGCAGCCCGCCGTGGCGGCGCTGCGCGAGCGGCTGGAGCCGGAAGGCGCGGAGTCGCCGCGCGTTTCGCAGTGGATCGCCGCCGGCGTGCCGCGCGACCTCGCGCTGCAGGTGAACGCGGCGGACCGCCTCTTCAGCGCACTGGACATCGCGGAGATTTCCGATTCCGCGCAGCGACGCCTGGACGTCACGGCCGACGTGCACTTCGGCGTGGGCGAGCGCCTGGGCCTCGAGCGCCTGCGCCAGCAGATCGACCTCCTCCCCGCCGACAACCACTGGCAGGCGATGGCGAAAGTCGCATTGGCAGAGGACCTGGGTGGCCTTCGCCACACCATCGCCCTCGACACCGTCAAGGGCGACGCGGGCACCGCCGCGGAGAAACTCTCCGCGTGGGAAGCGCGCAACCCGATGGCATTCGCGCGCGCGCGGCGCCTCGTGGGCGACCTCGCCGACACGCCCAACCCCGACCTCGCGATGCTGTCCGTCGCGCTGCGCGAACTGCGCAACCTCGTGCAGGACTGAAGCGCGGGACCGGTGCGGGGACTGAAGGACTGAAGCGGGGACCGCGGGATCAGGCCGACAGCGCCTGCATCTCGCGGTACAGGTCCGCCTTGCCTTCGAAGCCGATGCCCGGAAGGTCGGGCAGCGTCACATAGCCGTTCTTCACCTTCACGCCGTCGGGGAAGCCGCCGAAGGGCTGGAACAGGTCCGGGTAGGACTCGTTGCCGCCCAGGCCCAGGCCCGCCGCGATGTTCAGCGACATCTGGTGGCCGCCGTGCGGGATGCAGCGGCTCGCGGACCAGCCATGTTCCTTGAGCATGTCGAGCGTGCGCAGGTATTCGACGAGGCCGTAGCTCAAGGCGCAATCGAACTGCAGCCAGTCGCGGTCGGGGCGCATGCCGCCATGGCGGATCAGGTTGCGCGCATCCTTCATCGAGAACAGGTTCTCGCCCGTGGCCATCGGGTTCCTGTAGTAGTTGCGCAGCGTCGCCTGCAGTTCGTAGTCGAGCGGATCGCCCGCTTCCTCGTACCAGAACAGGTCGTACTGCGACAGGGCCTTTGCATACGCGATCGCGGTGTCGAGGTCGAAGCGCCCGTTCGCGTCCACCGCGAGCTTCTGGCCGTCCTGCAGCACGGAGAGGATCGAGTCGATGCGGCGCAGGTCTTCATCGAGCGACGCGCCGCCGATCTTCTTCTTGACGACCGTATAGCCCCGGTCGATGTAGCTGCGCATCTCGTCCTTCAGCTTGCCGTGGTCCTGCCCGGGGTAGTAGTAACCGCCCGCGGCATACACGAACACATCGCGATTGGGTTTGCCGTTGCCGTAGCGGTCGGCCAGCAACTGGAAGAGGGGCTTGCCCTCGATCTTCGCGACGGCATCCCACACGGCCATGTCGATCGTGCCGATCGCCACCGATCGCTCGCCGTGGCCGCCGGGCTTTTCGTTGGTGAACATCGTGTTCCACACCTTGTGCGGATCGATGTTCTTGCCGTCATCGGACATCAGCGATTCCGCGCTGGCTTCCATCACGCGCGGGATGAAGCGTTCGCGCATCAGCTTGCCCTGGCCGTAGCGGCCGTTGGAGTTGAAGCCGTAACCGACCACCGGCTTGCCGCCCTGCACGACGTCGGTGATGACCGCCACGAGGCTCAGCGTCATCTTGCTAAAGTCGATGTAGGCGTTGCGGATGGGGGAGCTGATGGGAAGGGTGACTTCGCGAATGTCGACGATCTTCATGGGTGTGTCCTCGGGTTCCTGCCAAAACTGAATCGTCCGCGATCCCGGCCGCTTGCGCCAATGCCCAATTTCTCTGCTTCAATGCCCTGGAGGCACCGATGCTGAACTTTCTCTGGCTCGAAGACTTCCGTGTGCTCGCTGCGACGGGCAATTTCTCCCGCGCCGCCGACGAGCGGCATATGACGCAGCCCGCGTTCAGCCGCAGGATCCGCGCGTTGGAGGAATGGCTTGGCGCGGAGCTCTTCGACCGCAGCACGCAGCCCGCGAAGCTCACCGAAGTGGGCGAGTGGTTTCGCGGCGTCGCGGATGAGCTGCTGGCGCGCGTAGCCCGCGTCCCCGGCGAGGCGCGCATCGTGGCGGAGGCGAGCTCGGTCACGTTGCGAATCGCCGCGACGCATGCGCTGTCGTTCACCTTCCTGCCGCTGTGGCTTCGCGGCCTCGAAGCGCGCACCACGCTCGGCCCGGTGCAGCTGGTGTCGGATGTGCTGCAGCGCTGCGAGGCGCTGATGCTGCAAAGCAAGGTGCAGTTCGTCCTGAGTCACTCCCATGCGCAGGCGCGGGGGGCGCTGGATGGCGAGGCTTATGTGTCCGTGGTGGTCGGGCACGACAAGCTGGTCCCGGTGTCGGCGGCGAACAAGCAGGGCAAGCCGCTGCATGTGCTGGGGGGCAAGACGGCGAAGGCCGTGCCGGTGCTGGAGTACGCCGGCGAGTCCGGGCTGGGGCGCATCGTGCGTGCGGTGGTGGGGCCGCGGCTGGAATCCCTGCCGGTGCGCGTGGCTTTCACCGCACATCTCGCGTCGGTGCTGCGCACGATGGCGCTGGATGGGCGCGGGGTGGCGTGGCTACCGGAGATCCTGGTGAAGGAGGACATGGCCGCTGGACGACTCGTGCCCGCCTCGGATGACGGTTGGAACGTGCCGATCGAGATCAGGCTGTACCGCGAGCGCAGGGCCTTGGGTGCGGCGGCGGAGGCGTTCTGGAGTTCCGCAAAGTAGCCGCAAATGGCGGAGAGTGTGGCTGCTACAGTATAACTCAAAGGCGTACCAATGGCCACCAACAAAAGCCAACAGCGCTAGGCGTGGTGCGGCATAGCGCCCCGGTGGCGGTGCAAGGCGTACTACCAAAAACCACGAAAAACAACGAAAAAAGGGGGGTAAAATGGGGGGTAACTACCAAACCATCCCTGCTGCCGCAGCCGTGACCCGCCACAACCTGCTTAACGACGCCGCCGTGCGTAGCAAAGGCAAAGCGCCTGGCTACCACCTGGACGGCCACGGCTTGTACTTGCAGGTTGGCGAAACTGGTACACGCTCTTGGGTGCTGCGCTACACGTTAAACAATTCACGCCGCGAGATGGGACTCGGATCTGCCTCCGACTTTGGGCTGGCAGAAGCGCGGGAGCGCGCCCGCGAAGCTCGGAAGCTAGTCGCAGAAGGTGTTGATCCTATTGCTGCGCGGCGACAGGCAAAGGACGAGCGCGCAGCGGGCATTGCGCGACAAAAACTCGAAGGCAAGACCTTTAAGCAATGCGCGCTGGAGTACATCGAAGAATACTCAGCCGACTGGAAGAACGCCAAGCATGGTGCTCAGTGGCTCAACACGTTGACCACCTACGTCTTTCCTAAGCTCGGGGCGAAGCGCATGTCAGATATCGACAAGGCTGACATACTGCGCGCCATTTCGCCAATTTGGAAAGACAAGGCCGAAACTGCATCGCGTACGCTTCAGCGTATACGGATTGTTTTCAACTACGCCGCCGCCAAGGACCACGTGCAAGCGCCGGATGCGGAATTCTGGACCCAGGTGAAGATCGCGCTTGGTGGCAATGTCAGGGCGCGCAAGGTCAAACACTTCGCGTCCTGCCCGCATTCTCAGGTGGGTCGCGTCTTGCAAAGAGTATGGGAAAGCACGGCGACGGATCGGGTGAAGATCGCGTTCGAGTTCGCCGTCCTCAACGCCACGCGATCGGGTGAGGTTCGAGGCGCACGATGGTCGGAGTTCGACAAGAGCTACAAGGACTGGACAATTCCAGGCGAACGCATGAAGTCGGGGCGGCCCCATCGCATTCCGCTGTCGAAGCGTGCACAGAAGTTGATGAAGCTCGCCGAGAAGCTTCGAACGACAACTGACGGCGACCTGGTGTTTGCCAATCCCTCCGGCAAACCCTACAGCGACATGGTGTTCACACAGCTGCTCAAGCGCCTGAAAGAGCCATTCACGATGCACGGGTTTCGATCGAGCTTTCGAGTTTGGGGCTCCGAAGAAACGCAATATGCGCACGAGCTAATGGAGTTCGCTCTAGCGCACGTTGTCACCGATCAAACAGTCCGCGCCTACGCGCGTAGCGACATGCTGGAAAAGCGCCGCGAAATGATGGACAGTTGGGCCAACTACATCTGGCAGCACGCACCGACAGCAACGGCAACCGAGAGCTAGCTCTCGTCTTTGGAGCGAATCGCTCCGCCCTCCGCAAATCAAACTGACCTGCGCAACAGGTGGCGCTAGCACGCGCCTGTCTCAAGTCAGCTGGTCACTCAACACGCAATTTCCACTGGACCAACCTGAGGTCAGACATGGTCACGCCTGCATTCCGAATCATCCTGCTCAACGTCAAGCCCTTGTTCGAACTTGGGCAAATTCTCGTGACGCCAAACGCCGCGCGCCTCATTGCGACACATCGCACCCGTGTCGAGGTGCTACTCGCGAGGCATGTCACCGCCGATTGGGGCGATGTAACTGCCGTAGCGGATATAGCAAACCGCCTGGCGCTCCAGAGCGGCGGCGAACTCATGTCGATCTACAAACTCAAGACAGAAAGTGAGGTACTTCCGACAGCAACCCATCAACTAAACCCGCAACTGTGGGTGGTCACCGAGGCCAATCGTGAGACCACCACATTTCTAACACCTGGCGACTATTAGACGCCAAGCATCTCAACCCAAACCTGAAAAATCAACCATGGAACAGAAAGCCACCTACGCTGCGTTGAAAGGCCAAATCGCCAAGCTCCAGAAGGACGCCGACGAACTCCTCAAGACGGAACGCGTAGCGGTCATCAACCGCATCAAGGAAGCCGTAACGGTCTATGCACTGACCGCAAGAGACCTGGGCCTAGGTAAACAATTGCGCAAACCGCGTAGGAAGAAGAATTTGGAAGCCGCGGGCCAAGAAACGCCTGCAAAGGTTGCGCGAAAGCCGAGGCCGGCGAAGTTCTCCGATGGCAAAGGGAACGAGTGGAGCGGGCGCGGCGAGCAGCCGGAGTGGGTGAAGGGCGCGCTAGGCGCCGGCCAGACGCTCAACGACCTCAAGCGAAAGCCTGCGAAGTAGACCTCGATCAGCACCCAGCAGTGCTGCTGGGTGCTCAGACTCCTTGCGTTCGGTCGCGTGAGTGTCGACAAGTGGCCGACAGGCCTCAACACACCTTTCCGTCAGCCTGTAGTGAAGGTACCCCCTCTCGGCAACCAAGCCCACGGATACGCGCAATTGCCGTCACCTGGCAAGCCCGCCGGTTGAAAAAACCTACGCGAATGCGTCCCACACGTCGCGACGTCCGATCGTGGTGCCTCTTGGATTCCCTTGAACTTGTAAATATTTGGGCGTCGGACTTCGGCGCGCAACCACACGCAAGGAACAAGATGATATTCAGCAAGGAAGCCAACTCCACACGCCCCCGCGTGGCATTGTTGGAACGTCGCCCCAACACATTCGTGCGGCAATGTGCCGTTGATGCAGCGCGAGCATCGAATGCAAAGCTGAAGCGCAGACGGCCCACTCGTAATACCCCGCACACAGGCACCCACGCGTATGGACCTGGAGGCAGACATGAGGGAGTAATGGGAGGGTTAGGGAGAGTCATAGGGAGGGCAGAGTGATGAATAACGAGTCCGAATCTGGCAAGTCAAAGCCTTGGTTCTCCTCCACGTTCGACACCGTAGGCGTCAAGCTTCGTGCCGATGGCGTTGACCTCTACCAATTGCACCAACTCCACCCCAAACGAGTTGTCTACCGTGAGGGCAGATACCGCGTAAAGAGTCGCTTCGGCACCTTTGCCTGGCTTCGCAGTCGGCGCGGTCAGGGAGTGCTGTTCATTGAAGCGTCAGTGCCGAAGTTCCTCACTGGCCAAAATCTGGTCGGTACGGAAAGACTTCGCCAAGGCGCGATCGAGCTGATCGACAAGGTTCTTGCACGTGCCAGGATAGAGTTGTCGTCCGAAGAGGTGCGCAGCTATCGGGCGGGTGACTTCGAGTTGACTCGGGTGGACTACGCAAATCACCTCTGGTGCGGTAGCAAGGCTCACGCATTGGTCTTCATGCGCGCACTCCATCGTCGAACAGTGGCGAAGATATGGAACTTCACGCAGTACCGCAGGCAAACCCTGTACTGGAGCAAAGATTCGAAGCGCTGGACGATGAAGGCCTACTTGAAGGCGCTGGAACTCAAGAAACGGCCGATGGGGTCGCAAGTCCGCGCTCGGAAAACCCTCACGCAGAAGGCCGAGGGCATGATTCGCTTCGAACTCACGCTGCGCGGCCAGGAGTTGAAACGTCTGGGTCTAAACCGCCCGGAAACGTGGACCCCAGAAAACGCGCGCGAGCTGCTCACAGAACGTGTAAAGGCCGTGCTGCCCCAGGAAGGCCAGGTGATCGACTTGAGGGGGATGGAACAATTAGGTGACAGAACGCGCATCCGTCTTGAGCTGTTTCTTCTTGGACAGACCGCTGCGTTTGACCAATACGAGCGCGCAAAGCTCGATGATCGGCGCGACATCCGTGAGCACACGGGTTTCGATATCGACTCGGTTTTGACCCCCAGTGAGCAGCACGAGAGCATGAAAACCCTACTTCAAATGTTCGAGCAAGGCTGGGGCTTTCGCTCGCGAGAAGCGAAATGGGAAGACATGAAACAGGGGAAATTGGGCCCAGTTTAATGAGCGAAGGGGAGGCAGCATCCGTTCGTCTTCAGATGCTGCCTCCGGGAATTACGGCCTACTTGCGGATGCCGTTACGAATAACTTCTTCAATGTCACTTCGCGCAACTCGTCGGCCGCGAAGGCCAACACTGACGCTTCTGAGCTTACCGTCGTTGATGAGGTTGCGAAGATGATTGATTGAAATTGAAAGATCTCTCGCCGCTTCGGCATATTTCATGAGCGATGGCTGGAAATTCGCGGGTTCAATTCTGGGCTTTGATGGGAACCCTTTGGGCCGAAGAGCGCCCTTTTTCTGGGATGGGCCAGATTCCACCGTTCTAGTGGGGCGATTGATTGGCTCGGGATCGTCGAGCCACATATTGCGCTTCCTCGCAAGGGACTGACCTTGCGACTGCGACTGCGCACTTTTCTTCATATGAGCCTCTCCTAAATGCAGGCCCACCCTCCCGTCTACAGCAGACAGGCTTGGCATGCTCGCTGACTCGGAAAGACGAGTCAGGTGGGCCAGGAAAGTCGAGTTGTGATGGCTTGAAATGCAAGATGGCGCATGGAAAAAGCGTATCACATCTACACGTCCAACGAAGTGCAAATCAATGAGGCAAATAGATGCCTATAAATTCAGCAGCGGTCTTTCATTTCTTTCGTCCGGAAAAACTAAACCCGTTCGGCGGAACGCTGCTCAAGTTAATTCGATGCTTGAAAGATTGTTGAGGGAGACAAACATTCTTCATCAGCTAGAGCACGACTGCGGCACGCCCGTTGAGCTTAATTTAATCGTGCAGGCATGCATTTCAACCGGAGACGGTAATGACAACGCAGAGAGACTCGAAGTTCTGTTTTGCGCGAATCATGGTACGCAACAAATGAATGGAGCTACTCAAATGACACGATATTTATATGGGCTTCCAATTTCGGATCGGTTCGAGGTGATTCGCTGCACATCAATCACCGAGAATGATGGTACGGTGATTTACGCGAAGGACGTTGGCCTAGACTATTTTTTGCGGCTGGTCCCATTTGTGGCTGCCACGTTGGCGGAATTTCCGGACCGGGGCGTGGGTGAGACTTTCAACTAGCAGCCTTTCCCGATGCCGCCTCACAGGTTCGGGAATTGAACTCTGGTCCGACGTCATAGCCATACTAGGTTCGTCGCAAAACTGCCGGCCAAGTGCCAACGTACGGGCCAGCGAATCCGATTCGTCTGAGCAATGCGAGTGCTTCGACTATGTCATGCACGGCGATAGCAGCTATGGATAGATCCGGAACGCCGAGTTCCTTGGGGAGTGCAGTCTCCCAACCTTCGAATGCTGGCCAAGGTACTAGCTTCTGGGACGAGTCGCAGTGTTCCACGCGGATCCACTTTGCCCCGCCAGGCGCTTCGAGCAAGGCGACAGACGTGCGGCTCGGGTGCTGCCAAGGCCAAGGTCGTGACCCGGAACGAGAAAAGCTGGGGAGGGTTGGTTGTTGCTGCAACGGTGTAGGCTCGGGCGAATACGGACTGGCGTTTCGGCGCTCGCAAGTAAGCTCCTGTCTGGCCAACTCGCGTGCACGTTGATCGGCCAATCGCGAATTGGCTGCCGTCTGCGCTTCTGCCTCAAATCGGGAAAGCAAGTCGCGGGTGTTTGCGGCTAGTAGCGCCCGTTCATCGTCTGTGAGCAAGCGACCCCCTCCGGCACCGAACTTCGCAGCGCCCAGCGCATCAGCGGCACCGTAGCGACGGGAGAAGCAGGTCGACCCTAGTACTATCAATTCGCCGCTGTCTTCGACCACGTGGATTGCGGCGTAAACGCCATGCCCACACCCTGGTTGCTGGCAAGCAACGCGATGTTCATGTGGCACGCATACGATCGCAAGCAAACGAGCCTTATGCTTCAGTTCGATGGACTGTTCCATAGACAAGCGCTAACCCAATACGGTGGTGAACTAAGAAGCTGCCACCACTTGCGCCAGCTCCACGGAAATGCCTGCAAATTCAGGCGTGTTGGCATGATCACGCCAGTAGGACACGAAATCATCGTTCGGGGCCGTTCGCACGATCTTCCAGATGTGGGTGGTATTTTCCTCCGTGTAGGGCGCAGCCAGCCCTTCGACCGATGTCGCATCGCCAACCACGACGTAATCCAGTTGCTTCGGTGCATCAGCGATAAACACATGATCGACTATCGAAATTTTGCTGTCTGGGTGAGCACCCATCCGGCAAATAAATGGACTCACAACCTCGTAGTACACAGCGCCGTCAGTAGGCGTATGACGGTAGATGGGTGCAGGTGAGATCTGGTCACACGAAACCCAGCCCGCCAGAACGTGTCGGCGTTTGCGGGTGCTCCCGCGGTAGACCTTGAGAATCAGGTCTGGCTCTGGACCTTGATTCTGATCGACCTGATATCCAATCTTTTCGTTGCTGGCCATTGCGATCTGCAGCAGATCAGCCTCTTCCGAAATTTCGTCGAGCGGCGTGAGATAAAGATATGCGATATTGACTAACTTCTCCGTTCCCTTGATGTTCCAGCTCGACGTCCAAAAGTAACCGGATTTGCGAATATCTCGCTTGGCCGATGCTGACGTGTGGTGGAAGAGGCGAATTTGGGGGGCGTTTCCCAGAAGTCTGGCTTCCCCCGTAGCGAGCGACGGCAGGTAAGGAACTCCGTGAACTGTGCAGGCATAGAGCAGACTTCCGTCCGTCAAATGTGTACGCACAGCGTCGCTTGAAAACCTAACCTGTACGCGAGCACCATGCGCCACATCCACTATCAACAGGCCCGCTCCCGTCTCTTCATCAAAGCCGACATGTGATGCCAAAAAGAATAGCGGTTGAATCCATAACAGCTTGGAGGCTACCTCAAGAAAAATGAGGTCTGGGACAATGGTGGAATAGTTTGGGTGATGAACCAACTTGCACTTTAAAAACCCTTGAAACTCGGTATCTCCCGAATGAGCAACGGAGAAGTTTCGGACGTACTCGCGACGGCCTGCGACGGCGCGCCTATTAAAGGAAAGGTCTCGATTCATCAGGCCAATCCTCGCACAGTTGTTTGCCGCACGCTCGCCACACCTAGGATCAGTCACGAGTTACCCGGCGTGTTCGGGCCATCGATTGTCTATGTGTATGGCTACATCGCGCGGGCGCTCTCTCATTCAAGGCCGTCTGCCCCGTCCCGATGACGAACAAGTAACATTCGCCATGCCCACTGATTTATTAGCTAATTTTAGGAGGCTGGATACAGCCGCTCTCGCGGCGGATCATGGGGTCGAGTTTGAAAAGGCGGCAGCGGCCGACCTGGTTATCAACTCGCTTGGTCCAATCTTGGAGGTCGCGTCGCTCGCACAGAGCAGCGCAAGCTGGTCAAAATTCGCGAAAGAGCGGTTGCCACGGCACATAGCCACTCCCCTACGAAACGCCCGCAAATCGCCATTGCAGACATTCACCTGCAACCAGGCGGAGCAAGCAGCGGGATTCATGTGCCTTGATGCAGTAAGTGCCGACGCTTTCAGGCCGGCTCTCTTGGCCTTCGATACTGAGGCGCGCCGCATGATGAAGTTCAAGCGGAACGGATCGCAAACCAAGGGTCTGGTGTGCGGGGCGGTGGGTGAGATGCTTGACAATGTTTTTGAGCACTCCGGCGCACCCCGGACTGGCATCGTGGGATTTCTAGGAACACCCGAATACCTTGACATTTCCGTGAGTGATGCAGGGATGGGTGTTATGGCAAGCCTGAGACAAAATCCAGCCTATGCGTATCTTTCTGATGCTGGAATGGCCTTGGCCTTGGCAGTTCGGGACGGGACATCGCGATTCTCGACGACAGCGGACGGCGAGGGCCGCGGGCACGGCTTTAGCACCTTGTTTCGCGGGCTGAATTCACTGGACGCGGAAATTCGCTTACGCAGCGGAGACTATTCGCTCGAAGTCAGCGGCAAGGCTCTTATGGAAAGGGCGCCTACGATTTCACAGAAGGCCCGGTTGCCGGGCCTCGTCGTGACGTTTCGGACGTACTTCTAGCGGCGCTTTCTTCCGGGACGGCACCGGAGCAATCGTCTTCGCGCTGAACCACAGGCTCACGCTGCGCAGGTTGTGTGCGAGCAGTTCATCCAAAGCCTCTCCTTCTTGCGTCGGCGCGCTTGCCCAACTCAACTGCTCACCTGCTAAGACCGCCCGCCTTCTCATTCGGGTCCTGATAGAAGCTGAGCCGTTTAGAGCAGTGATGCTTGGGAAACTCTTCTGCAGCATGGGAACCCAACGTGCGTCGCCCCTAAAGACAAGATGAAGAGGCCGCCCAATCCGTTGAACAAGTTCATCGAGCTGTTGAGCGTGGTAGACGCCCTGCTCCTCGGGAGCCGCTCCAGTTTCAAATTCGACACTTACAGCGCGGATTTCCGAATGAGCGCTCAGAAACTCCGCCATGCGACCGTAGTCGCGATCCGTAACGGCGTTGAGGTGCAGGGCTGTGCGGAGGCCGGCGTCGTGCAGTTCCGACCAAGACAATAAGATGCGCTTCAAGCTGTGCATTGCATCGTGGCGTGGAGCGTCGAGCGTGACGCTGTAGTTCGGCGTAGTCACCATCAGCGGATCTAAAGCGCGGATACCGGCAAGCAATTCTGATCGGCCACGCGTCACACCCCAAAACTTTTCGATCTTCCGGTCAAGCCCGACGCCGGACAAGATCAGAGGCGTCTTGGCCGCCAACCGAAAGCGGCTGTCGACCTCGCTGCGGGTGAGCGCTGTACCACCTTTTCCTGACCGATTGAATGCATCGCTTAGCGGAATCGCAGCTACAGGGAGTTGAACGAGGTTCGAGATTTTTGGGTAGGTGAACAGCAGATGGGCGAACGTCGGTAATTGCACGAGCGGAATGCCGCGACGGCGCTCGATGTCGTCATACCCAAAGCCGCGCACCTCGTGGATGCGCGCGACAAAGTGTCGATTGTTGGGACATACCTTCTGACACGCCTGACGATCCACACAGGTGCAGTGATCCATGCAATCGAACAACGACGCCGACACCTGGAGTCCGCCGCATTCGGGGCGATCGGGACAATCACGACATCCCATCGCCGGCGGTTCGCCGCGGTTGTGCCACAGGGTGCGGATGAGAGATTGGGCGTCAGCTTTGTCGATCACTTGGTGGCTCCTTCAGAGACCTTGACGATCATCACATTGGCCTCGGAAATTACCTCCGTAACCACGCCCCGCATCACGCCATGCTTTGAATCGACCATCTCAAACAGGGCCAGCGAAGGCTTGTCTGCGGCCGCCAGCGGCGTCAGCCCCTGGAAAACAACGAGACCTGTTTCGATGCGTCGCACGTGGACGATTTCACCTTCAGCCACTTTCAGCGCCCCACCCGATTTCGCCACAAACGTGCGCTCAATGGGGTTTGCAGGCAGCGCGAAGAGGTTGTCGGCGGACTGCGTGAACCGGTCACTCCACGCCTTGGTATGGCTCTTCGCCTGCGAATTGATGTAGTTAAACCCCATGCCTGATTTCCTTGAAGATCGGCCGGTAGAACTTGGAACGCCCATCGACGCGCTCGCAGATAAGCCCCTTTTGTGAGAGCGCCGCAAGACGGTTGCTCCACGCGGCCGACGTGGAGAGTGGCGGATTTTCTGGGTAACGCGAAAAAAGCGTGGAGGCATCAGCTTCGCCGAGTTCCGTGATTGCGTCCAGCGCACGTCGCTGTTTGTCATCGAGCGCACCAACTAGGAATGGTCGGACGATTTCTCCGTGCCCGTCAATATCGCCGAAGAGAAATGCGTCGCTGACATCACCCGCGTAGGCTGCGACCTCCTCGATGGTCGCCTTGTCGCGGCACAGATGGACGACATAGAAGTCGGCCTGATTTCGACCGTAGTCTCGTAGCGCCTTAAACGATGAGCGAAAGAAGGACGCGGTGACCAGGTCTGTCTTCCGCAGATCCACCGCCGCAAGTGCTTGGGCGGGAACGCTGGCGCACTGCTCAATCAGCTTTGGTAAGAAGGCTTTTCCGGCCCCGGTGCCGGCTAGCGTCTTCGAGCCGTAGAGGACTTGCACATCGATGACGGTGGCAGGATTCATTTAGTTATCTCACGTGAATTGCGTGAATGTTATCCGAAGGGCAATAGTGCCGCAAGCTCAGTCGCAACGACATCAAGTGAGTGAGCGCTCACAGTTCTGGGTGGGTAGCCACGTTGTGTCGAGTTAGCGCGTGCACTCGCCCTTGGCACAGGGAAGAGCACGGTTGAGCTGAACGGAGAGACGAGTAGGTTAGGATTCAAGCGCGGCACACTTTCAGTTGGGGGAGTAAACGTCCCTTTGGTTGTCTGACCTCGGTCGTGGTGGGCTCAGCATCGGGGGGGTACCCGAAATACGCACCAAAATACCCGGAGGGGCGGAGCTTGAATGCAGTTGAGATTGAACAAGCCATCACCGACCTGGCTGACCGCCCGTTTGATGCGCTTAACTTCCCCTACTCTTTCCTTGAGGCCTTCGGCAACAAGGAAACGACGATTAAAAGGCTACGCGCCGGGACTTCTAACAAATCCGACCTCGGGGGCGTTCTTCAGACTAACAACATCCACATTGCGGCCGCAGACCCTGGCACAGTGACCGAAACGCTGGCCGCACTTAAGGCCAGCCCCGCAACCGCCAAGGCTAAGGCGAAGTTCATTCTCACCACCGACGGAGAGGACTTCGAGGCCGAAGACCTGACTAGCGGCGAGACCGTCGCCTGCGCCTTTAAAGATTTCCCCGACCACTTCGGCTTCTTTCTACCTCTGGCGGGTATCAGCACCGTCCGTCAGATTAGCGAGAACGCCTTCGATATCCGGGCGACAAGCCGTCTAAATCGACTCTATGTCGAACTGTTGAAAGACAACCCGGACTGGGGCAGGGCAGAGCGCCGCCACGACATGAATCACTTCATGGCACGGCTAATCTTCTGCTTCTTTGCCGAAGACACAGACATCTTTGTTGGCAGAGGCAAATTCACTGAGACGATTGCGCGAATGAGCGCAAAGGACTCATCGAATACCCACCAGGTGGTGAGTACGCTGTTCCTAGCCATGAATACCAAGGCGGGTGCGGACAGAACAGCCGCCAATATTCCCCGCTGGGCCGATGATTTCCCGTATGTGAACGGCGGCCTTTTCTCCGGCAGCATGGACGTGCCTACGTTCAGCAAGATCGCCCGCTCTTACCTGCTGCACGTCGGCGGCCTTGATTGGACCAAGATCAATCCGGACATCTTCGGGTCGATGATTCAGGCGGTTGCCGAAGACGAAGAGCGCGGCGAGCTGGGGATGCACTACACAAGCGTCCCCAATATCCTCAAGGTGCTGAATCCGCTATTCCTCGACGATCTCCGCGCGCGCCTGGACGAGGCGAGTGACAATCCCCGCACCTTGCTCAACTTACGCAAGCGTATGTCGAAAATCAGGGTCTTCGACCCGGCCTGCGGCTCCGGCAATTTTCTTGTCATCGCGTACAAGGAAATGCGCGCGATAGAAGCAGAGATCAACCGGCGGCGCGGAGAGCCAGATCATGCTTCAGAAATCCCGCTCACCAATTTGCGAGGAATCGAGCTGCGTGACTTCCCGGCAGAGATCGCTCGCCTCGCCCTGGTCATCGCCGAGTACCAATGTGACGTGCTCTATCGCGGGCAGAAGCTGGCGTTGGCAGAGTTTCTGCCTTTGCGCAGTGAAAACTGGATCACTTGTGGAAATGCGCTTCGACTCGACTGGCTGAGCATCTGCCCGCCTAGCGGAACGGGCGTGAAAATCCAGGCCGATGACCTATTCGGAACCCCGCTTGACCAAGCTGAGATCGACTTCGAGAACGAGGGCGGCGAGACCTACATTTGCGGGAATCCCCCTTACAAGGGAAGCAATTGGAGGACGACGGAGCAGACCGAGGATTTGGGAGCGATCGCCTCTCACAAGGCACAGGACTGGAGAGCTCTCGACTATGTTGCGGCTTGGGTTATCAAGGCAGCGCAGTACGGCGATAGATGCCGGTGCGCCACAGCTTTCGTGACGACGAATTCCATTTGCCAAGGCTTACAGGCCTCCATCCTCTGGCCCATCGTATTCGGACACGGCCAAAGCATCGCCTTTGCGCATACATCGTTCAAATGGTCAAACCTAGCGAGCCACAATGCCGGCGTTATTGTCATCGTGGTAGGCATCACATCCGACGCTGCTGGCAAGAGAAGGTTGTTTGAAACCGACGAGAATGGCGAAACCCGAGTCCGTGAGGTTTCTCAGATCAATGCGTACTTGTTGAACGCAAGCAACGTATTCGTCAAAGGGCGGAAGGTACCTATTGGGTTTGACGCGGAGATCACCGACGGAAGCGGTGCTTTAGACGGGGGCAATTTGATTCTGGACAAACTCAGTTGTGAGCAGGTCAGCGCGAGTGGATCAGAAGACACAGCTCGATTCGTCAGACCCTATCTAGGATCGTCCGAGTTTATCCGTGGAACGCAGCGTTGGTGCCTGTGGATTCGCGATGAAGAGCTCAACAAGGCACTTGAGCACCCCGAAATAGCAAAAAGAGTTGAGGCCGTTCGCAGTTACCGTCGGAACGCTGGGACACGCGCACGCACCGCGGCGAACCGAGCGCATAAGTTTGCTTGGATTAACAAGAGAGAGGGGCGCCAGATCATTGTCCCCACGGTATTTTCGGAGCGCCGAGAGTTCATTACCGCGGGATATCTCTCTGATGAGTACATCATCAACAATGCGGCGAGCATTGTTCAGAATGCGAGCTTGTATGTCCTGGCAATAATGTCTTCGACACTACATATGAGCTGGGTAAGAGCTGTTGCGGGGAAGCTAAAAAGTGATCTTCGCTATACCTCCGCGACCTGCTACAACACATTCCCACTTCCGCCATTGACTGAGAAAAACAAGGCCGACTTGACTCGCTGTGCCGAGGACATATTGATCGCACGCGAGCATCACTTCCCCGCTACCATCGCTGATCTCTACGATCCCGACAGCATGCCTAGTGAACTACGGGCTGCTCATAAGCACAACGATGAGGTGCTGGAGCGCATTTACATTGGTCGCCGCTTCAAGAACGACACCGAGCGGCTGGAGAAGCTGTTCGACCTTTATACCAAGATGACCGCCGCGGATTTGCCGGCCGAAGCCAAGAAACGTAAGGCGGGAGCGAACGCATGAACGAGAAGATCAAGTCCGTCCCCACGGTTTCCGTTTCCTACGTGCGCAACGGCGCATCGACCAAGGCTAACGCTTTGGGGATGCGACCGATGCAGGAGCGCGCCTACGAAAAGCGCGGGGAGCAGTATCTTCTGATCAAGTCGCCGCCCGCTTCGGGCAAGAGCCGCGCGCTCATGTTCGTGGCACTCGACAAGCTCAAGAACCAAGGCATCAAGCAGGCCATCATCGTCGTGCCCGAAAAGTCCATTGGCGCTAGCTTCAGCGACGAGCCGCTGTCAAGTTTCGGCTTCTGGTCGGACTGGCATGTCGAGCCGAAATGGAATCTATGCAATGCACCCGGCAATGAAAACGGCGGCAAGGTGAAATCCGTCGGCGTCTTCCTTGACGGCGCCGACAAGGTACTTGTCTGCACTCACGCGACGTTCCGTTTCGCTGTCGATGCCTACGGTATCGAAGCGTTCGACGACCGGCTCATTGCCGTCGATGAGTTCCACCACGTTTCGTCCAATTCCGACAACAAGCTCGGCCAGCATCTCGGGCAGTTCATCGGCCGTGGCAAGACGCACATCGTCGCGATGACCGGCTCCTACTTCCGGGGCGATGCAGAGTCCGTGCTGTCGCCCTCAGATGAGACCAAATTCGACACTGTTACCTACACCTACTACGAGCAGCTCAACGGGTATGAGTACCTGAAGCAGCTCGATATAGGCTACTTCTTCTACAGCGGGCCCTACGTTGATGACATCCTCGACGTCCTCGACCCGGCCGAAAAGACGATCATCCATATTCCCAACGTCAATTCGCGCGAGAGCACGAAGGACAAGGTGCGCGAGGTCGAGCACATAATCGAGACGCTCGGTGAATGGCAGGGCATCGACGCCACGACCGGTTTTCAGCTTGTTAAGCTCCCCGACGGCCGCGTGCTGCGGATCGCCGATCTTGTCGACGACGACGCCACGAAGCGCGACCGCGTGTCGGCTGCGTTGAGAGATCCAGCACAGAAAAATAGTCGAGACTATGTGGACATAATTATTGCGCTTGGCATGGCCAAGGAGGGCTTCGACTGGATCTGGTGCGAGCATGCGCTCACGGTTGGCTACAGAGCTAGCCTTACTGAAATAGTCCAGATCATCGGGCGCGCCACTCGCGACGCGCCAGGGAAGACCCGTACGCGATTCACCAACTTGATTGCCGAACCTGATGCTTCGGAGGAAGCCGTGACGGAAGCCGTCAACGACACACTCAAGGCCATCGCGGCGAGCTTGCTGATGGAACAGGTGCTCGCTCCGCGCTTTGAGTTCCGACCTAAGAACCCCAACAACGGGCCTACACCTGGCTTCGACTACGGCGAGGGGGGATACGATCCGAGCAGGTCCAACGTCGGTGTCAATCACGAAACGGGACAGGTGCAGATCGAGATAAGGGGCCTTGCCGAACCTAGGAGCAAAGAAGCCGCGCGCATTTGCCAGGAGGACTTGACCGAGGTGATCGCCACGTTCATTCAGGACAAGACCGCGGTTGAGCGCGGACTTTTCGACGAAGACCTTGTGCCCGAAGAGCTCACTCAGATTCGCATGGGCAAGATCATCAGGGACAAGTATCCTGACCTTGACGTGGAAGATCAGGAGGCCGTTCGTCAGCATGCCATTGCCGCTATCAATCTGACCCAGCAGGCCAAGCAGATCGTTGCCGGCGGCAACGCCGTTGAACCAACGACCAACACGGCGCTCATCGATGGCGTGCGCCGCTTTGCGATGGACGTGCGCGAGCTAGACATCGACCTCATCGACCGAATCAATCCCTTCGGCGAAGCCTATGCGATTCTTGCAAAGACGATGAGCGAAGGAAGTCTCAGGCAGGTTGCGGCGGCCATCTCTGCCAAACGCACGAGTCTGACGCCCGATGAAGCGAAAGAGCTTGCTGTCCGCGCGGTGCAGTTCAAAAGGGAGCGCGGTCGGATTCCGGCGCTCGACTCACAGGACGTGTGGGAGCGGCGCATGGCTGAAGGCGCGTCGGCGTTCATGCGCTTCAAGGCGGAGGGGCGTTATGAATGATCCGGACCTCGACGAATTGGCTTCGGAGCTTTCAGAATTCTCCGCGCCCGAAAAAAAGGGCGGACGCTCCCCGCGGGAAGAGCGCGTCATCGCAGGCTTTGAGGAAATTCAGCGATTCTTCGCGCAGTATGGTCGCGCCCCCCAACACGGCGAGGATCGGGACATCTTCGAGCGCGTATACGCCGTTCGCCTTGATCGGCTGCGCGCGCTTCCTGACTGCCGCAGCCTGCTTGTGCCACTCGATCATCAAGGCTTGCTAGCAGGCGGGGTGATCGCCTCAGAGCCGTCGGACGCCATCGATGTGTACAAGCTAGCCGCCGAACTTGCAGGTGTAACGGGCGCAGATGACATCAACGTATTGCGTCATGTCCGCACAAGCGCGGAGAAACGCGCTGCCGAAGAGATTGCGGCCCACACCCCCTGCAGGGATTTCGAGGATTTCAAGCCGCTGTTCCAAGAAGTCGAGACGGGCTTGAAAGAGGAGCGGTGGCAGACCAAACCCTTTGGCAAGGACGCCAGCATCGAGGTTGGGGACTTTTTTATCCTGGCAGGACAGATCGCGTATGTCGCCGAGATGGGCGACACGTACAAGACTCCCAATGCGGAAACAAATGGGCGGCTCCGGGTCATCTACTCTAACGGAACAGAAAGCGACTTGCTGCTTCGATCCCTCCAAAGAGCTCTCTACAAGGACAGCGATGGCAAGGCTGGACGCCGTCTGGTTAAGGTGGATGATGGCCCGCTATTCTCCAATGAGATAGACGACGACGACCAGCAAAGTGGCACCATCTACGTGGTCCGAAGCAAGTCTGAGTTGCCTGCTGTCGCGGCGCACCGCGAGGTGCTGCACAAGATTGGTGTTACCGGTCGCAGCAACATCGCCGCGCGCTTCTCGGGCGCCAAGTACGACCCGACGTTCCTCCTCGCCGACGTCGAGATTGTCGCAACCTACGATCTTTACAACATTGACCGAGTCAGGCTCGAGAGCTTGATCCATCGCGTGTTTAGCCCGGCGCGCATGGACGTCGAGATCAAGGATCGTTTCGGCAACCCCGTCGTCCCGCGCGAGTGGTTCCTCGTTCCGTTGTTCATAGTTGATGAGGCCGTCAAACGCATTGCGGATGGTTCAATTACTCAATACGTCTACGATCCAAAAGCTGTGCAGCTGGTGAAGATGGGGGCGACGCGCGAGACCTGATTTGGCTCAATGGTCAGGCGCGACATCTTGGCTCAGTTCCGACATGTGCGCGTGCATCGCGTCGTGGCCGTTAGCGACGTGCTGGAACTGGTTGTGCTTAGCTATTGGGCTCAATCGTGACGCGAATTTCGTGTAGTCGCAGCTTGTGTCAACCGCTGTTCTTCGCGTAAGCTGAGTAGTAGACGCCGATGGACCTATTCCGGACGCGCCCCTCAGCCACCAGTTTCTGACACATCTTGAAAACCACTTCAACCATGTTTTCGCCGTCGGGTGCTTCCACCAGGGGCTTCGTCAAGATCTGTGGTGTGTGCACGATCGACGATGCTGTTCTATGTGCAGACCTGGGTGCGGATGCAATCGGGATGCTTTTAACCAAGCCAGGAGTGTCCCGTAAGTTGGGCTCGGATCGGTTAGCGCTCGACGAGGCGGCGAGTTTGGCCGCGGCTCTGCCGGTGGGGCTGAAATCGGTGTTGCTTGTCGATGCCGTTCAGCTGGATGACTTGCTCCGGCTGGCTGAGGAAATCAAACCGAACGCCATGCAGATCCGGCAGCCCCTTAGTCCAGCGATGCTTTGCCGGCTGAAAGAGCGGTTTCCCGATCAGGGCATCATCAAGACTATATCCGTTGTATCTGGGGCGCCCGTCTCCTCGCTCGAAGACGAAATCCGCGCGTACGTCGATCATGGGGCTATCGACGCCGTGCTGCTCGACAGCCCGCAAGGCGGCAGCGGCGTCGCTCATGACTGGGTAACATCTGCGAGCCTGGTGGAGCGGTTTGCCGGAACGCCCGTCATCCTCGCGGGCGGGCTGAGCGCGGACAACGTTGCTGAGGCTCGTCGCTTGGTTCGCCCCTACGGTGTGGACGTCATGTCGGGCGTCACATCTTCCGAACGACGCGATCGCAAGGATCCAGTCCGACTGCGTGCCTTTCTCGAAGCATGCCATGAGAGCCCAGAGCAATGAATGATGAACGGCAATTCACGACACCGTATCTCCGGGGATTGGATACATACCTACGTGATGAACTTCGCAACCGTCGCATAGCCTGGGGCATGGGAGTTGAGGATTTCTACAACCGAGTGGACGCGTGGTTTGGGAACTTTGCGCACGCCGATCAGCCTCTGGCCTTGAAGGTGATGCTGAAGCTGCAGCATTACAGCGAGCCGGACTTCAAGCGCGCAATCGACAATTTCCTTGTGCCAATCCAGCAATATCTCGTTCAAACCGGCAGTAGTCTCGGCGATCTGCGACTCGTGTTGCCCTCGGAACGCGGCGACAGTGCAGATCGTCACGCCTATGACATCATTAAGGCTTGGGGTTTGCGACAAGACCAGGTGGTAACGGTCGAGGATCTCGCCCGGACGGACGCGGGATGCGTCCTCGTCTTCTTCAACGACACGCATGGCACCGGCAATCAGTTTCTACGTGAAGTCTTTTCTAAGGTCCGGAGAGAGAACTTTAAGGCAGTGTTCCTCGTCGCAGTGACGATCGCGGAGAAAGCGCTGCTACGATTCAGCCGTGAATTAAAAGGCATTCGGCTCTTGCCGGAGGTAGCGACACTCAGCATCTTCGATGAATTCACGGCACGTGAAGTGAACCGCCTGCGGGAACTCGGGTCGCAGGTGTACTCCAAGCATCCGTTTGGATATGGCAACGCCGGCCTGCTGGTTTCCTACTGGTTCCAATGCCCGAACAATACGCTGCCCTTAATATGGGCGAATCACAAAACAGAAAACAACAAGGTGGACGGCATCGCGTTTCCATGGGCCCCTCTCTTTCCCTATCGGCCCAAGGCAACGCAGACCGAGCCTGCCCTCCCCAACGTGCCTTCACCTGAATCGCCCGATAACTCGATCCTGAACTGCGATTGGACGTGGTCAAACGAGCAACGACAACTAATCGTCAACCAGATAGAAGCGTGGGGGTTGACGAGCACGGCGTTCTATCAGACGGCCAGCGACTGGTTCCGCAACTTCAAGCAGGAAGAGCGCGAAGCCGCACTCGAGATATTCTTTAAGACTAGCTATTTGAACATCGCGGCGATACGTAGCGCCATTCGGGAAATCCGAAGAACACTGATGGTCGAATTGGGTCGCGTCGGCGGAGACATGGGCGACATAGTCCTCGTAACGACGGGGGACGAGAAAAATTCGGTCTACCACTACGTGTACGAATTCATGCGGGAATGGCACCTAAGCATTGATCAAGTTGAAAGTCTCGAACGTCTGAGTCCCGATCGAGTCATCGACAAGACGCTTGTCTTCTTCTACCACACCAGACCGAACGGACAGCACTTTGAAAAGCATCACGCCGAGCGACTGGCCAAACTGACCCCGCGCGCGAACGTGTTTGCCGCGTATGCAATGTCAAGTGCTGCAAAGAAGAAATTCTGCGAATTGAAGGTCGAATCGCCAAGCGTTGCGTGCTCTCAAGCTGCATCCCGCACCATGGATACGCTGGTGCCAGGAAGCCTAGAGGTAGTGTCTCGGATAGAGCGTGAGTTGCGACCCGACTCGACACCTCGCGATCCGGCCAACACATTTCTCAGCGCGTACTACTTTCAGTGCCCAGAGAACTCCAGCCCGCTACTGTGGGCTGAACAGAGCGAGACCGAGCAGCGGCGTCGCTGGAGGCCGCTTTTTCGCCGAATCATCATGCCCTCGTCGGGCACGGTTCCAAGCGATTGACCGGCCGACGTTTTGGCTCTTACGACCACGCTCTTATCTTAACAAGAGAGAAGAAGACGCGTCCTTAGTGCCGTTTGGAGAGATCCAAACTTGGTGAAGCTAGCACTTTTCTGCGGAGTCGAATGTCTTGTCTGGTACAGACACTCCCTTCAGGCACACCGTGCCCTGACGCTTTGCGGCTTCCAGGACAGATGCGCGGTCCGCGTCAGCGATGGCAAAGGCGTTTCCCGTGTATGTCACTCCAGTCGCGTCGGTTATGCAGAGGGCTTCAGGACCGCACATTTCAGCCTTCGCAACCTGAATCTTCAAAGGTTGATCCGTGGCGGTCGCGGGAGCTGGTTGAGGACTCGATTGAGCGGAAGTAGCTGGCGCCGCTTTCGCCTCTCGTTGTTGCCGCTCGACAGCCAAGCGCGCCAGCTGCGGAAACTGGTTGAACTCCACCGAGCCACCGCGGACTTCGACTGCGAGGTTCTTTGAGCCGCCCGCTTCGAACTGCGAAGTGAAGGTCATGGCCGCCTTCAACTCCTCCTGCGCGTACGGCTTCCACGCACGGGCTTCAAGTGCGAAGGCCAAGCCTTGCTCCTCGTCGGTAAGGAATTTCTTTCCTGCCATCCGATATAGTGCGATCGCGGCAGCCTGATCCGCGTCTGGATGCGTCACCGTTTGGATCATTTTGATCTCTTCGCTGACCGCCTTCAAAACTTCAGGCGTGGTCTGCAAGTTTGCCTGCCCAGAACATGACCACTTTCCGACATCGCCGTTGTACCCCGCTTCCGTAACGATGCTCAGCGCAACCTGAATCCGGCTCAAACCGTTGGGGTCGGCCTTCTTCACGATGCTCTCTTCGACGATTTGCTTCGCCAACTCAATTACCTTCGGGTCGGCACAACCCGGCGGCTTGTTGGTGCAAGCCGTGAGCGTCGAGAGTATCAGCGCGCACGGCACTGCGAGTAATACGAGGCGCGTTACGCCTGCGACACTGCCGAGTTTCGAACTTACCTTTTTCATGTTCATGGTAGATGCACCTTTGGGTGTGTATGTGGTTTGCAGGAGAGGTTGTGCTTTGGTGGGAGCACGCTTGATTGACCGAGGTGGCCGATTGACCGCCTCGCTCGGATGTCGTCCTGGTTTTGATGCCAGCATTCGCGTGTGCGAACACTGTTGGCCGAGACGTCATTGCTACAGAGCCCCTTACCACCCTCCTCGGAAGCTGGAAGATAGCTCAGTCGGTTGTTTCGCACAACCATATGGTTCACACGCGAACCAGCCGCGCTTTCACACTCTTTCCCATGCCGACTGCCTGGGACGACAAAGCCGCCTTTTCTGAACGCCTCCGCTCGGCACTCAAGCGGGCGCCTGGGGCAATTCAATCCGCCGCCCAGCTCGCACACGAATTCAACTTGCGCCACGACGGGGAGTCCGTCTCGGACCAAGCAGCCCAGAAGTGGATCACTGGAAAGGCAAGGCCTTCGCCTGAAAAGCTGGAGACGCTGGCGCAAATGCTTGGAGTTACCGCCTACTGGCTCCGTAACGGGTCTCCACCTGCTCCTGTGCGGAAGTTGGCGGGAAAAAAGTCTAGCCAAGCTACCGCTGCAGGCCGCCTCAGCGAACCCGAGGCAAAGCTAGTTTCGCGACTTAGAACGTTGTCTGAACATCAAGTCCGTCTGATTTCAGAGCTCGTCGAGCAACTGGCCGTGGAGCGGGAATTGGCTGGGCACTGACCCGGCTTTTTTGCGCCTATAGGGGCTAGTTTGGTGGGGCGTGCGGTTGCCCCTACTTGCATTGCCAGGGGGCCGCTGCCGGGAGCGTAGGGGCGCTTAAGCGGCCGGTTGCGCGCCCGTGCTGGGCCGCCCAAGCCCCAAGGCAGGCTACCTGTGCAAGGCGCGCCACAGCGCGCTACAGCAGCACATGCCAAAAAGTGGGTAAAAAGGGGGGTAAACCGGGGCGGTAGGCCAAAAGCCGCGCCAATGCTGGGTGTGTGGCGGAGAGTGTGAGATTCGAACTCACGGACGTCTTGCGACGTCGCCGGTTTTCAAGACCGGTGCATTCAACCGCTCTGCCAACTCTCCGTACCCACCGATTCTATCGGCCCACCGAGTACAGCCTCGCGTTGTTCACCGCGTACACCTTGCCGTCCGCGCCGATGGCGGTCGGGGTGTAGGCCTCGCCCAGGCCCTCCGTGAGGCGGATGCCCTGGCTCAGGGTGTTGGTCACGAGGTCCCAGCGGTAGAGCACGCCGTCCTCGCTGTTCACGAGGATCGAGCGCGTCAGCGGGTCGACCGCCATGGTGTTGATGCACCACTCCTTCACCGGGCCGCTGGTGCCGCTCTCGAAGGTAGGGCCGGAGATCGCGAGCACCACCTTCATGACTGGAATACCGGAGATCGGGTCGGGCTCGCTCACGCCGGGGTCGATCACCGCGATGCGGTTGTCGCCGTCGCCGGTGCCGGTGCCCGCGTAGTTGTTGTACTTCACGGCGAGCAGGTAGGAGGAGGGCCCCGTGTACGACGGCACCATGGCCGCAGGGATGACGGAGGCCGTGTCGTCCCAGCCGAAGGCGCCGGGCGAGAGGGTCGGCACGAGCTGCGGCGAGAACTGCAGCAGCCAGCCGCGTGCGTTGTGCGCGCCGAACACCGTCTCCAGCACGCCGAAGAACACCCGGCCGTCGGGCCCCACGGTCGGCGACGCCGTGCTGTCGTCGGAGACGCGCGCGGGCGTGCCCGATTGCGGATCGGTGAGCAGCACCTTGTGCTTGACGGCCAGGGTGAGGCTGTCGAGCGCCACCAGGTAGCCGCGCTGCGTCACGAAGGGCACCGGATCGCCGTTGAACGTCACATACACCGTGGAACCGTCCGGCGAGAGCGCGGGCGCGCTGTTGGTTGCCACCTTGACGATGCCTGCCTGGCCCACGGCGGCCGCGGCCGACACCCACGATCCCTGACCGTCCGGGCCGATGCGCGCAAGCCCGCTCGTGAGCCCCGCGGGATTCGCGCCCGCGGCGATGAAGCCGAAGTACACGTTGCCGCGCGTGTCCGTCGTGAGCGGCGTGTTGATGAAGATGGTCTGGTTGAACGCGGCCGGATTGGCGTCGTACGCGGCCTGCCCGTAGAACACGACGTTCTGCATCGCGCCCTGCGCGGCATCCGGCGCGCTGCGCACCATCAACTTGCCGCCGGCGCCGGGGGCCAGCAAGAGGCCGCCCGGGGTGAGCGCGATGTTGTAGCTGGGCGTCCAGTGATGCGCGGGCAGCACGTAGTCGCTGTCGGCCGACCACAGGAGCGAGCCGTCGCCGCCTGCATGCGCCTCGATGCGAAAGCCGTCCGTCGCGCCTGTCTTCACCGGCACGATCACGGTGTTGCGCGCGGTCACCACCGGGGATCCGTAGTGGATCAGCAAGGCGCCGGTGCTCGTGTATTGCGGCTGCAGGTCGACCGGCGTGGACCAGGTGATGCGGTCCAGGCTTTGCGTCGCCACGCCCGAGCGCGCGGTGTGCCGCTCGTCGCGTCCGAAGTTCGCCCAGGCGGGCGGCGGTGCCGATGCCACGCAGTCGTACACGCGGCATGCGAAGTCGGCGAGCGCCCCGACGCGCTGCACCGTGTTCCCGTTCATCGGGCCGTACACGTACACGTCGTCGCCGAGGATGCCCACGTAATTGCCCTGCGCGGGCCAGTAGCGGTAGTAGAAGGTGCCGTAGCCGGCGATGTCCGCGTAACCATCGGAGGATGCGCCGCTGAAATACTGCGGGTAGGCGGTGGGCGCCCAGTCGAGCGCAGCGATGTAGTCCAGCATGGGTGCGGTGGCTTGCGCGCCCGGCGCGGCCTGTTTCGCGCGCGAGGCGGAGGCCGCCAGGCGACCGTCCTGCGCACCCCCGCCACACGCCACCAGCAGCGCACTGGCCGCGACGGCGGCCACGACATGAACCAACTTCTTCATGATTGCTCCAGCATTCCCTTGCGTTCGATGAATTCCACGACGGCCGCCAGGCCGTCGCGGGTCTTGAGGTTCGTCATCACGAAAGGCTTGTCCTTGCGCATGCGCTTCGTGTCCGTTTCCATCACGCCCAGGTCCGCGCCGACATAGGGCGCGAGGTCGGTCTTGTTGATGACGAAGAGGTCGCTCTTGGTGATGCCCGGCCCGCCCTTGCGCGGGATCTTCTCGCCGGCGGCCACGTCGATCACATAGATGGTGAGGTCGGACAGCTCGGGGCTGAAGGTGGCCGCGAGGTTGTCCCCGCCGCTCTCGACGAACACGATGTCGGCTTGCGGAAAATCCACCAGCATGCGGTCGATCGCCTCGAGGTTGATGGATGCATCCTCGCGGATTGCGGTGTGCGGGCAGCCGCCCGTCTCCACGCCCATGATGCGTTCGGCGGCGAGCGCGCCGCTCACGGTGAGCAGGCGCTGGTCTTCCTTCGTGTAGATGTCGTTGGTGATCGCGACCAGGTCCCACTTGTCCCGCATCGTCTTGCAGAGCATTTCCAGCAGGGTGGTCTTGCCCGACCCGACAGGCCCGCCGATGCCCACACGAAGCGGCGGCAGTTTCTTGGTGCGGTTGGCGATGTGGTGCAGGGGGGTCATGAGCGAAAGAGCCTCGAGTATTGCGTTTCGTGCCGCGCGGAAAGGATCGCCAGCATCGGCGAGAAGGATTGGCGCGTGTCGTCGTCCAGCGAGAGTGCATGGTCCACGGCGGCCGGGATGTCCGCGGCCAGCCGCGAGAGGATGCGCTGGCCCGCGCTCTGGCCGAGCGGCACCGACTTGATCGCCGCCTGCATCATGTTCTCCGCCCAGCCGAAGGCGAAGGCCATGGCGGCGTCGCGCGCGCTCGCGGAACTCTCCGATGCGGCCAACGCGAAGGCGACAGGGTAGGTCGGCGGCGACACCGAACGCGCGGCGGTGTCGGGACGGATGGATTTCAGCCACTCGATCATCGAGCGTCCCATCTGCTCGGTCTGCTGGCGCAATTCCGCCGTCTCGCGGGTCTGCAGCACCCACGCGTCCAGCGCGGCGACGCGCGCTTCGTCGTTGGCTCGCCAAGCGACCATCGCCTGCGCGACGACCGCGATGTCGGACCGTGCGAGCGTCATCTGCAACTGCGCGGCGAGCCAGGCCGATGCGCTCGCTTCGTCGTGCACGAGGCCCGCGTCGACGGCCGACTCCATGCCTTCCGAATAGGAGAACCCGCCGACCGGCAGCGCGGGCGACGCGAGCCAGATGAGCTGCAGCAGCGCGGCGTCAGTGGCCGTGGTGTCCGTGGTCATGGTCGTGATCGTGGGCGCGGCCTTCGTAGGCGTTCTCGCGCAAGGGGCCGTGCGCGTGCCCACCCGTGGCGTACGCGCCGTTCTCCGGTTCGAACGCGGCTTCGGTTTCGTTCACGATCAAGTGCATGGCCCGCAGCATGTCCGCGAGCACATGGTCGGGCTCGATCTTCAGGTGGTCGGGCTTCAGCTCGATCGGCACGTGCCGGTTGCCCAGGTGGTAGGCCGCGCGCGTCAGGTCGAAGGCCGAGCCGTGCTGCCCGCAATGCGTGATCACCAGCACGGGTTGCGGCGCCGCGACGACCTGGATGAGCGACCCATCCTCGGCCACGAGCACGTCGCCGCCGCGCGCGACAGTCCCGCGCGGCAGGAACACGCCGAGGTGACGGCCTTGCGAATCGGTGCAGTCGAAGCGGCTTTTCTGGCGCACGTCCCAGTCGAGTTCGACGGTGGAAGCGCGTTTGAGCAGGACGGGCGCGAGGCCGTGGCCGCCCGCGAGCAGTTTGGAAACCTGGAGCATCCGCCGATGCTAAAAGAGAAAGTAGCGCTGCGCCATCGGGAGAACCTTGGCCGGCTCGCAGGTCAGCAGCACCCCGTCCGCGCGCACGGCGTAGGTTTGCGCATCGATCTCCATCTTCGGCGTGTAGCCGTTGTGGATGAGGTGGTGCTTGCGCACCTGGCGGACGTTGCGCACCGCGCTCAGGTTCTTCTTGAGGCCGAACTTGTCGCCGATGCCTGCCGCGAGGCCCGCCTGCGACACGAAGGTGAGGGAGCCCTTCGCGACCGCGCCGCCGAAGGCGCCGAACATGGGCCGGTAGTGCACCGGCTGCGGCGTCGGGATCGACGCATTCGGGTCGCCCATCGCGGCCATCGCGATGAAGCCGCCCTTGAGGATCAGCGCGGGCTTCACGCCGAAGAAGGCGGGCTTCCACACCACGAGGTCCGCCCACTTGCCGGCTTCGATGCTGCCGACTTCGCGCGAGATGCCGTGCGAGATCGCGGGGTTGATCGTGTACTTGGCGATGTAGCGCTTGACGCGGAAGTTGTCGCTCCGCGCGTTGTCTTCCGCGAGCGTGCCGCGCTGCACCTTCATCTTGTGCGCGGTCTGCCAGGTGCGCAGGATCACCTCGCCGACGCGGCCCATCGCCTGGCTGTCGGAGCTCATCATGCTGATCGCACCGAGGTCGTGGAGGATGTCTTCGGCCGCGATGGTCTCCTTGCGGATGCGGCTTTCGGCGAACGCGAGGTCCTCTGCGATCGCCGGGTCGAGGTGGTGGCACACCATCAGCATGTCCACGTGCTCGTCGAGCGTGTTGACGGTGTAGGGCATCGTCGGGTTGGTCGACGAGGGCAGGAAGTTCGATTCGCCCACCACGCGCAGGATGTCCGGTGCGTGGCCGCCGCCCGCGCCCTCCGTATGGAAGGCGCACAGCCCGCGGCCCTTGGTCGCGGCGATGGTGTTCTCGACGAAGCCCGATTCGTTGAGCGTGTCGCTGTGGATCGCGACCTGCGTGTCCGTCGCCTCGGCCACGTCCAGGCAGTTGCTGATCGCGGCCGGCGTGGTGCCCCAGTCCTCGTGCAGCTTCAGGCCGATGGCGCCCGCGTTGATCTGCTCGTGCAGGGCCTGCGGCAGGCTCGCGTTGCCCTTGCCGAGAAAGCCGAGGTTCATGGCGAACCCGTCGGCGGCCTGCAGCATGCGCTCCAGGTTCCACGGCCCCGGCGTGCAGGTCGTCGCGAAGGTGCCGGTCGCCGGGCCGGTTCCACCGCCGAGCATCGTCGTCACGCCCGAGGCGAGGGCTTCCTCGATCTGCTGCGGGCAGATGAAGTGGATGTGGCTGTCGATGCCGCCCGCGGTGACGATGTTGCCTTCCGCGGAAATGATCTCCGTGCCCGGGCCGATGATGATGTCCACGCCCGGCTGCGTGTCCGGGTTGCCGGCCTTGCCGATCGCGTAGATGCGTCCGCCCTTCACGCCGATGTCACCCTTGACGATGCCCCAGTGGTCGACGATCAGCGCGTTCGTGATCACGAGGTCCATCGCATATTCGCCGCGTGTGCGCTGCGATTGCGCCATGCCGTCGCGGATCGTCTTGCCGCCGCCGAACTTGACTTCCTCGCCGTAGCCGCCCGCGCGCAAGGTGTAGTCGTCCTCGACTTCGATCACGAGCTCCGTGTCCGCGAGGCGGACGCGGTCGCCCGTCGTCGGACCGAACATTTCCGCGTAGGCGCGGCGACCGATCGTGGCCATTACAGGTACCCCTGCACGAGGCCGCGAAAGCCGTAGACCCTGCGGTCGCCGGCGAAATCCACCAGTTCCACCGTGCGCTGCTGGCCGGGCTCGAAGCGCACGGCCGTCCCCGATGCGATGTTCAGGCGCATGCCGTGCGCGGCTTCGCGATCGAAATCGAGCGCGCCGTTCGTCTCGGCGAAGTGGTAGTGCGAGCCGACCTGGATCGGCCGGTCCGCGGTGTTGCGCACCACGACCGTCGCGGTGCGCCTGCCGGGATTGATGACGTGGTCGCCCGCGTCGGTGAAGAGTTCGCCGGGGATCATGGTTCAGACGATGGGTTGGTGCACGGTGACGAGCTTGGTGCCGTCGGGGAAGGTGGCTTCGACTTGGATGTCCGGGATCATCTCCGGGACGCCGTCCATCACGTCGGCGCGGGTGAGGAGGGTGCGGCCTTCGCTCATGAGCTGCGCGACGGTCTTGCCGTCGCGCGCGCCTTCCATCACCGCCGCGGAGATCAGCGCCACCGCCTCCGGGTAATTGAGCTTCAAGCCGCGGGCCAGCCGCCGCTCGGCCAGCAGGCCGGCGGTGAAGATCAACAGCTTGTCTTTTTCGCGGGGGGTCAGCTCCATGGCGAACCATCTTAGTGCAAGCCTTGGCGCCCGGCATACGCCGAAAGGCGCATTGCGGGCACGGAAACTGCAATTCCTACCCGTGAGCAGCCACCCCACCATCCCGATCCTTCCCGTCACGGCCGATCCGCCCCAGCGCGTGGTGAAGGTACGGCGCGACTACAACTCCTGGGTCGCCAGCGAGACGATGGAGGACTATGCCCTGCGCTTCACCCCGCAGCGCTTTCGCAAGTGGTCGACCTTCCGCGTCGCCAACACCGCATTCGGCGCCGCGTCCTTCCTGATCCTGGAGGCCGTGGGCGCCACGCTGCTGGTGCAATACGGCTTCCTCAACGCCTTCTGGGCGATCCTCGCCACCGGGCTCATCATCTTCGTGGCGGGCTTGCCGATCAGCATCTACGCCGCCCGCTACGGCGTGGACATGGACCTGCTCACGCGCGGCGCGGGCTTCGGTTACATCGGCTCCACGCTCACCTCGCTGATCTACGCGTCCTTCACCTTCATCTTCTTCGCGCTGGAAGCGGCGGTGATGGCGTACGCGCTCGATCTCGCGCTGGGCATCCCGCCGGTCTGGGGCTACCTCGTGTGCGCGCTCGTGGTGATCCCGCTCGTTACGCACGGGGTGTCGGCGATCAGCCGCTTGCAGATGTGGACGCAGCCGCTCTGGCTCGTCATGCTGGTAGTTCCTTTCGCTTATGTCCTGATGCGCGATCCCGGTGCCTTCGCCGGCATCACGCACTACGCCGGGGAAAAGGGACAGACCGCGGCCTTCGACATGCACATGTTTGGTGCCGCGCTCACCGTGGGCATCGCGCTCATCACGCAGATGGGCGAGCAGGCCGACTACCTGCGCTTCATGCCCGCGCGCGAATCGGTGAGCCGCCGCAGCTGGTGGCTGGGCGTGCTGGGGGGCGGGCCCGGCTGGGTGGTCCTCGGGGTCGTCAAGATGCTGGGCGGCGCGTTGCTGGCCTACCTCGCGATCACGCACATGGTGCCGCCGGACCGCGCGGTGGACCCGAACCAGATGTACCTCGCGGCCTACGAATACGTCTTCCCGCGCTACGGCTGGGCCGTCGCGGCGACGGCGCTCTTCGTCGTGATCTCGCAACTCAAGATCAACGTGACGAATGCCTACGCCGGCTCGCTCGCCTGGTCCAACTTCTTCTCGCGCGTCACGCACAGCCACCCGGGCCGCGTCGTGTGGGTGCTGTTCAACACGCTCATCGCCTTCATGCTGATGGAGATGAACGTCTTCCAGGCGCTGGGCGACGTGCTCGGCCTGTATTCCAACATCGCGATCGCCTGGATGATGGCGGTCGTCGCGGACCTCGTCGTCAACAAGCCGCTGGGCCTCTCGCCCAAGGGCATCGAGTTCAAGCGCGCTTACCTTTACGACATCAACCCCGTCGGTGTGGGCGCGATGGCGCTCGCGTCCACCCTGTCGATCGTGGCGCACCTCGGCTTCTTCGGTCCGGGGCCGCAGGCGTTCTCCGCGGTGATCGCGCTCGGCGTCGCGTTCGTCACCGCGCCCCTCATCGCCTGGGCGACGAAGGGCCGCTACTACATCGCGCGCCAACCCGCGCAAAAGGGGAGCTATCTCGGTACCGCGCTCCAGCGCTGCGTGATCTGCGAGCGCGAATACGAAGGCCCGGACATGGCCCATTGCCCGGCCTACCAGGGCTCCATCTGCTCGCTGTGCTGCACGCTGGACGCGCGCTGCGGCGACCTGTGCAAGCCGCACGCGAGCCTCTCCGCGCAGTGGTCCGGCGCGCTGCGTGCCTTGCTGCCGCGCCGCGTGTGGCCCTACCTCGACACCGGCCTCGCGCACTTCCTGCTGCTGATGCTAATCATCGTGCCGTTGCTCGCCTCGCTCTTCGGGTTGCTGTATCACCAGGAAGTGCAAGCCGTCGCGCCGCTGCTGCAGGACACGGAGTTTTCCGACATCACGCTGCGCTCCGGCTTCCTAAAGGCCTACATGGCGCTGCTGGTGATCGCGGGCATCGTCGCGTGGTGGCTGGTGCTCGCGCATAAGAGCCGGCAGGTGGCTCAGGAAGAGTCCAACCGACAGACGCACCTGCTGATGCGGGAGATCGAGTCGCACCGCCAGACGGACGAGGCGCTGCAGACCGCGCGGGTGCTCGCCGAAGAAGCGCGCCTGGCCGCCGAGCAGGCCAACCAGGCCAAGAGCCGCTACATCAGCGCGATCAGCCACGAGCTGCGCACGCCGCTCAACAGCATCCTGGGCTACGCGCAGCTGATGGGCGAGGACACCGGCGTGCCGCCGCACCGCAAGCAGGCGGTGCACGTGATCCGGCGCGGCGGCGAGCACCTGCTGTCGCTGATCGAAGGCACGCTGGACATCGCGCGCATCGAGTCCGGCAAGCTCACACTGAATGTGAAGCCCATGGGCTTCGAGGACTTCATGCACGAGATGGCCGGCATGTTCGAGCCGCAGGCGCAGGCCAAGGGCTTGCGCTTTCGCTTCGAGGTGCAGGGCAGCCTGCCGGAAGTCGTGCGCGCGGACGAGAAGCGCGTGCGGCAGATCCTCATCAACCTGATCGGCAACGCGGTGAAGTTCACGGCGCAGGGCGAGGTGCGCCTGCACGTGCGTTATGCCCGCGAAATGGCGACGATCGACGTCGAGGACACGGGCCCGGGCTTGAGCCCGCAGGAGCTCGCGCAGATCTTCGAGCCCTTCGCGCGCGGCAGCAGCGCCAGCCCCGCGGCGCCGGGCGCGGGGCTCGGCCTCACGATCGCGAAGATGCTCACCGACCTCATGGGCGGGGAGCTCACCGTGACGAGCACGCCCGGCACGGGCTCGGTGTTCCGCGTCAAGCTGTTCCTGCCCGAGCTGCGCAACGCCACCCTCGCGGCGCCGCTCGCGCAGCGGCCGCGCCGCGGCTACGAAGGCCCGCGCCGCAAGCTGCTCGTCGTGGACAACGAAGAGGCGGACCGCGAACTGCTCGTGCACCTGCTGGAGCCGCTCGGCTTCGAGCTGCGCACCGCGGCGAGCGGCCACGACGCGCTCGACCTCCTTGCCGCCGGCCTCAAGCCCGACGCGATCCTCATGGACCTCGCGATGCCGGGCATCGACGGCTGGGAGACGATCAGGCGCGCGCGCCTCTTGCCGCACGTCCACGCGAAAGTGGCGATCGTCTCCGCCAACGCCTTCGACAAGGGCCTGGACAACGACGTGGGCGTGCGGGCGGAGGATTTCATCCTCAAGCCGGTGCGACATCCCGAACTGCTCGACTGGCTGGAGCGGCAGCTGCAGCTGCGCTGGCTCGACGCGCCGGTCCCCGCAGTCGTGGCGCCGGCGGCGAAGCGGCCTGGCGACTGGACCTGGCCGGACGCCGACGCGCTCGACGGCTTGCGCCAGGACGTGCAGCTCGGCTACTACCGGGGCATCCTCAACCGGCTCGCGCAGATCGAGACCGCGCGGCCCGATTGCGCGGACTTCGTGGCCGCGCAGCGTGAGTTCGCGCGTCAATTCCAGTTCGAGGCGATGAGCCAGTCATTGGCACTGGCGCCGCTGGCACAGGAGAAATCATGAGTGCAGTCCTCAACTTCGAACGCTCCACCAGCGAGGTGGTGCTGATCGTCGACGACGTCCCCGACAACCTGTCCGTGCTGCACGACGCGCTGGACGAATCGGGCTACACCGTGCTCGTCGCCACGGGCGGCGAAGCCGCATTGCAGCGCGCGTCGCAGGCGCTGCCGGACATCGTGCTGCTCGACGCGATGATGCCGGGCATCGACGGCTTCGAAGTCGCCAAGCGGCTGAAGGCATCCGCCCTGACGGCGCACATCCCGATCATCTTCATGACCGGGCTCACGGAAACCGAGCACCTGGTCGCCGCGCTGGAGGCGGGCGGGGTGGACTACGTCACCAAGCCGATCAAGCCCAAGGAAGTGCTTGCGCGCATGGGTGTGCACATGCAGGGCGCGCGGCAGGCACGCCAGACGCGCAACGCGCTCGACGCCTTCGGCTACGCCAGCATCACGGTGCGCGCGAGCGACGGCAAGCTGATGTGGCAGACGCCGCTCGCACGCGAGCTGTTGATGGCCTACTACGGAACGACCGCTCCGGCGGCGCCTGAAGCCGTGGTGGCATGGCTGCGCCGCCACCTGAAGGAGGCCGAGCAGCAGATCGAGCCGCCGCGCCTCACCGCGCAGCTCGGCGCGCGGCGCCTGACCTTCCGCCTGCACCAGCAGACGGGGGACAGCGAAGGCGGCGGCGACTGGCTGATCGTGATGCGCGAGGAATCCGATGCGCAGGTGATCGAGGCGATGAGCCTGTCGTTCAAGCTCACCGCCCGCGAGGCCGAAGTGCTCTACTGGGTGGTGAAAGGCAAGATCAACCGGGACATCGGCGACATCGTGGGTTCGAGCCCCGCCACGGTGAAGAAGCACCTGGAGCGCGTGTTCGCGAAGCTGGGCGTGGAGACGCGGACTGCTGCCGCCGGGATGGCGATGACGCGCATCCGGCAGTTGCATCCGCAGTTCGAAGGCTAGCCCGCGCGTGCCGCCATGCGCGCGCAGAGATCGAACGCGTGCTGCAAGCCTTCCACGCGCGCCACGCCGCGACCGGCGATGTCGAAAGCGCTGCCGCTGGCCGACGTCGCCACCGGCACAGGCAGGCCGCCGTGCAGCGTGACGCCGCGCTCGAAGCCCATGAGCTTCATCGCGATCTGGCCCTGGTCGTGGTACATCGCGACCACCGCGTCGAAGTCTCCCCGCCTCGCGGCGATGAAGACGGTGTCGGGCGACCAGGGGCCCGTGGCCTCCAGGCCTTCTTCCTTCAGGCGCCGCACCGCGGGCGCGATGATCTCGATCTCCTCCATGCCGATCGAGCCACCGTCGCCGGCGTGCGGGTTGAGGCCCGATACCGCGATGCGCGGACGCTCGATGCCTGCGCGTTTCAGGGCGCCGTCGATGATGCGCACGGCCTCGCCGATGGTCTCTTCGGTGATCAAGGCTGCGACGTCGCGGATCGGCACGTGCGAGGTCACGCGCGACGTCCACAAGTCGCCCGTGATGTTGAACTCGCACACGAAGTCGCGCACGCCGAAGCGTTCCTGCATGAAGCGCAACTCGTCCTCGTGCGTCATGCCCGCCATGCGCAGCGCGTGCTTGTTGAGCGGCGCGAAGACGATCCCGTCCACGGCCCCCGAGCGGGCGGCGTCGGTCGCGGCCGAGAGCGCCCGCAGGGCGACGCGCCCCGCGGCCGCGGTCGACTGCGCGCGCTCGATGGTGCCTTCGCCTTTCTGCACGAGGTAGCTGATGCGGTCCGGCTCGAAGCGCAGGTCTTCGATGGCCTCGATGCGCAGCACGGGCAGGCTCACACCGGCGAGCCATTCGCCGTCCGCCAGCGACGCGTCGTCCGCGATGAGCAGGATGTCCGCGGCGCGCAGGTTGGCGGCGTGCGCCAGCAGCTTCACGCCCATCTCCGGGCCCACGCCCGCCGGGTCGCCCAGCAGCACCGCCAGGCGGGGCCTCTTCGCGTTCGATGCGGCCTCGTTCATGAGCCGTCCGCCTTGATGTTCGCGTCGCGCACGAGCTTGCCGAAACGCTCGTATTCGCCGCGGTTCATGTCGCTGAACTGCTCGACGCTGATCGCGCCGACCTCGCCGCCCAGGCCCTTGATACGCGCCTGCACGTCGGGCATCTTGAGTACGCGCGCGAGTTCCGCCGTGAGGCGATCCACCACGGGTTTGGGCGTTCCCGCGGTGACGAAGAGGCCGTACCAGGTCTGCACGTCGGCGCCCTTGATGCCCTGCTCGGCGAGCGTGGCGACGTCCGGCATTTCGGGGGAGCGCTTTTCCGCGGTGACGGCGAGCGGGCGGAACTTGCCGGCGCGGATCTGTCCCATCGCGGAGGAGGTCGAGTCGAACATCATGTTCACCTCGCCGCCGATGATGTCGATGTGCGCCTGCGCGCTGCCCTTGTAGGGCACGTGGATGGACTTGGTGCCCGTCACGAGCCCGAAGGCTTCCCCCGCGATGTGCTGCGTGCTGCCCACGCCCGAAGAGGCGTACTTGAAGCTGCCGGGCTTGTCGTTCATCGCGGCGACCAGTTCCTTCACCGACTTGTAGGGAGAGGTCGCCGACACCACGAGCACGTTGGGCATCACCGCGACGAGGCCGATCGGCTGCAGGTCCTTCAGCGGGTCGAACTTCAGCTTGAGCAGGTGCGGCGCGATGGCCTGCCCCGTGTTCGTGGCGAGCAGCAGCGTCGTGCCGTCCGCGGCCGCCCGCGCCGTCAACTCCGCGGCGATGGTGTTGGAGGCGCCGGGCCGGTTCTCCACCACCACCGACTGCTTGAGGTCGGCCGCGAACTTCTCGGCGAGCAGCCGCGCGAGGATGTCGGTGCCGCCCCCGGGCGAAGCGCCGACCATGATGCGGATGGACTTGTCCTGTTGGGCCGCGGCGGGTGCGGCGGCAAAGGCAAGGCTCAAGGCGGCGGCCAGGGCCCCCAGCCAGCGGGTGGTGTTCATCGTGTCTCCAGCTTTATAGGTAGGTGCCGGCCCAGCGTACGGGAGGGCGCCATTCACATCCAATGAAATTAGTGGAAGAATCCATATATCGATGTGGATAGTATGTACTTGACAAACTAGAAGCAGGTACTATAATTGGGCCATACCGAGAGAAAATCATGGCCGCAATTCTGAACCAGCCCCACTTCCAAGACGCAGAGAAGGCACGCGAGTACCTTGAAGCCCTGCGCTGGCCGCATGGCGTGGTCTGCCCCCACTGCGGCGTGATTGGCTCTGCCACGGCCCTGACCGGCAACAAGAACTACCGCCCCGGCCTGTACAAGTGCACCGCCTGCACCGACCAGTTCACCGTCACCGTGGGCACTGTGTTTGAACGCTCCAAGATCGCCCTGAACGTGTGGCTCCAAGCCGTCCACCTGATGTGCGCCAGCAAGAAGGGCATCAGCGCCAAGCAGCTGGAGCGCATGCTCGGCGTGACCTACAAGACTGCCTGGTTCATGGCCCACCGCATCCGCGAAGCCATGAAGAGCGAATCCGGCTCCCTGCTCGGCGGCCCCGGTTCCTCCGGCATCGTGGAAGCCGACGAAACCTATTGGGGCAATGCGACCGACGAAAACGACAAGCCGGTTGCCAAGCCGCGCGGCGGCTTCCGCCACAAGATGATGATCGTCTCGCTGGTCGAGCGTGACGGCAACAAGCGTTCCATCCACGTCCCGAACGTCAACGGCCAATCCCTTGCCGCAGTGCTCAAGTCGCAAGTGTCCGAGAAGGCCCGCCTCATGACGGACTCTGCGAAGTACTACCGCAAGGTCGGCAAGGAGTTCGCCTCCCATGAGTACGTGGACCACGGCAAGAAGGAATACGCTCGCGGCGACGTCACGACAAACACGGTCGAGTGCTCGTTTGCGATCCTCAAGCGCGGCCTCATCGGCACGTTCCACAGCGTCAGCGAGAAGCACCTGCAGCGCTATTGCACCGAGTTCGACTATCGCTGGAACACCCGCACCACGGCAGGCTACAGCGACACGATGCGCGCTGACGCGCTGCTGGCGCAGATCGGCGGCAAGCGCCTGACCTATCGGCGGACTGATTGCCAGCCGCAAGCCCTCGTTTGAGAGCCTTCTTTCCCTCCTAATGAAAAACCCGCCGCGTGCATGGCAAGCGGCGGGTTAAAGGCTTAGAACCTTTTAGACCGGGAACAGCTCAAGCTGGCCCGGATGGGAGCGCCAGTGTTGGCACACGTCTTCCCACTGACCCAAACGGAACCGGCGGTAGGCGCGCACGAAGACGCTCTTGAACTTGGCGTAGCGCATGGCTAACTCCTCGATTCAAGGAGTGGCCTTTCCTTGTCGGATCGCCGCCCGAGGAGTAAACTCCCCCTACTCGTCCAGAGTGGTGGACGGCGCTCCGAGATGGCTTTTGCAGGCCACGGGAACGTCACCATCGAAGCCAGCGCCGCGTCAACGGTGCTGGTGGCTTTCAGCAAGCCCAAGAGCTTGCGTCGTCTTTCAGCTTGCCAACGGCCCCTGTAGTGCTCTTTCCGTCAAGAGCGTGCACTACAGGGGCCTTCTCTTTTCCGCCCCGGCTACGGCAGGCTGATCACCGGGGCCGACTTATCTCCGCATAAAACCCCCTTCAAGAGCCGCTATTGTAGCTGCTAGCCTAGGCGCGTCAATAGCGATATGATAGCGCCCAGTAGCAATCAAGAAAGGAATAGACATGGCGACCACCGAAGCAAAGCCGGCTGCACCTCAGGTGAAGACTCAGCGCGAGCGCAGCCCTGCCTACCCGTTCATTTCTCTCAAGGTGGCATTTGAGCGGGCCGCAACCTTCGACGCGAAGTTGGGGCGGCATGGCGCGCCTTACGACAAGGCGGGGATTGCGTGGGGCTACAAAGGTGATGGTAGCCAAGCGCAGCAAACCCTATCCGCCCTCAAGTACTACGGCCTAGTGGAATACGTTGGCCCGACGAATGACCGCAAGGTGGTGCTTACCGAAGACGCGCGCAACTACATGCGCGCACAACAGGCAAGCACAAAGGCCCAAATCGCTCAAGCATGCGCGCTTCGTCCAAAAGCAATGCAGACGTACTGGGCGCGTTGGGGCGCTGATCGACCGATGGATGAGATTTGCCTTGATCAACTCGTGATCAAAGACAACTTCACGGAGGGCGCGGCCAAAGTCTTTCTCCGGGTCTACGATGAAACAATTGCTTTTGCAGGGCTGTCTGACGGCAGTAAAATCGACCCTGAAGAGGATGGTGTCGAGCAAGAGCCCGAAGCAAGGCAGGAGCGCGCCGCCTCACCGCATTTGCAGGCTGCGCCGGCGCCGATTTTGTCGGCTGCGGCGATTAGGCTGGCGATGCCGCTGAAAGGAGTTGGTATGCGACAGGAAGTGTTTTCGCTGGCGGAGGGTGACGTTGTCGTTCAATGGCCAGCGCAACTTAGCAAGGACAGCTTGCAGGACGTGGCGGATTGGCTTCCAATTCTGGAGCGCAAGATTAAGCGAAGCGTTTCTACGGAAGCGCCTGCGGCGCACCGTCAAATAGACTTGGGCGATGACCACACGCAAGCGCCAGACAACGACGAGCTCTGATGCTCTGAAGCCCGACGACGTTCTCCGGCGGATGCTCAACACGCCGCCCACGCCCAAGGTGAAGCCACCAAAGCCCGCGCCTGCCGCTCCAAAGAAGGCGGGCGGGCGGGTGCAGCCGCTGTTGAATCAGAAAGTGCGCGACGACGTTGGCGGCCCGAACGGCTGGGATTGAGGCCTCCAGCGAAGCCGAAGGGCTAGCGACGGGTGATGGGCGGGATGGTGTCGGCGAAGCCTTCGCTGAGAGCTTTAGAGGCGGCATTGGTGCGGCCCACGGCCTCTAGCCACTGCTGGAACAGCGCCAGATCGAAGCCAGGCTGGCCGGGGCCTTTGCCCTGAACCTTCTCCCACAGGACCAGTTCCGCCTGATTAGCGGCATGGTACTCGTCCACCAAGGCTTGTCGTCTTTGCATGTTTCAAGCGTAACAGGTAAGACACGCACATAAGGTGTGTGCGACCTGCTACGCTTCAACCCCTGTTAACGTGTACAGTGGTTTGTCACGTACATACTATCCATCGATGTATATGTCAATCTTTGGGCGGTGTCCTACAAAGTGTCCTGGCGTCCACGGCGCAAGCTCAGGCGTAGGCCCACTCCACCGCCCGAATCATGAGTGCAACCCTCGAAGTCACTTGCGAGGCCCCCGCGAACGTGTGGGGGCCGTTCGGCAACATGTACATCGCCGCGTACTCCTCGCGGCTCGCGTCCAGCAAGTACATGGCCTATGCGAAGGTCTTTCCCTACCGCCCGCGCGACTTCTGGGACGGCTGCGGCCTCGCGAAGTTCGCCACGGACATGCAGTGGGCGAGCAGCGCGGCCGCCATCCTGGATGCGGTGTTCATCGCCCAGTACGCCGTCGAGCGCCGCCTGGGCATCGCGGCCTCGCGCGGCGACACGGACTTCGAAACCACGCCCGCCCCGCTCGAAGTGCTGCGCATGGGTTGAAGGCGTCCGCCGGGGGTTCCCGGTGCGCCTGAGCGACGCGTCGCTCCTCATGCGGCTGCGCACGCGGCAGTTGCTGCTCATCGCGAAGCTCGGCGACGAACGCAACCTGGGCCGCGCGGCATCGGCGCTGGGGGTGAGCCAGCCCGCGGCCACCAAGCTGCTGCAGCAAGCCGAAGACACGCTCGGCACCACCCTGTTCACGCGCGAAGCACGCGGCATGACGCCCACCGCGAGCGGCGAGGTGCTGATTCGCTACGCCCGCCATCTCACCGTGGAATTCGGCTTTGCACGCGAGCAGATGACTGCGCTGCGCACCGGGCTGCGCGGCCTGCTGCGCCTGGGCAGCGTGCCCGGCGCGCTGCCCCAGCTGCTCGCGCCCGCGCTGTCCGCATACAAGCGCGAGCATCCGCGCGTCGCTGTATCCGTGCTGGTCGAAACGAGCGACGTGATGATCGCCCACCTGGAAAGGGGCGAGGTCGATCTCGTCGTCGGCCGCCTGCTGGAAGGCAGCCACGAGGACGAGTACGACAGCCGCATGCTGCTGGAGGAGCCGCAGGTCGTCGTGGTGCGCCGCGGCCATCCCCTGCTCGACGCCGCCGAGCCCCTGACGATGGCCGACCTCGTGCGCTGGCCCTGGGTGCTGCAGCCGCCCGGCTCCCCGCAGCGCAGCCGCTTCGAGGCGGCGGTGCGCGGCGCGGGCCTGCACGGCCGGCTGGACATTACGGAAACCGCGTCCACCGTCGCGACCACGGCGCTGCTGGAGGCGAGCGACATGGCCGCCGTCATGCCGGAATCCCTCGCGGCCCATTACGGGCGCCTGGGGCTGCTGCAAGTGCTGCCGATCACGCTGGCGCTGCGCGTGCCGTCGATCCACCTGATCACGCGCCGGCACCGGGAGCTCTCGCCGGTCGCCCAGGAATTCATCCGCCTGCTCGCCCCTTCCGCCTGAGGGGCGGCGCATACGCCACCCGGCGTATATGCCGGAACTGCCGCGCTACCCAGAATCAATCCGTCCACTTCTCCCGGACCGACCCCTCAATTTCGATTCTGGTTTTACTCGCAAGGAGCATTCGCATGCAACGTCGTTTCACACTCAAGGCGCTCACGGCCGCCGTCGCGCTGGCCGGCCTCTCGGCCATCCCCGCGCATGCCGCCGACACCATCAAGGTCGGCGTGCTGCACAGCCTGTCCGGCACCATGGCCATCTCCGAGACGGTCCTGAAGGACACGGTCCTCATGGCCATCGACGAAATCAACGCCAAGGGCGGCGTGCTGGGCAAGAAGCTCGAGCCCGTCGTCGTCGACCCGGCCTCCAACTGGCCGCTCTTCGCCGAAAAGACCAAGCAGCTGCTCGGCCAGGACAAGGTCGCCGTGATCTTCGGCTGCTGGACCTCCGTCTCGCGCAAGTCGGTGCTGCCGGTCGTGGAAGAAATGAACGGCCTGCTGTTCTACCCCGTGCAGTACGAGGGTGAGGAGCTCTCCAAGAACGTGTTCTACACGGGCGCGGCGCCCAACCAGCAGGCGATTCCCGCCGTCGATTACCTGATGTCCAAGGAAGGCGGCGGCGCCAAGCGCTGGGTCCTGCTGGGCACCGACTACGTGTACCCGCGCACGACCAACAAGATCCTGCGCGCCTACCTCAAGAGCAAGGGTGTGAAGGAGTCGGACATCGACGAGAAGTACACGCCCTTCGGCCACAGCGACTACCAGACCATCGTCGCGGACATCAAGAAGTTCTCCGCGGGCGGCAAGACGGCGGTGGTCTCCACCATCAACGGCGACTCCAACGTGCCGTTCTACAAGGAGCTGGGCAACGCCGGCCTGAAGGCCAAGGACGTGCCGGTCGTCGCCTTCTCCGTGGGCGAGGAAGAACTGCGCGGCGTGGACACCAAGCCGCTCGTGGGCCACCTGGCCGCCTGGAACTACTTCCAGTCGATCAAGAACCCGACCAACACCGAGTTCGAGAAGAAGTGGGCTGCCTACGCCAAGTCCAAGAACCTGCCCGGCGCCGACAAGCCGCTCACCAACGACCCGATGGAAGCCACCTACATCGGCATCAACATGTGGAAGCAGGCCGTCGAGAAGGCCAAGTCCACCGACACCGACAAGGTGATCGCGGCGATGGCCGGCCAGACCTTCAAGGCGCCGAGCGGCATCGTCTCCAAGATGGACGAGAAGAACCACCACCTGCACAAGTCGGTGTTCATCGGCGAGATCAAGCCGGACGGCCAGTTCAACGTGGTGTGGAAGACCCCCGGCCCGGTGAAGGCCAAGCCCTGGTCCCCGTACATCGAAGGCAACGACAAGAAGCCCGACGAGCCGGTGAAGAAGTAAATCGCGACGCTTCCTCCCCCCGGGCCGGGGGAGGAGCTTGCAGGAAGGGTCGCGTGCTTCCCTTCCTACAGGTTCCTTCATGTTCATCCGCTGCTTCCTCTTCCTGCTCTTTTTCGCCGCCGGCCACGCGCACGCCTTCACCCCCGCCGAAGCGAAAGCCATGGCGACGGGTGAGACGGATGCGCGCATCGAGGCACTGAACAAGGCCGTCGCCTCCGCCGACGACCAGACGGCCGCCTTCCTGCAGGCGCTGATCGACGACAGCGTGAAGGTCGCCGGCGACAAGGTCTTCGTCGTCAAGGGCGACAAGGCTTTCGACCCCGTCACCGGCGCGCAGACGCCCCTGCCGGCGGACGCCGAGGACGTGATCAACAACAACCGGATGCGCGGCGAACTCGACACCGCGATGGCCGCGCTCAAGCTCTTCTCGAAGGACGAGAAGGAGCGCGCGGCGGCGGTGAAGCTGCTGCGCACCGAAACCGACGAGGCGCGCCTGCCGCTGATCGAGAAGGCCTATGCCGCCGAATCGAATGCGCAGATCAAGGAGCAGCTGGGCCTCGTGCGCGCGGCGGTGCTCCTGGGCTCCAGCGACAAGGGCAAGCGCATGGACGCCGCGAAGCTGCTGTCGCAGAGCAACAGCGGCGGCACCAAGCTGCTGCTCATCGAACGCCTGAAAGTCGAGACCGAGCCCGACGTGAAGGCGACGCTCGAAGCCTCGCTGCGCACCGTCGAAGCCTCGCTCGCCTGGGGCGACAAGCTCGGCGCGGTCTTCTCGGGCATCAGCCTCGGCTCCATCCTCCTGCTGGTCGCGCTGGGCCTCGCCATCACCTACGGCCTGATGGGCGTCATCAACATGGCGCACGGTGAGCTGATGATGATCGGCGCGTACGCGACCTACGTGGTGCAGGGCATCTTCCAGAAATACCTGCCGGGCGCGTTCGACTGGTACCTGCTGGCCGCGGTGCCGGCCGCTTTCCTCGCGTCCGCGTTGATGGGCGCGATCCTCGAGCGCAGCGTCATCCGCTTCCTGTACGGCCGCCCGCTCGAAACGCTGCTCGCCACCTGGGGCATCAGCCTCATGCTGCAGCAGCTCGTGCGCTCGACCTTCGGCGCGCAGAACGTCGGCGTGGAAAACCCGAGCTGGATGAGCGGCGGCATCGTGGTGCTGGGCAACCTGCAGCTGCCCTGGAACCGCATCATCATCATCGGCTTCGCGTTCGCCGTGCTGCTCGGGATGGGCTTCCTGATCGGCCGCACCCGGCTCGGCCTCTTCGTGCGCGGCGTCACGCAGAACCGCCCGATCGCGTCCTGCATGGGCGTGAACACGGCGCGCATCGACACCTATGCCTTCGCGCTCGGCTCGGGCATCGCGGGACTTGCGGGTTGCGCCTTGAGCCAGATCGGCAACGTCGGGCCCGACCTCGGGCAAGGCTACATCGTGGACTCGTTCATGGTCGTGGTGCTCGGCGGCGTGGGGCAGCTCGCGGGCACGGTGTACGCGGCGCTCGGGCTGGGCGTGCTCAACAAATTCCTCGAGGGATGGACCGGCGCGGTGCTCGCGAAGATCGCGGTGCTGGTGCTGATCATCGTCTTCATCCAGAAGCGGCCGCAGGGGATCTTCGCGGTCAAGGGCAGAAGCGCGGAAGCATGATGAAAAGAGATCCAGTGCCGGCCGTCCTGCCGCTCGTGCTGCCGCCCCGGCCATCCATGCTGAGCGGCAGGGGATGGACTGCCTTCGTCGTCGCGCTGATCGTCGTGTGCGCCGTCGCGCCGCTGCTCAACCTCTATGTTCCCCAGGGCAATGCCTTACACATGAGCGACTACGCGGTCGCGCTGGTCGGCAAGATCATGTGCTACGCCATCTGCGCGCTCGCAATGGACCTGATCTGGGGCTACACCGGGATCCTCTCGCTCGGGCACGGCCTGTTCTTCGCGCTCGGCGGCTACGCGATGGGCATGTACCTCATGCGCCAGATCGGCACCGACGGCCAGTACCACTCCCACCTTCCGGACTTCATGGTGTTCCTGGACTGGAAGGCGCTGCCCTGGCACTGGACTTTTTCGGGCAGCTTCGCGGCGACGCTCTTCCTCGTCGTCGCGGTGCCGGCCGCGGTCGCCTTCGTGTTCGGCTTCTTCGCCTTCCGCTCGCGCATCAAGGGCGTGTATTTCTCCATCATCACGCAGGCGCTGACGTACGCCGCGATGCTGCTGTTCTTCCGCAACGAGACGGGCTTCGGCGGCAACAACGGCTTCACCGACTTCAAGCGCATCCTGGACATCCCGATGCAGACGCCGGCCATGCGCATGGTTCTCTTCGTGTTGACGGGCGTCACGCTGCTCGCGTTCTACCTTTTCGGCCGCTGGCTGGTCGCGAGCAAGTTCGGCCGCGTGCTGCAGGCGATCCGCGACGCGGAATCGCGCGTGATGTTCTCCGGCTACAACCCCATCGGCTACAAGCTCACGATCTGGACGATCTCCGCGGTGATGTGCGGCGTGGCGGGCGCGCTCTACGTGCCGCAAGTGGGCATCATCAACCCGAGCGAGATGAGCCCCGCCAATTCCATCGAGATCGCGATCTGGGCGGCGGTCGGCGGGCGCGGCACGCTGATCGGCCCGATCCTCGGCGCGTTCATCGTCAATGGCGCCAAGAGCTGGCTCACGGTGACGGCGCCGGAGTTCTGGCTGTACTTCCTCGGCGCGCTCTTCATCGCCGTCACGCTGTTCCTGCCGCAGGGCGTGGTCGGCCTCGTGCGCAAGCTGCGCGGGAGCAAGGCATGACGCCCGACCTGCTGGACGACGGCGCACGCCGCGCGAAGGCCTACCGCGAGCGCGAGCCCGCGGGCAAGACGGAATCGGGCGGCCGCGCCGCCGGCTTCTCGCGCGTCGTCACGGACCGCGAGGTCGACACCACGCACGGCCGCATCCTCTACCTCGAGGACGTGAGCGTGAGCTTCGACGGCTTCAAGGCGATCAACAAGCTGTCGCTGGACATCGCGCCGGGCGAGCTGCGCTGCATCATCGGGCCGAACGGCGCGGGCAAGACGACGATGATGGACATCATCACCGGCAAGACGCGCCCGGACGAAGGCACCGTGTTCTTCGGCAGCACCATCGACCTGCTGCGGTACACCGAGCCCGAGATCGCGCAGATGGGCATCGGGCGCAAGTTCCAGAAGCCCACCGTCTTCGAGCAGCTCTCCGTGTTCGAGAACCTCGAACTCGCGCTCAAGACGGACAAGGGCGTGAGGCCCTCGATGTTCTTCCGCCTCGACTCCGGCCAGGGCGACCGGCTCGCCGAAGTGCTGCACACGATCCATCTTGCCGACGGCGTGAACCGCCTGGCCGGCAACCTCAGCCACGGGCAGAAGCAGTGGCTGGAGATCGGCATGCTGCTGATGCAGGACCCGAAGCTGCTGCTGCTCGACGAGCCCGTGGCCGGCATGACGGACGAGGAGACCGTGCGCACCGCCGAGCTCTTCCTCAAGCTCAAGGGCCAGCATTCGCTGATGGTCGTGGAGCACGACATGAGCTTCATCGAAACGATATCCGACATCGTCACGGTGCTGCACGAAGGGTCCGTCCTCGCGCAGGGTCCCCTGTCGCAGGTCCAGAACGACGAACGCGTGATCGAGGTCTACCTCGGCCGATAGCCATGCTCAGCGCCAAGAACATCAACCAGTACTACGGCGGCTCGCACATCCTGCGCGACGTCAGCCTCGACACGCACCTGGGCAAGGTCACGGTGCTGCTCGGCCGCAACGGCGTGGGCAAGACCACCTTGCTGAAATCGCTCATGGGCCTCGTGCCCGTGAAGACGGGCACGATCGCGCTGTCGGGCCAGGACATCACCCATGCCACGCCGTACCAGCGCGCGCGCGCGGGCATCGGGTTCGTGCCGCAGGGCCGCGAGATTTTCCTGCGCCTCACGGTGGAAGAGAACCTGCGCATGGGCCTCGCCTACAAGCCCGCAGGGACCGCCATACCCGCCGAGCTCTACGAACTGTTCCCCGTCCTCAAGCAGATGCTGGGACGGCGCGGCGGCGACCTGTCCGGCGGCCAGCAGCAGCAGCTCGCGATCGCGCGCGCGCTCGCCGCGAAGCCGAAGGTGCTGATCCTGGATGAGCCGACGGAGGGCATCCAGCCCAGCATCATCAAGGACATCGGCCGCGTGATCCGCATGCTGGCCGACCGTGGCGACATGGCGATCCTGCTCGTGGAGCAGTACTACGATTTCGCGAAGGAGCTCGCCGACGACTACCTCGTCATGGAGCGCGGCGAGTTCATCGCGCGCGGCCAGGGCAAGAACATGGAAGCCGACGGCGTGCGGCAGCTGGTGGCGATCTAGACCTCCTTCGGTCCTGCGCCACGGGTAGGCACCTGCCTACCGGATCAGGGGGCGGCGTCGCTCAGAGGCGGCGCCGGGGCGAACGTATCTTTCAGGCATCAACTTAACCACCTGGGAGAAATCAAATGCCCGTCATCCTCTGGCTTCTTGGCGTTCCGCTCGTCGTCGTCGTGCTGCTGATGCTGCTGCACGTGGTCTGATCAGGGCTTGCCCCTGGCCGCGGCCAGCTGCTCGAGGGTTCGCCCCGACTGCTCGCCGCGGTCACCTTCTTCCGCTTCGCCGCCGGCCGCAGGCGGTATCTCTTCGGTGCCCTGGTTGGCATAGGGTTGCCGGCCCTGGCCGTTGTCCCACGTGACTTCCGACTTCGCTCCATGCTCGGCCTGGGGCGCGTTCGCGTTGCTGGGATCCTGCGGATGGTTCATGAGGGGCTCCGGGGTGAGGGGAAAGAAGGCGGCGCCTGCACGAAGGTTTCCTGCGGGGCGCGGATTTCGGGAAGCACGTACACCACGCTCGCGCGCCCGCGCAGCGGGCCCAGGTGATTCGCATAGAACGCGTCGGCCACGTGCAGCGAGCCGTCGGAAATCCTCTTGTCCTCCACCGCGTCGGACGCCAGGCGCTGGCTCGCGCGCCCGGGCGAGACCGGCGACGAGATCGGGTGCAGGGTCAGCGCCGCATCGTGGTTCACCCAGACGATGCCGTCGCTCGCGAGCGATCGCCAGGAGCTGCCCTCGAATCGGCCGGCGGGCGTGAACGGAACGGCGGCCGCGTCGCCGCGCCGCGAACCCAGCAGCACGGGCGCGCTGCCCGCGAGCTTGCCGGTGCCGTCGAAGGAGAAGATGCGCGCATGCGCCTTGTCGACGACGAAGAAGGGCAGGCGGCCGTGGTCCTGCGTGTCCACGGCCCACTTCGCGACACGCAGCACTTCGGGCGAAGCGCGATCGCGCTCCAGCTGCGCATGCAGGGGCGCGGTCTCGGGGGAGGTCCGCACGGCAGACGACATCCGGTCGAAGAAGATGCCGAAGCAGACAAGGACGACGGCCAGCGCGGTGTAGAACACCAGGCCGGCCCGTCCCAGGGAATTGGAAGCTGGTGCGCGCACCCGCAACAGCCTAGCGGCCCTGCCGCCCTTGTCTGTAGGACGTGTGCCCGTCAGGGGCCATAGGCCAGGGGCACCGTCACCGATGAGCCGCCGCCGATGTCCGCAGGCTTGTCGATGTTGGCGCGTCCCGGCGCCCTGGCCTGCATGTTGTATTTACCGGCGACCGCGGAGTCGGGTGCGAAGGTCAACGCGCCTCCCGCCGTGTACGCCGCCTTCACGGGCGCCGCGACCGGCAGGTGGAAGCGATAGGTCGCCGCGGTCGCATCGACCGCCTGGCTGCCCATCGCGATCGTGGGTCCGCCCGTCAACACCTGCGACGCGTAGACGGAAGCGTCGGTCAGCGCCGTGGACACGGTCGAGCTGCCCGACACCGTGCTCACGACCACGGTGCCCGTGACGTCGGCCATGGTGGAGACCGGCGTCGCGATCGCCGTGGCGGTGCCGTTGATCGACGTGGTCGTGGTGCCCGCCGTCACACCCGTGACGACGGCCGTGGCGTGGCCTTCGCTCGCGACGACGAGCGTGTAGGTGCCGGTGCCCAGGTAGGGAATCGAGAACTTGCCGGTGGCGTCGGGCGTCGTGGAGCGGACGACGGCGCCATCCTGCTGCACGGAGACGGTGGTGCTGACGAGGGGCATCGAGGTGGCGACGTAGCCGGAGACACCGGATGCGACGCGCGGCACGACCGCGATCACCGGCTTCAGGATGTACTGGCCGGAATTGCCCGCCTTGACGATCGACTTGCAGGCGTCGAAGTCCAGCACCACGTCGGCCATCTGGCCGGACGCCACGTCGAAGTGCGCTTGCAGCTTGAGGCCGCTTTGCTGCGCGCTCGGCGTACTGAGCGCGGTGACCGCGCCGCCCGTGGGCTGGATGGAATTGGCCAGCGTGGTGGTGCCCGTGCCGGAGTTGCTCGCGAGCACGAGGCGGATCTGCGAGTACTGGCCGGCCGGCAGCGGCGTGGAGCCGAGTTCCTCGAGGACGCCATTGGTGAGGGCGAGCAGGTCGACCTTGCGGGCGGGCGAGACGACGAGGTCCTTCCAGCCGGCGTCCGCTTCGGCCGCGGCGCTGCTCTGGTGGACGCTGACTTTCTCGATGGTGATCCACACGTGGTCGTAACCGCAAGCGGGCGCGTCCGTGAGCGCGACGCGCAGGGTGCCGTCGCCGCCCACATTTCCGGTGCCGGCGCCGTTGTCGTCGCCTCCGCCGCCGCAGGCGGCCAATACCGCCGTCAATGCCAGCGCGCCCGACCAGCGCATGACGCCCGATGTCCAGCTGTTCAATCTCATCCCGGGTCCCCCAGTTGTGAATGGACACCCATGGTGCGGACTCGGCCGGACGGTATGTGACTGAACGTTAGCGAAAGCAGGGAAAACGGGGGCTTGCGCCGCATCCTGTAACGAGAACGGATGAGTTCGAACAATTCAGGCAAAAAAATGCCCCGCATGCCGCGGGGCGCTCCCTGAAGACGACCTTCTTGTAGCGACAGCGAACTTATTTCGTGGGGACGAGCACGACCGGGTCGGCGGTCTTGGGCTCGATCGTGACGGGGCCGGAGCCCGCGGGGATCACGACGGTTTCCACCTCGCGGATCACGCCGCCGCCGGCCACGCTGCCGCTGGTGCTGCCGTAGCCGATGACGCGGGCCTGGCAGGCCGCTTTCTCTTCGCCAGAGAGCACGTCGCAGCGCTGGGCGGCATTGTTCTGGAACTGGGCGCCGGCGTTGTCGAGCACGCCGCGCTGCTTGTCGGCGCGCGCATTGCGCGCTTCCTTCAGGCAGGTCTCCTGGTCTTGCTGGGTCTTGCCCGTCATGCAGGCCTGGACTTCCTGCTGGTACACGCCGGAAGCGTCGATGCCCGTGGTGCCGGTGGCAACCTGCGCGGTGGCGGCGGTCACGGCCAGGAAGGCGATGACGCCGAACGAGGCGAGGCTCTTGCGTGAGTGGTTGCTGCGTGCGTTCATTTGTCTTTTCTCCTGGATGCGTTTCCTGATTCGATGGATGAAGTCTAGGAACGCATCCAGCCCGGCGGTGCCGGAGGAAGGGCCGACACACCGGTCGCGTTGGGCGGGTCGCACCGTAGGACGTGGACGGCAGGCGTGGGAGAGCACGCCGGCTGAGCTACGAAAGGAGAACTAAAGCGCCCAGGTGCGCGGCCGCGTGGCGGGTAATTGCCACAACAGCGGCCGCCAGGCGTCGCGCACGAGCTTGAGCAATTGCAGCGCGGGCTCGACCAGCGGAGCCAGCACGCGCACGACGATCACGCGCGGGCCGGGTGCGGTGGCACCGGCGAGGCCGGAGAGTTCATGCGCGTCGATCACGGCGCGCGCCGCTTCGAGGACCGCGTCGCGCCGGGCGCGCGGGATCTCCGTGCCCGCCGCGAAGAAGAGCGTGCCTGTGCAGCGATGTCCGGCAAGTCCCAGCGGGCCGTCCATCAATGCAGCGTCCTTCGCGGCAATGCGCCCGCGCTCCAGCCACGCGCCTTCGAGCTCCACGTGTTGCAGCAGGCTGCCGTTCACGAAGGGCTGCCCGGACGCGGGCAGTCCCAGCGCGGCGACGTCCCAGCCCATCGCCTCGCCACCCGGCGCGACCTGCAGCGACAGGAGGTTGTGCGCGATGCAGCCGTTGTGGCAGATGGCTTCCAGCGGCAGCCATTCGATGCGCGCGCCGTCTTCCACCACGATGCGCGTGCGCTGCAGCGCCGCCTCGCCGTCGCTGCGGTAGAAGCGCGTCGCGCCCGGCGTGGTGACGAGGCCGTGGGAGCCCGCACGCGCACGGACGCTGATCTCCAGCGTGTCGCCGCCGACCAGCCCACCCGGCGGGTGCACGACGACGTTGTGCGCGAGCGCATCGCCTTCCGGGTAGAGCGACTGCAGGATGCGCAGCGGCCCGTCGTGCTCGAAGCGGGACACGCAGCGATGGCCCTCCATCCGGTAGTCCAGCGACAGGCGCGCGTGCCAGGCCATGGAGTGCGCGGCAGCTCAGTGGCCTTGCGAGCCGCGATGCGCCCAGGCCGTGGTGTGCCGCTCCAGCAGGCTGAAAAGCTCGTACATCACCATCGCCATCGCGCCGATGACGACGAGGCCGGCGAAGGCGAGGCCCATCTGCATCGCCGACCCGGCGGAGATCAGCAGGTAGCCGATGCCCTCGTTCGCCGCGGTCATCTCGGACACGGTGGTCCCGACGAAGGCGAGCGTGATCGCGACTTTCAGCGAGGCGTAGAAGTAGGGCAGGGAGCGCGGCAGGCCGACTTTCACGAGCACGTCCCAGCGCCGCGCGCCGAGCACGCGCAGCACGTCCTCGAGTTCCGGCTCCAGGGTCGCCAAGCCCGTCGCGATGTTCACCATGATCGGGAAGAAGGAGATGAGGAACGCGGTGAGGATCGCGGGACCGGCGCCGATGCCGAACCACACCACCAGGATCGGCACGAAGGCCGCTTTCGGCAGCGCGTTGAACGCGGTCATGAGCGGATAGACCGCCGCGTACGCCATGCGTGAACTGCCGATGAGGAAGCCGAGCAGCACGCCCACCACGATCGCCAGGCCGAAGCCCGCCATCGTGACCCAGAAGGTGCGCCACGCGTGCGCGGCGATGATGCCCTTGAATTCCACCATCTGGTTCCAGATGCGCAGCGGGCTCGGGAAGATGAATTCGGACACGTCGAACGCGGAGCAGATCACCTGCCACAGCAGGACGACCGCCACCAGCAGCACCCACGGCGACCAGGTCTCCAGCTGGCGGCGCTTCATGCGGGCACCTGCGTCGTCTGCCGGATGGCCCCGATGTGCCCGCGCAGCTCGTGCACGATGTCGGTGAACTCCTTCGTGTAGGTGAGCTCCAGCTCGCGCGGGCGCGGCAGCCCGATTTCGCGCCGAACGACGAAGCGGCCGGGGCGCTTGCTCATCACATACACCGTGTCGGCGAGAAACACCGACTCGCGCAGGTCATGCGTCACGAGGATCACGTTGAAGCGCTGCTCCGTCCACAGGTCGCGCAGGATGCACCAGAGCTCCTCGCGGGTGAAGGCATCGAGCGCGCCGAAGGGCTCGTCGAGCAGCAGCATCTTGGGCTCGTGGATCAGCGCGCGGCAGATGCTCGCGCGCTGCTGCATCCCGCCCGAGAGTTCCCACGGATACTTGTCCTCGTAGCCCGCGAGCCCGACTTTCTGCAGCAGCTTGCGCGCACGCTCCGCATACTCCGACCGCTTCGCCTTGAAATTGGCGCGGTAGGGCTCGACGATCTCCAGCGGCAGCAGGACGTTGTCCACCGTCGTGCGCCAGGGCAGCAGCGACGGCGCCTGGAACGCCATGCCGGAAATCTTCAGCGGGCCCGTCACCGGCTGGCCATCGACGCGGATCGCCCCGCGCGAAGGCTTCTTCAACCCCGTGGCGAGTTTCATGAACGTGGACTTGCCGCAGCCCGAGGGCCCGACGATGGCGATGAATTCGCCCTGCTTCACGTCGAGGTCGATCGCCTCCACCGCGAAGTTCCCGGCGGCCAGCGCGTCCTCGTCGTAGGCGAGCCAGACGTCTTCGAACTTCGCGAAAGCGGGCCCTGCGCTCAAGCCGCCCCTCACTTCTTCGGCAGCACCGCGTTGAGCTCCGCCGCGGGCGGCAGGAACGAGCCGTTCCACACCGCGTCCGGGTTCACGCGCGTCTTGGTGCCGAAGGCATCGGACACCTGCGAGGCCATGAGCGACATGCGGCCCGGATTGACCTTGCCGAAGCCCTCGGCCCGCGCGTCCGGGCTGTTGATGACCGTGTCGATCGCGAGCTTGAGCCGGCGCGTCTCCAGTTCCGTATTGATGATGCCGTCGCGTGCCTTCACGTCGGCGATGGCGGCCTCCGGCTTCGCGATGACGTCCTTCATGCCCTTGGTGAAGGCCGAGAGGAAGGCCTTCACCGCGGCCGGGTTCTCCTTGAGCAGCTTCGGCGTGGCGATGACCACGTTGCCGTACAGCTTCACGCCGTTGTCCGCATAGGGCAGCACGACGACGTCCTGCGCCTTCACGCCGCGCGCTTCGAGGTTGAGGAGCGAAGTGAAGGTAAAGCCCGTGATCGCGTCCACGTCGCCGCGGGCGAGCATGGTCTCGCGCAGCGGCGGATCCATTGCGGTCCAGGTCACCCCGGAGATGCCGTTGGCCTTCTGGAAGATCGGGAAGGCGCGGCGGCCGGCGTCGAACACCGGCGCGCCGAGCTTCTTGCCGTTCAGGTCCGCCGGGGCCTTGATCCCGGACTTCTTGAGGGCCATCACGGAGGCGGGCGTGTTGTTGTAGACCATCATCACCGCGACCGGCTTGTTGGGCGCGTCGGGGTTGTTGGCGTGGAATTCCATCAGGGCCGCGAGATCGGCGAAGCCCATGTCGTAGGTGCCCGACGCGACGCGCGTGACGGCGCCGCCGGAGCCGTTGCCTGCGTCGATCGTGACGTCGAGGCCGGCCTCCTTGAAATAGCCTTTCGCCGCAGGTGTGAGGAAGAGCGCGGCGGGCCCCTCGAAGCGCCAGTCGAGCTGGAATTTGATGGGGGTGGTTTGCGCGTACGCGGGCAGCGCGGCGGCCAGCGCCAGCGCGCCGAGGGTGAGCAGGGACTTCATGAGCAGGCGTTTCTTCATCGACAGGACTCCATTGTTCAAAACGATGGGGCGTTCAAGCAAGAAGGGTGCCTCAGCAGCAGGCGCTCCCCATTGTGCCTTCCCCGCCAAACGCCTCCTGGCTCAGCCGTGGAGTAGGGCGCGTCCCACGCGCCCACGCGCCAAGCACGCACGATGAGCCTGTGTGGCCGACTACGCCCCGGCCTTGCGCGCCAGCCGATATTTCTTTCACCGGCTGCTCACCAGCGGCAGGTGGTCGGGAACCGGTAGGGCCGGCCGCTTTCAACAACATGCCGTTCGCGGCTTAAAGGAGTCTCAAATGGGTTTCATTCTCTGGCTTATCGTGGGTGGTATCGTTGGTTGGCTCGCCAGCCTGGTCATGAAGACCGACGGCCAGCAGGGCATCCTGCTGAACGTGGTCGTGGGTATCGTCGGCGCCTTCATCGGCGGCTGGCTGATCTCCCCGATGGTCGGCACGGGCACCATCAATGACGGTTTCAGCATCGGCTCGCTGGTCGTGTCGCTCGTCGGCGCCATCATCCTGCTCGCCATCGTCAACCTGTTCCGCCGCGGCCGCGTCCGCTAAGAACACGCGCTGAGCAAAAGCGCACCAAGCAGTATTCGGGCATCCGCTTCGCAAGAAGCGGATGCCTTCTTGTTTGCGGGCCCGGAAACTACTTCGCGAAGACCTGGTTCATGTCCGCGAAGGCCTTGAACTCCAGCGCGTTGCCCGAGGGGTCCAGGAAGAACATCGTGGCCTGCTCGCCCACCTCGCCCTTGAAGCGGATGTGCGGCTCGATGATGAATTTCGTCCCGGCCGCCGTGAGCTTGTCCGCGAGCAGCTGCCAGACCGGCACCGTGAGGATCACGCCGAAGTGCCGCACCGGCACATCGTCGCCGTCCACGGCGCTGGTCGACGCGCTCCTGCATTCCTGCGGCGCGAGATGGGCCACCACCTGGTGGCCGTAGAAATCGAAATCCACCCATGCGTCGCTGCTGCGGCCTTCGCGGCAGCCGAGCAGGCCGCCGTAGAAGCGGCGCGCTTCGGCGATGTCGCGAACGGGAAAGGCGAGGTGGAACAGGGGAGTGACGGCCATGCGGGTTTCTCTTCTTGGATGAGGGGGATGACAGCAGGCATTGTCTTATGAAGCGCACAATCGCACGCGGCGCATCACCAGCAGCCCCACGCTGTACGAACAATGTCCTCACCGAAAGACGATCGCAAGACACCCCCGGCCGCCGGCGGCATGCGCAAGGGGCTCACGAACTACGGCGACGCCGGCTTCTCGCTCTTCCTGCGCAAGGCCTTCATCAAGGGCGCGGGCTATACCGACGCCGCGCTGGACCGCCCGGTGATCGGCATCGCCGACACGGGCAGCGGCTACAACCCCTGCCACGGCAACATGCCGCAATTGATCGAGGCGGTGCAGCGCGGCGTCATGCTCGCCGGCGGCCTGCCGGTGAAGTTCCCGACCATCTCCATCGGCGAGAGCTTCGCCGCGCCCACGAGCATGTACCTGCGCAACCTCATGTCGATGGACACCGAGGAGATGCTGCGCGCGCAGCCGATGGATGCCGTCGTGCTGATCGGCGGCTGCGACAAGACCGTGCCGGCGCAACTGATGGGCGCGGCCTCCGCGGGCCTGCCCGCGATCCAGCTCATCACCGGTTCCATGCTGACCGGATCGCATCGCGGCGAGGTGGTGGGCGCCTGCACCGACTGCCGCCGCTACTGGGGCAAGTTCCGCGCGGAGGAGATCGACGACACCGAGATCGCCGACGTGAACAACCAGCTCGTGCCCAGTGTGGGCACCTGCTCGGTGATGGGCACCGCGAGCACCATGGCTTGCGTCGCCGAAGCGCTGGGCATGACGGTGCCGGGCGGCGCGTCGCCTCCGGCGGTGACCTCCGACCGCATGCGCGTCGCGGAGCTCACCGGCAGCACGGCGGTGCAGATGGCCAGGGACGGCCTCACCATCGACAGGGTTCTCACGGCGCAGGCGTTCGAGAACGCGATGCGCGTGCTGCTGGCGATCGGCGGCTCCACCAACGGCATCGTGCACCTCACGGCGATCGCGGGCCGCATGGGCTACGACGTGGACCTGAAGGCGCTGGACCGCATGGGCCGCGAGACGCCGGTGCTGGTGGACCTCAAGCCCTCGGGCCATCACTACATGGAGCACTTCCATGCGGCGGGCGGCATGACGGCCCTGCTGCGCGAGCTCAGGCCGCTGCTGCACCTCGATGCCATGACGGTGACCGGGCGCACGCTGGGCGACGAGCTGGATCGCGCGAGCCCGGGTTTCGCGCAGGACGTGATCCGCACGCGCGCCAACCCGATCTATCCGCAGGGCGGCATCGCGGTGCTGCAGGGCAACCTCGCGCCCGGCGGCGCGATCATCAAGCAGTCCGCGGCCGACCCGAAGCTCATGGAACACGAAGGGCGCGCGGTGGTGTTCGAGGGGCTCGAAGACCTCGCGAACCGCATCGACAGCGACGCGCTCGACGTGACGGCCGACGACATCCTCGTGCTCAAGAACATCGGGCCGAAGGGCGCGCCGGGGATGCCGGAAGCCGGCTACATCCCGATCCCGCGCAAGCTGGCGAAGGCCGGCGTGAAGGACATCGTGCGTATCTCCGACGGGCGCATGAGCGGCACGGCCTTCGGCACCATCGTGCTGCACGTGACGCCGGAGTCCGCGGTGGGCGGGCCGCTCGCCTATGTGCGCAGCGGCGACCGTATCCGCCTGTCGGTGGAGCGGCGCGAGCTCGAGCTGCTGGTTTCTGCCGAAGAACTGGCGAAACGCGCCAAGGAAAATCCGGTGCAGGTCCCGACCGCGCAGCGCGGATACCGCAAGCTGTTCCTGGAGACGGTGACGCAGGCCGACCAGGGGGTGGACTTCGATTTCCTGCGGGGCACGCAGGCGATGGGAGCGCTCCCCAAGGCCTGAGGGCGTTAGGCTTTCGCGGCGCCCATCCTGCCGCGAAGATACGCGACGAACGCCTGCTTCTCCTCGTCGCCGGCGAAGGCGCGGTTGGGCACCCAGTTGCGCACGCCGTCGCTGAAGCCGAGCAGCACGCCCAGCCGCGCCGCTTCGACCGCCTCGAGCTCCGCCCATGCGCGCGCGTACGAGCCGCCTTCCGGCGTCACCGTGGCCATGCCTTCGTCGGTGAAGGAAATATCGAGCTGCTGTTGCGGCTTGCTGGCCTTGGTGATGCGCTGCCGTTCGATGAGCGGCTTCAGGCCCATCTTCCAGGTCACGAACACGCCCAGCGCGAGCCACGCAAACGAGATGAGGGGCGCGTCGCGGAAGGCGCCGGGCCCGAGGAAAAAGAATCCGCCGAACCACAGCACGCCCACGAACCACATGAGGCCACGCGAACGCGGGTGGCGCCCGGCGCGCGCGCTGCGCTCGGCGTCGTACGCGTCGATGAGGTCCCGGTGCGTCGAGACGAAGGAGAATCGGTACGTCACGCGCGAAAGTCTAGCGCGCCCCGTCGCTATCATTCGCGCATGCCCGAGATCACCCGCGAAACCCTTCCCGACGGCACGCTCCGGCTGGCCGGTGGCCGGGCGACCTTCGCCTACCGGCGTCTTCGCCCCGGTGCGCTGCTGGTCACGATCTCCGGCATCGACGAAGGCCAGTTCGGCACGGCCACGCTCGATGAAATCCGGATGGAGATGCTGCGGCACCGGCCGGTGGAACTGTTCATCGACACCGCGGCGGCGATCGCGGTGACGGGCTCCGTGCCCCAGGAGTGGACGCAGTTCTTCGCCCTCAACCGCGAACACCTGACCCGCGTGAGCGTGCTGGTGGGCAACAAGGCGATCGAGCTCACCGTGGCCATCGCGCAGCACCTGTCGCAGACAGGCAACCTGATCCAGATCTACAGCGACGCGGAGCTGTTCGCGGCGCGCGTCGCGGCCGCCGCTTCGCACCGCTAGCGCGTCCGAAGTCGTTTCAGTACGTCTTGTAGGGCAGGAACTTGCCCGACAGCACCACATGGACCCGGTCGCCCTTCGGGTCGGGTTCGCGCTGGATGTCCATCGAGAAGTCGATGGCGCTCATGATGCCGTCGCGGGCACGGCCGGAGGCTGCGGGCGGCCTACTTCTTGAGGTCGCTCTTGCTGTTGACGATGCGTCCCACCAGGCCGTAGGTGATCGCTTCCTCCGGGCCGAGCCAGCGGTCGCGCTCGATGTCCTGCAGCACCTTCTCGTAGTCCTGGCCGGTCTCGCGGGAGATGGTGCGGGCGATGCGTTCGCGCGCCTTGATGATCTCCTGCGCATGGATCGCGATGTCCGTGGCCTGGCCGCCGGCGCCGCCGCTCGGCTGGTGGATCAGGAAGCGCGTGTTGGGCGTGCAGAAGCGGCGCTCTTTCGGCACCGCCAGGTACAGGTGGGTGGCGGCGCTGCCGACCCAGCCCGTGCCGATCATGTTCACGGGCGCGGTGATGAACTTGATCATGTCGTGGATCGCGTCGCCCGACTCGAGGTGGCCGCCCGGCGAGCTCACCAGCATGTCGATAGGCTGGTGCGAATCGGCGTCCAGCGCGATCAGGCGGCGCGTGATGTCCGCGGCGGCGCGGTCGTTGATCTCGCCGAAGACGAGGACGGTGCGCGACTTGAAGGCTTTTTCCTCGAGGAACGCGTTGCGTGGCTCGGCCGTGCTGGCGGGTTCGTTGTCGTGCTCGTGTGGGGTTTCCATGGCTGTGTTCCTTGTGCTGTCGCTGTGCGGCGTAAGAAAAATAGTACGCGCCTGTCGGTCTGTTCCGGCGATGGGGTGCCGCGCGGATGCCTAGAGTAACCCAATGCGCAAATCCACAGAAAACGCACCGGGCGGTGACCTGACCCGCCGCACGGTGTTGAAAGGCGCGACCGCGCTGGTCGCCGTACAGGCCCCTATGCAAGTAGACGCCCAGCAGGCCGCCCCGCCGGCCACCTCATCCATGGACGCGCCGCCGAGCCGCCTGCGCATCCGCCTCACCGTCAATGGCCAGCCGCGCGACCTGGACGTCGACACCCGCACGACCCTCCTGGACGCGCTGCGCGAGAACCTGCAGCTCACCGGCAGCAAGAAGGGCTGCGACCACGGCCAGTGCGGCGCCTGCACGGTACTGGCCGACGGCCGGCGCATCAACGCCTGCCTGTCGCTCGCGGTGATGCACGACGGCCAGTCGGTCACGACGATCGAGGGCCTCGCGCGCGGCGAGCAACTGCACCCGCTGCAGGCGGCCTTCATCAAGCGCGACGGCTTCCAGTGCGGCTATTGCACGCCTGGGCAGATCTGCTCGGCGGTCGGCATGCTGTCCGAGGTGCGCGCCGGGATGCCCAGCCATGTGTCGGCCAGCCTGGAAAGGGCGGGGCCGTTCAACGAGGAAGAGATCCGCGAGCGCATGAGCGGCAACATCTGCCGCTGCAGCTGCTACCCCAACATCGTCGCGGCCATCAAGGACGTGGCGGGAGGCGCGGCATGAAGTCCTTCAGCTATGAACGCGCGGCCACCGCGGAAGCCGCTGCCGGCGCGGTCGCGGCGCGCCCGGGCGCGAAGTACATCGCAGGCGGCACCAACCTGCTGGACCTGATGAAGCTGCAGATCGAGACGCCCGCGCACCTGGTGGATGTCAACCGCATCCCCGGCCTCGACCGCATCGAGGACGTGGCGGGCGGCGGGCTGCGCATCGGCGCGATGGTGCGCAACAGCGATCTCGCGGCCGATGCGCGCGTTCGCAGGCGCTATGCGGTGCTGTCCCGCGCGCTGCTCGCGGGCGCCTCCGGGCAATTGCGCAACAAGGCCACCACCGCAGGCAACCTGCTGCAGCGCACGCGCTGCTACTACTTCTACGACACCAGCAAGCCTTGCAACAAGCGCCAGCCCGGCACCGGCTGCTCGGCGATCGGCGGCTTCAACCGCATCCATGCCATCGTGGGCGCGAGCGACCAGTGCATCGCGGTGCATCCGTCCGACATGGCGGTCGCGATGCGCGTGCTGGACGCGCAGGTGGAGACGGTGCTGCCGCAAGGCGGGCGCCGCGTGATCCCGATCGCGGACTTCCACCGCCTGCCGGGCAACACCCCGAACGTCGAGACCAGCCTGCAGCCCGGCGAATTCATCACCGCCGTGACGCTGCCTGCTCCGCCGCCGGGCGTGCAGCTGTATCGCAAGGTGCGCGACCGGGCGTCTTACGCCTTCGCGCTGGTGTCGGTCGCGGCGATCGTCGATGCGCGTGGCGGAAACGTCCGCGGCGCGCGCATGGCATTCGGCGGACTGGCCCACAAACCCTGGCGCGTGCCCGAGGCCGAGGCCGTGCTGGCCGGTGAGAAGGCGGGGCGGGCGGCTTTCGAGGCCGCCGGCGAGGCGGTGCTGCGCGGCGCGCAGGGCCGGGGCCACAACGATTTCAAGATTCCGCTGGTCCGCCGGGTGCTGGACGGCGTACTGGCGCAAGCCACGAGCTGAAAGGACGAGCATCATGGAAATGAACCAGCCGGCGCCGCAGAACCCCCTGGACCAGAACCACCAGGGGCTGATGGGGCGCGCGATGGACCGCGTCGACGGCCACCTCAAAGTCACCGGCCGCGCGCCGTATGCGTACGAAGTGAAGGAGGGCGCGAAGCCCGCCTACGGATGGCTCGTGGAGGCGACGATCTCCCGCGGCCGCGTGAGCGCCATCGACACGCAGGCGGCCGAGCGCTCGCCCGGCGTCTTGATGGTGATGACCCACCGCAACGCGCCGAAGCAGGCGCCCTTCGCCCATGAAGGCGAGGACCGTTTCGCGCGGCCGCGCCCGCAGCTGAACGACGCGCGGATCGAGTACTACGGGGAGCCCGTCGCGTTCGTCGTGGCCGAGACGATCGAGCAGGCGCGCGCGGCCGCCGCGCTGGTGCGCGTGAGCTACGCGCAGGACAAGGGCGAGCATGAATTGCAGCCGCTGCTCGCGAAGGCCGAGAAGCCCGCGGGCGGCGAGGGCAAGGAGCCCGACAGCCATGTGGGCGACTTCGACGGCGCGTTCGCCGCGGCCCCGGTGAAGATCGACGCGACCTACACCACGCCCATGCACATCCATGCGCAGATGGAGCCGCACGCGAGCCTCGCGTGGTGGGAGGGGGATCGCGTCATCGTGCACTGCTCCTCGCAGCTTCTGGAGAGCGCGCAGAAGTGCGTCGCGCACACGCTGCAGATCCCCGAGGAGAAGGTGCGCATCGTGAGCCGCTACATCGGCGGCGGCTTCGGCGGCAAGCTGCCGATCTACGGCGACGTGATCCTGTCCGCCCTCGCGTCGCGCGAGCTCAAGCGCCCGGTCAAGACGGCGCTCACGCGCCAGCAGATGTTCCACGTCACCACGCACCGCACGGAGACCGTGCAGCGCCTGCGCCTGGGCGCCACGCGCGACGGCGTGCTCACCGCCATCGGGCACGAGGCCTGGTCGCACAGCGCGCGCTTCGACGACTTCTACGAGTCGGCCGCCAAGCAGACGCGTTCCCTCTACGCCGCCGCGAACCGCATGACGCAGCATCGCGTGGTCAAGCTCGACCTGCCGGTGTCCGACTCCACGCGCGCGCCCGGCGAGGCGGTGGGCATGCTCGCGCTGGAATGCGCGATGGACGAACTGGCCGACGCGTTGAAGATGGATCCGGTCGAACTGCGGCTTCGCAACGAGCCGAAGCAGGACCCGGAAAAGAACGTGCCGTATTCGACGCGGCAGCTCGTCGCCTGCCTGCAGGAAGGCGCGAAGCGCTTCGGCTGGAGTCGCCGCAGCGCCCAGCCCGGCCAGGTGCGCGAGGGACGCTGGCTGGTCGGCATGGGCATGTGCGCCACCACGCGCGGCAACCTGCTGCGGCCCTCGAAATGCGGCGTCGCCATGGACGGCGAGGGCGTGCTGACGGTGAAGATGTCGATGACCGACATCGGCACCGGCAGCTACACGGTACTCACGCAGATCGCGGCCGAGATGATGGGCATCGCGCCGGAGAAGGTGCGCATGCTGCTGGGCGACAGCGACTTTCCGCCGACGGCGGGCTCGGGCGGATCGTTCGGCGCGGCGAGCGCGGGCTCCGCCCTGTACGACGCCTGTGACAAGCTGCGCACGAAGTTCGCGCAAGGTGCCGGCATCGATCCGGCGCAGGCGGTGTTCGAACGCGGCCGCATCAGCGGCGGCGGCAAGTCGGCCACGCTCGCGGGCCTGGCCGGGGCCTCGGGCGTGCAGGCCGAGGGCGAGATCAAGCCCGGCGAGATGGAAAAGAAGTTCTCGCAGCAGGCCTACGGCGCGCAGTTCGCGGAAGTGGCGGTCGATATGGATTCGGGCGAGGTGCGCCTGCGCCGCATGCTGGGCGTGTTCGCTGCGGGCCGCATCCTGAATGCCAAGACCGCCCGCTCGCAGGCGATCGGCGGGATGATCTGGGGCGCGAGCAACGCGCTGCACGAGGACGCGGTGGTCGATCCGCGCTACGGCTACTTCGTCAACCATGACCTGGCGGAGTACCACGTGGCGGCCCATGCGGACATCCCCGCGATCGAGGCGATCTTCCTGCCGGAGGTGGACGACAAGACCAATCCGCTGAAGATCAAGGGCGTGGGCGAACTGGGCATCAGCGGCGCCGGCGCGGCGGTGGCCAACGCCATCTTCAACGCCACCGGCGTGCGCGTGCGCGACTACCCGGTGACGCTGGACAAGATCCTCGCGGGCCTGGGCGGCGCGAACTACGCGAGCCGCTGATCAGGGCACGATGGTGATGAAGAGGTAGACCGCGAAGATCACCAGGTGCACCACGCCCTGCAGCACGGTGGTGCGCCCGGTGCCCAGCGACAGCGTTGCGACCATCAGCGACAGCACCAGCAGCACGGTGGACTTGGCGTCGATGCCCAACTGCAGTGTCCAGCCCGTGAGGAGCGACACGATGGCTACCGCGGGAATCGTGAGGCCGATGCTGGCGAGCGCGGAGCCGAGCGCGAGGTTCATGCTGGTCTGCAGCCGGTTGGCGCGCGCGGCGCGCACCGCGGCCAGGCTCTCGGGCATCAGCACCACGGCCGCGATGATGATGCCGACGAGGGAGTGCGGCGCGCCCATGGCCTCCACGCCGGATTCGATGGTCGGCGCCAGCGCCTTGCCGAGCAGCACCACCGCGCCCAGGCAGGCGAGCAGCACGCTGCCGCTGACGGCCGCGGTGCGTTTCGACGGTGGTTGCGCATGGTCGTCCGGCGTGGCCTTCGCGGGCAGGAAGTAGTCGCGGTGCCGGACTGTCTGCACCAGCAGGAAGGTGCCGTAGAGCACCAGCGACACGAGCGCGATGAACCCGAGCTGGCTGCGGCTGTACATAGGGCCCGGCGCCGTGAGCGTGTAATTGGGCAGCACCAGCGTGAGGGTGACGATGGCCGCGAGCGTCGCCAGCGACGCATTGACGCCCGACAGGGTGAAGGTCTGTTCGCCATGCCGATGGCTGCCGACGAGCAGGCACAGGCCCACCATGCCGTTGAGGATGAGCATGACCGCTGCGAACACCGTATCGCGCGGCAGGGCCGCCGCGGCCGGTCCGCCGGAGAGCATGAGCGAGACGATCAGGCCCACCTCGATCACCGTGACGGCGACGGCCAGCAGCAAGGTGCCGAAGGGCTCGCCCACTCGGTGCGCCACCACTTCGGCGTGGTGCACCGAGGCGAGCACGCAACCCACCAGGCCCGCGGCGACCAGCAGGCCGTACCAGCCCGACAGGCCCAGCCATGTCCCGGCGAGAAGGAGCCAACCCGCAACGGGCGCGACCAGGGTCCAGCGGGGCAGGGCGTGTGACGAGGGCATCGGCCGATGATAGGGGGCGCCATGCGCGGCGGCCCGGCGTTTCATTCGTAAGCGCAACTTCCGGGTGTAAGTAGGTGCGGGTGATTGGCGATTGCCGCCGCGGGGCTTAAGGTCGGCAAGCCCATTCCACTCCTTCCCCAACGACGAGATCTCCCATGCTCAGACGCCTTTTGCTCCCCGTCCTCGTGCTCGCCGCCACGGCCGGGCTGGCGTGGCCCGCCCACGCCGCCTATCCCGACAAGACCATCCGCCTCATCGTGCCCTCGGCGCCCGGCGGCGCACCGGACGCCCTGATGCGCGCGCTGGCCCAGCAGCTGACGCTGCAGATGAACGTGCCCATCGTCATCGACAACAAGCCCGGCGGCTCCTATGTCATCGGCACCATGGACCTCGTGAAGTCCGCCCCCGACGGCTACACGCTCGCCTACGGCAACGTGGTTTCGCTCGCCACCAACAAGTCGCTGCTCACGACCGTGCCCTACGACGTGGAGAAGGACCTGACGCTCGTCTCCAACGTGCTGCGCCTGTCGAACCTCATGGTGGTGAACAACAACCTGCCGGTGAAGACCGTGCCCGAGCTCATCGCCTATGCGAAGAAGAATCCCGGCAAGGTCGCCTTCGCATCGGACGGCAACGGCACCACCGCGCACCTGGGCGTGGAACTCTTCAAGGCGATGACCGGCACGCACATGCTGCACGTGCCCTACCGCGCTGCGACCTCGGCGGTGACGGACCTCATCGGCGGCGGCATCCAGATGATGATGATCAACACGCCCGTGTCCGGCCCGCTCGCGCAGGCCGGCAAGGTGCGCGCGCTGGCGATCTCCTCGCCGCAGCGCTCCCCGACGTACCCCGACGTGCCGACGATCGCCGAGTCCGGCGTGCCCGGCTTCGAAGTGACGGCGTGGGGCGGCATCGTCGGCCCGGCCAACATGCCCAAGGACGTCGTGGCCAAACTCAACGCGGAAATCCGCACGGCGCTGGCCAGCCCCGCGCTGCGCGAGCGCTTCCGCGCGCTCGGCGCGGACACTTCGCCCAGCACGCCGGAGGAATTCCTGGAGCTGTCGCGCCAGGAGACCATCAAGTGGGCGAAGGTCGTGAAGTTCTCCGGCGCGAAGATCGATTGAGGCCCTCGCGATGAGCCCGTGGAAAGCCGCGCAGCCGGGTGACGACGCCGGCGCCATCGACACCCCCGCGCTGGTGCTCGACCTCGATGCCTTCGAGCGCAACCTCCAGCGCATGGCGGACGCCTTGCGCGGCACGAAGGTGCGGCTGCGCGCGCACGCCAAGAGCCACAAATGCCCCGAGATCGCGAAGCGGCAAGTGGCGCTCGGCGCCGTGGGCATCTGCTGCCAGAAGGTGAGCGAGGCGGCGGTGTTCGCGGACGCGGGCATCGCCGACATCCTGGTGACCAACCAGGTGATGGGCGAGGCCAAGCTGCGCCGGCTCGCGCCGCTCGCGCGCAAGGCGCGCATCGGCGTGCTGGTGGACGATGCGCTGCAGGTGCAGCCGCTCGCTGCGGCGGCACAGGCGCACGACGTCACGCTGGACGTCTACGTCGAAGTGGATGTCGGCGCGCACCGCTGCGGCGTGGCGCCCGGCGAGGCCGCGGCGCGGCTCGCACGCGACATTGCCGCCGCACCCGGCCTGCGCTTCGCGGGGCTGCAGTGTTATCACGGGCCGGCGCAGCACCTGCGCACGCCGGTGGAACGCAAGGCGGCGATAGACAGCGCCTGCGACGCCGCGACGCGCTCGCACAAAGCCATCGAGGCGTGCGGCATCGCGGTCGAGCGCATCACCGGCGCGGGCACGGGCAGCTTCGTGAACGAGCGCGACAGCGGCGTGTTCGACGAGATCCAGGCGGGCTCCTACATCTTCCTGGACCGCGACTACGGCGACAACACGCGTGGCCCCAATGATGTCGCCTTCGAACACGCGCTCTTCGTGCGCACGACGGTCATGAGCCGCGCGACCGATGCCTTCGCGATCGTCGATGCCGGCCTCAAGGCGTCCAGCGTGGACTCCGGGATGCCGACCGTTTGGCAGCGGCCCGACCTGCGCTACGCCAAGGCCGCTGACGAACATGGGGTGATCGCGACCGCGGACGCCGGAGCGCTCGCCCTCGGCGATGTGCTCCACCTGGTGCCCGGCCATTGCGACCCGACCGTGAATCTCTACGACGAGCTGGTGTGCGTACGCGCCGGCCGTGTCGAGGCCCTGTGGCCCATCGCGGCGCGCGGCGCGCTGCTGTAACCCGCTCAATCCCAACCTTCCCGGAACTCCTGAATGCAAGCCTTCGACCTCCTCATCCGTAACGCCAGCATCGTGGACGGCACCGGATCGCCGCGCTATGCGGGCGACATCGGCATCCGCGGCGACCGCATCGAGCGCATCGGCGACCTCTCCGCCGAGCGTGGCACGAAGGAGATCGACCTCGGCGGGCGCATCGCCGCGCCCGGCTTCATCGATGCGCACACGCACGACGACCGCCTGATGCTCTCCAGCCCCGACATGTCGCCCAAGGTGAGCCAGGGCATCACCACGGTGGTGGCGGGCAACTGCGGCATCTCGCTCGCGCCGATGCCGCGTCCCGTGCCGCAGCCGGTGACGCCGCCGCTGAACCTGCTCGACGAGGAGGGCGGGTGGTTCCACTTCCCGACCTTCGCGTCCTACGTGGCCGAACTGCGCGCCAAGCCCGCGGCCACCAACTGCGCGCTGCTCGTCGGGCACACCACGCTGCGCGTCGCCACCGTGGACGACCTCGGGCAGCCCGCCTCGGCCGGCCAGATCGGGCAGATGCGCGAGCTCGTACGCGAAGCGATGGAAGCGGGCGCGGTCGGCGTGTCCACGGGCCTCTTCTACGAGCCGTCCGTCGCCGCGCCGACGGAAGAGGTGATCGGCGTCTGCCAGCCGCTCAAGGAATTCGACGGCGTGTATTGCACGCACATGCGCGACGAGGCGGACCGCGTGATCGATTCGCTGGAGGAGACCTTCCGCATCGGCCGCGAGGTCGGCGTGCCGGTCGTGATCTCGCACCTCAAGGTGGTCGGCGAGAAGAACCACGGGCGATCGCAGGAAGCCCTGAACTTCATCGAGAAAAACATGGCGAGCCAGCCGATCTGCATCGACTGCTATCCGTACACCGCGGGATCCACCATCCTGTCGGCCGACCGCGCGGCGAGTTCGTCGCGCGTGATCGTGAGCTGGTCCAAGACGCTGCCGGAGTACGCGGGCCAGGACCTCGATGCGATCGCGCGGCAGATGGGCGTGGCGCAGGATGAGGCGATCCGACGCCTGAGCCCCGCCGGCGGCATCTACTTCCGGCTCGCCGAGTCCGACGTGCAGGTGATCCTCAAGCACGACAAAGTGATGATCGGCTCGGACGGCTTGCCGCACGACGCGTCGCCGCATCCGCGCCTGTGGGGCAGCTTCCCGCGTGTCCTCGGGCACTATGGCCGCGTGCTGGGGTTGTTCCCGCTGGAGATGGCAATCTACAAGATGACGGGCCTCACCGCGAAGAATTTCGGGCTGAAGGACCGGGGGGTGCTGAAGGAGGGTGCCTTTGCGGACCTCACACTCTTCGACGCCGACACCATCGACTCCGCCGCCACCTACGAGAAGCCCATCGCGCCGGCGCACGGCATCGACACGGTCATCGTCAACGGCCAGCCCGTCTGGCAGGCGGGCCGGTCCACCGGCGCGCGCCCGGGCCGCGTGCTCTCGCGTGACGTGCAGCCCGCGCAGGCATGACCATGGCATCGCTCGCGCAACTGGAAACCCCCGCGCTGCTCCTGGACGAGGCGCAGATGGACCGCAACATCGCCCGCATGCGCGATCGCGCACGCAAGCTGGGCGTGACCTTCCGCCCGCACGTGAAGACGAACAAGTCGATCGAGGTGGCGCGCCGCCTGATGGAGTCGCCCGAGGGCCCGATCACCGTATCCACGCTGCTCGAGGCGGAGTATTTCGCGGAGCGCGGCGTGAAGGACATCCTCTACGCCGTGTGCATCGCGCCGAACAAGCTCGATCACGTCGCGGCCCTGCAGGCCAAGGGCGTGCGCCTCTCGATCATCCTGGACAGCATGGAGACGGCGCGGCTGCTGGCGGACCGTGTCCGCTCGCATGCCGCCCGCTTCGACGTGCTCATCGAAATCGATTCGGACGGCCACCGCTCCGGCGTCAAGCCCGGGAGCGAAGACTTGCTGCGGATCGGCCGTTTCCTCGAGGACTCGGGCATTCCCGTCCAGGGCGTGATGACGCACGCCGGCAGCAGCTACGACAGCCCTTCGGTGGACGCGATCCGCGCGATGGCCGAGCAGGAGCGCGCCGCGGTGGTGCTGGCGGCGACGCGGCTGCGCGCAGAGGGCATCGCGTGCCCGGTCGTCAGTGTCGGTTCCACGCCCACAGCGCTCTTCGCCGAGCACCTGGAAGGCGTGACGGAATTGCGCGCCGGTGTGTTCGTGTTCTTCGACCTCGTGATGGCCGGCCTGGGCGTATGCCGCATCGACGAGATCGCGCTGTCGGTACTGGGCACCGTGATCGGCCATCGCCCGGACAAGGGCTGGACGCTGGTCGACGCCGGGTGGATGGCGATGTCGCGCGACCGCGGCACGTCGGCGCAGGCCGTGGACCAGGGCTACGGGCTGGTGTGCGATGTGCACGGCAAGCCGGTGGACGACCTCGTGATGGTCGGCGCCAACCAGGAGCACGGCATCATCGCGCACCGCTCCGGCCGCATCGACGGCGCGCTGCACCTGCCCGTGGGCACGCAGCTGCGCATCCTGCCCAACCATGCGTGCTCGACCGCCGCGCAGTACCCGCAATACCAGGTGCTCGGCCCGGCTGGCGATGTCACCGCCACCTGGCAGCGCTTCAGCGGCTGGTGAACCCGATCCGAGGATGCCCATGATCATTATTTCCGAGCAGGAAGCGCGCGCGCTGGTCGGCGTACCCGACGCGATCGCGGCGGTGGAGCAATCGTTCGCCGCCATGGCGCGCGGCCAGGCGCGCAACTATCCCGTGGTGCGCGAGGCGGTGGGCCACCAGGACGCCGTGTTCGGCGTGAAGACCGGCTGCGATACGTCGGCGCCGCTGCTGGGGCTCAAGGCGGGCGGCTACTGGCCGCACAACCTGGCGCAGGGCCTGGGCAACCACCAGTCGTCCACGCTGCTGTTCGATGCGGAGACCGGCCGCGCGAGCGCGCTGGTCAGCGCCAACTACCTCACCGGCGTGCGCACGGGCGCGGCCAGCGCCATCGCGACCAAGTACCTGTCGCGTCCCGGCAGCAGTGTGCTGGGCATGATCGGCGCGGGCGTGCAGTCGCAGCACCAGCTGCGCGCCACGCTGGCCGTGCGCCCGATCAGGACCGTGTACGCGTGGAACCCCTCGCCCGACAAACTCGCCGCGTTCGGCCGTGTGGTGCAGGAGCTCGGCCTGGAATTCATCTCCGCGGACCGGGAGGTCGTCGCTTCGAAAGCGGACATCCTCATCACGGTCACCCCGTCGAAGCAGGCGCTGGTGGACAAGTCCTGGGTGCGCCCCGGCACGCACATCAGCGCGATGGGCGCCGACACGAAGGGAAAGCAGGAGCTGGACCCCGCGCTCGTGGCCGCGAGCGCGATCTTCGTGGACGAGGCTGCGCAGGCCATCACGATCGGGGAATGCCAGCACGCGTTCGGCGCCGGGCTCATCACCGAAGCGTCCTTTCGCGGCAGCATCGGGCAGGTGATCGCGGGACTGTGCGAGGGCCGCCGGAACGACGCGGAGATCACCCTCTTCGACGGCACCGGCGTGGCCTTGCAGGACCTCGTGGTGGCCGAGCTGGCGGTGCGCCAGGCCCTCGCGCGCGGTGGCTGCACGATGGTCGACTACTAGCCGGCAGGGCGCGCGCGTACCATGCGCGCATGCCGCACGACATCACCGACCTGCGCTTTTTCGTCACGATCACCGAGAGCGGATCGCTCGCGGAAGCGGCGCGGCGGCTGGACGTGACGGCCTCGGCCGTGTCGCAGCGGCTGCGTCACCTGGAAGCGAGCCTGGGGATGCAACTCGCGCATCGCAGCACGCGGCGCTTCATGCTCACCGAGGAAGGCGAGCTGTTCCACGCGGGCGTGGTGGAGATGCTGGCCAACCTGGACGGCCTCGTGGACAGGCTGCGTGCCCGCTCGGGCGAAGTGGTGGGCACCCTGCACGTCGGCGGGCCGCTCGGGTTCGGCCGGCACTACCTCGCACCCGCCATCGCTCAGTTCCACGCGCTGCACCCGAAGCTGATGGTGTCGCTCACGCTCAGCGATGTCGTCTCGGCGGCGGACGCGAACCGCTTCGACCTGATCGTGCACATCGGCCAGCTTGGCGACTCGAGCATGGTGGCTTACCCGATCGCGCCCAATTCGCGCTTCGTGTGCGCCGCGCCGTCCTACCTCGCGAAGCGGCCGGCGCCGCGCGAGCCGAAGGACCTCGCGCAGCACGACTGCATCGTGCTACGCGAGAACGGTGAGGACGTGACGCTGTGGCGCTTCAGGCGCAAGCGCAGCGAGGCCGCGGTGCGCGTGCCCGCGATTCTCAGCAGCAACGACGGCGAGGTCGCGAAGCAATGGGCGCTGCAGGGCAAGGGCGTGGTGCTCCGCTCCGAGTGGGATGTGGCGGACAGCCTGGCGTCGGGCCGGCTCGTGCGCCTGCTGCCCGGCTGGAGCCTACCGGACGCGGACGTGGTGGCGCTGGTGGCGGGGCGCACGGGGATGTCGGCGCGCGTCAAGCTGTTCCTGTCTTTCCTGCAGGCGCGGTTCCAGCCGGCACCGCCCTGGCGCCGCTAGCGGGCCGCGGCGGGCGGCTCGCCATCCAGGCGCCCGCCGCGACCGTGGCGATGCCGCACCAGCCGGCCAGGCCCAGCGGCTCGTCGAGCAGCAGCCATCCGCCCACCGCCACGAGCGCGGGGACGAGCGCGCCCGCCGCCGACGTGGCGGCCGGGCCCAGGCGGCGCACGGCGGCCGCGAAGACGGCAAGGCCCACCACGCCGGCAAGACAACCCTGCCACAGCACCTGCAGCGCGACCTGCCGCGGGCTCGCGTGGAACATCAGGCTGCGGCCGGATGCGTAGGCGGCGATCCACAGCGGCACGACGCAGAGGGCGGACCACGCACTGATGACCGCCGCAGACTCCCACGCGGTCAAGCCGCCGCCGCGCAGCGCGAGCGTGTACGTCGCCCAGAGCAGCGCCGCGACCAGGAACAACGCGTCGCCCCGCCAGTGACCGGTGCCGCTGGTCCAGCCGGGCAGGGTGATCAATGCCAGTCCCGTTGCCAGCAGGGCGAGACCGCAGCCTTGCGAAAGGCCGGGGCGCGAGCCGAACACCAATGCCCCGAGCGCCGCGACGAGCAAGGGCGAGGCGCCCGGCAGCAACGCGCCCATGTGCGCCGCCGGCGCAAAGGAGGCGCCCGCCATGGCCAGCAGGCCGAAGGGCAGGCCCGCCCCGGCAACGAGCGCCGCGAGGCGCCACGCGGGCAGGCCCGCCGGCCGCAGCCCGCAGCGTCGCCACACGGGCGCGAGCAGCAGGGCGGGGACGCCGTAGCGCAGCAGGGCGAGGTCCCAGGGCGCGAGCTCCGAGCGCACGCCGGCGCGCGTCACCAGCTGCCACCCCGTGGCGATCAGCACCATGGCGGTGGCGGCCGCCCACCCCAGGAGCCGCGGCTTGCGTTCGTTGTCTGTTTTCATTAGACTATCAGTATAGTCAATATTGAAGTATGAACAAGGCAGTACCCCGCGCGTATGCGCAACTGGGCCGGCAGGTGCAGGCCGGCATGACGCGGATGCTCGTGCTTCGCGCCGCGCGCGACCTGGTGGTCGAGAGCACGCAGGCCGCGGCATTCACGTTGGATGCGGTGGCGGCGCGCGCTGGCGTGTCGCGGGCCACGGTGTTCAACCTGTTCGGCGGCAAGGCCGGCCTGCTCAATGCGCTGTTCGACGAGATGTCGCACCGCGCCGGGCTGATGGACGTGGACGCCCTGTTGACGCAGGACGATGCGCGGCGCGCACTGGGCGAGTACGTTCGCGCCTTCGCGGACTTCTACGCGTCCGAGCACGCGCTGCTGAAGAAGCTGCGCGCCTACGCCGCGCTGGACGCCGACTTCGCCCGTCTGGTGGAGGGACGCGAGGACAAGCGCACCGCCGGCCTGGAATTCCTGGTGAACCGCCTGCAGGGCGGCGGACGCGTGACGCTGGCGCAGAAGCGCCTGGCCGCGAAACTCAAGGCGCTGCTGGTGCTGGAGGTGTTCGAGATGCTGGCGGCGTCGCTGACGGTGGCGAAGGCGGGGGAGGCGCTGATGGAGATGGTGGTGTCGGTGCTGGATCGGGACGGTCGAAGGGTCGTCAGGGCAACACGCGCCGCAGCGCACGGATGCGCTGCCAGACCAGTGCCTTCGTGACGTTCATCGACATCATGTCCATGCAGCGCTCCAGCCAGCCATCGCGGGATTTCATGCGGTGGATCGCCCTGCCCAGGTCGCGCAACACGGATTCGCCGTAGGCGCCCTGGGCCTTCGCCACCGCAGCGCGCAGCAGCGGCAAGTCCGGCTTCATCATGGCCAGGTCGATCAGGTCCCGGCTGAAGACGCCGTCATCCATCCAGCGATCCGAATTCGCCAGCAGTTTGCTGGCCGCCATGTCCAGGGGCGAAAGACAGGCCACGCCGCAGATCACGTCCGTCCTGCCCGGCGGGGCCAGCGCCATGCGGGCTTCGAGGACGATCTCGAATTTCACCGCCTTCCCCGCGGCCATCACCGCCACCCGGATGCCATAGGGATCCGCGCGGACCTCGCGTTGGAGTTCCAGCGGTTCGGCGCCTTCGCGCACGAGGGACGAGATGCCTTGGGGACCGGTCAGCAGGGCGCGCAACTCACGCCAGCCGCCCACGTCCGACACGAGGAAATCGATGTCCACCGACTCACGGTATTCGCCATGGCGCAGCGCGATGGCGGTGCCGCCACCGAAATAGCAATGGTGCGCGCGAAGCACGTCGGCGTCCAGCGACTGGAGCACCTGCGCGATCCGCAGATGATGCAGCCGTTCAAACATCGCGCCGGGTGGAGAAGGCGATGCGCAGGGCAGTGATCAGGTCGCGCTCGGCCGTCTCGAGCGCCTGCACGTCGAGATGGCGCGCATTGCGTTCGTAGATGTCGAATGCCTCCGCCGGCGTCAGTTCGGCGCCTTCCTTGAGTTGCCAGGCCAGCTGCCGCAATTGCGGATACCTTGCAAGCTGCACGCGCGCCGGTATCCAGGGGTCCGGCTCGGCGGCATGCGGGTAGTGCGGCGCCGACCGGGGTGTCGCTGCCAGATCAAGGCCCAGTGCGGCCATGACGCTCGCATAGGCGCCGATCGCCACGGAAGGCTCGCCGCGCTCGATCCGGTGCAGGGTCATGCGCGAAATCCCGGCGGCCTCAGCCGCCGCGGTTGCATTGACGCGCTGCGCCCTGCGCTGCTCGCGGATGCGCTTTCCCATGGCGCCGAGCGTCGCCTCGTGGGGCAGGTCAGGCGCCGTAACAGGTTTCATGTATCTCATTATTGACAAAAACAGATATTTGTCAACTATGAGATACAAAATTCAGACCAGCAAATCCCTCAACGTCCGGGCCACCACCTTCGTCGCCTTGCGCAGATCCTCCAGCTCCAGCCGCTCGTCCGCGCGCTTGGCGTGCGACTCCAGCACGGTGCGCGGGCCGGCGCCGTAGATGACGCCGGGGACGCCGGCCTCCGCATACAGCCGCACGTCGGTGTACAGCGGCGTTCCCATCGCGGGGATCGGCTGGCCGAAGACCGCCTCGCCATGTTTCTGGATCGCATCGACCAGGGGCCGGTTGCCCGGCAGCGGGCGCATGGAATTCGCGAGCAGCAGGCGCTTGATATCCACGGTGATGCCCGGGCACAGGGCGGCGGATTCGGCGATCACGCGGCGGATGGAGGCTTCCACCTCCGCGGGATTCTCCTCGGGGATCATCCGGCGGTCGAGCTTGAATACCACCTTGCCCGGCACGACGTTGGTGTTGGTGCCGCCCTCGATCCGCCCGACGTTCAGGTACGGATGGGTGATGCCGGGCACCTGCGACGTGACCTTCCGGTAGCCGGCGTTCTGCGCGTACAGGGCATTCAGGATGGAGACAGCGCCCTGCAGCGCGTCGACGCCCGACTGCGGAATCGCGGCGTGCGCCATCTTGCCGTGCACCGTCACTTCCATCTGCAGGCAGCCGTTGTGCGCCGTCACCACTTCGTAGCTGAAACCCGCGGCGATCATGAGGTCGGGCTTCGTCAGCCCGTGGCGCAGCAGCCAGCCCGGCCCCATCTCGCCGCCGAATTCCTCGTCGTAGGTGAAGTGCAGTTCCACCGCGCCCTTGCGTTTCCCCTGCAGCGACTCGAGCGCGCGCACGGCGAAGGTGAAGCTCGCGAAGTCGCCCTTGCTCACCGCGGTCGCGCGGCCGTACATCTTCCCGTCCTCGATCTCGCCGCCGTACGGGTCGTGCGTCCAGCCTTCGCCCGGCGGGACCACGTCGCCGTGCGCGTTGAGCGCGATGGTGCGGCCGCCGTCGCCGTAACGCCTGCGCACGATCAGGTTCGTGATGGATTGCAGGCCGTACTCGTGCACGTCCGCCTGCGGTACGGCGTGCTTCTCGGCGTCGAAGCCGAATTCCCCGAGCAGGTCCGCGGTGCGTTCGGCATGCGGGGCGTTGTCGCCCGGGGGCGTGTCCGTGGGGATGCGCACGAGCGCCTGCAGGAATTTCACTTCCTCGTCGAAGTGCGCGTCGATCCACGCGTCGAGTCGTTCGTAGTCGGTCATGGGTTTTCTCTGGCGAGATCGTCCAGCAGGCGCTGGAAGGCGTGGACGGCGAGCTCGATGTCGTCGCTGGTCGTGGATTCGAGCGGGTTGTGGCTGATGCCGGAGTTCTGGCCGCGCACGAAGAGCATCGCCTGCGGCATTACTTCGTGGAGCTTCATGGCGTCGTGGCCCGCGCCGCTGGGCATGCGGTGCAGCGGCACGCCGAGGCTTTCCACCGCGCGCTCCCAGCGCTGCTGCCACTTCGGGGCGCTCGGCGCCGCCGCGGCGCGCATCGTCTCTTCGAGGGTGTGCCGCACGCCGCGCCGCGTGCAGATCGCCTGCAGTTCATCGAGCACATCCTTCACCAAGGCGTCGCGCTGCGCGTCCGTCGGCGCGCGCAGGTCGAGCGTGAACTGGCAGCGGCCGGGCACCACGTTGGTCGATCCGCCGGGCACGGTCCAGATGCCGATGGTGCCCACCGAGTCGCCGTCGCGCGCGGCGCGCTGCTCGATGTAGAGCGCAAGTTCCGCCACGGCGGACGCCGCATCGCGCCGGCGGTTCATCGGCGTGGTGCCCGCATGGCTGGCCATGCCGATCACCTCGCACAGGTAGCGCACGCCGCCATTGATGGAGGTGACGATGCCCAGCGGCAGGTCGATCTCGTTGAGCACGGGGCCCTGTTCGATGTGGACTTCGACGAAGCCGAGGTAGCGCGCCGGGTCGCGCCGCAGCGCGGCGATCGCCTCCAGCGTCGCGGGCAGTCCGGCGTGCCGCATCGCCTCGCGCATGGTGACGCCGTCCGCGTCCTTCTGCTCCAGCCACGCCGGGTTGAACGCGCCGATGAGCGCGCCGGAGCCGAGAAAGGTCGCCTTGTAGCGCTGGCCTTCCTCCTCCGAGAAGCCGATCACTTCGAAGTCGAAGGGCAGGCGGCGCTGCTGCCGCGCGAGTTCGCGCACGCACGCCATGGGGGTGAAGATGCCCAGGCGCCCGTCGTACTTCCCGCCATTGCGGACGGTGTCGTAGTGGCTGCCGGTGAGGAGCGCCTTCGCGCCGGCGGCCGCCGCCTTGTGTACCCCCACCACGTTGCCGACCGCGTCGATCTTCACCTCGTCGAAGCCGCAGGCCTTCATCTCGGAGGCGATGAACGCCGCCGCCGCGCGATGCGCGTCGGTCAGGTAGGTCACCGTCAGCTGCCCCTTCTCCTTGAACTCCGGATCGCTGAACTGCGCGAGCTTCTCCTGCCAGTCCCACACGATGTTCCCCAAGTCCGGCTCCACCCCGAACTTGTCGTTCACGCGCAGCTCCACGATCCGGTGGATGTTGCGCAGCGCCTCGGCGCGTTCGAAGTCCACCGGGTTGTCCAGGCGTCGCGCGAAGGTGTCGATGATCTCGCGCCGCGTGAGGCCCGTGCCCCGCGGCCCGCGCACGGCGAGGATGAACGGGAAGCCGAACTTCGCGTTGTAGTCCGCGTTGAGCTGCTGGATGCGCGCGAATTCCTCGGGCGTGCAATCGGTGAGGCCGGCCTTGCCCTGCTCGTTCGTGGACTCGGAGGTGAGCGTCCTGCTCACCATCGCCTTGCCCGCGAGCTCCGGGTGGGCGCGGATCAGCGCGAGCTGCCTGTCCGCGCCCGCCTCGGCGACGATGCGCGCCATCGCGTGCTTGAGCTGCGTGAGCGACGCGAAGGGGCGCTGTGCGAGCGCGGCCTGCGCGATCCACGGCGAGTGTTCGTAGAGGCCGTCCAGCATCGCCGCGGCTTCCTGCGGCGCGGCGGCATTGAGTTGTGCAAGTGTGATCGTCACGTTCAGCCTCGATAGGGATGGGTCTGTTTCCAGTGGCGCGCGATGTCGATGCGGCGGCAGACCCACACCTTGTCGTGCTTCTCCACATGGTCCAGGAAGCGCTGCAGCGCGACGATGCGCCCGGGGCGCCCGAGCAGGCGGCAGTGCATGCCGATGCTCATCATCTTCGGCGCGGTGTCGCCCTCCGCGTAGAGCGCGTCGAAACTGTCGCGCAGGTAGATGAAGAAGTCGTCGGCCTGCGCGAAGCCCTGCGGCAGCGAAAAGCGCATGTCGTTCGCATCGAGTGTGTAGGGAACGACGAGATGCGGCACCACCGCCCCGTCGCTCTTGCGCACCTTCATCCAGAAGGGCAGGTCGTCGCCGTAGTAGTCGCTGTCGTATTCGAAGCCGCCGTAGTCCGCCACCAGCCGGCGGGTGTTGGGGCTGTCGCGCCCGGTGTACCAGCCGAGCGGGCGTTCCCCGGTGAGCCGCTCGATGATGCGCATGGCCTGCATCATGTGTTCGCGCTCGACCGCTTCGTCCACGTTCTGGTAGTGGATCCACTTCAGGCCGTGGCACGCGATCTCGTGGCCCATGTCCCGGAAGGCGGACGCGAGGTCCGGATGGCGTTGCAGCGCCGTGCTCACGCCGAACACCGTCAGCGGCAGGTCGCGCTTCTCGAATTCACGCAGGATGCGCCACACGCCGGCGCGCGAGCCGTATTCGTAGATGCCTTCCATGCTCATGTGCCGCGCCGGGTAGCTCGCGGGATTGAACATCTCCGACAGGAATTGCTCGGAGCCCGCGTCGCCGTGCAGCACCGCGTTCTCGCCGCCTTCCTCGTAATTGAGCACGAACTGCAGCGCGATGCGCGCGCCGCCCGGCCACTGCGCATGCGGCGGGTGGCGGCCGTAGCCGGCGAGGTCTCGCGGGTAGGGGGCGGTGCTGTCGTAGGTCATGGCGTGCTCACGAGAGGGCGGCGGCGATGTCGTGGGTAGGCACCTTCCGGTCGAAGGCCAGGCTCTCCTCGACATGAACGAGGTGGGCCTGCATCAGCGTCGCGGCGCGCTCCGCATCCTTCGCGGCGATCGCCTTCAGGAGTTCGGCGTGTTCCTCGTGCGAATGCTTCGCCGCGCCCGCGCGCTGGTACATGAGCGTGATGAGCGAGCTGCGCGAGACGAGGTCCTTGAGGATCTGCGCCAGCACCTCGTTGCCCGTGAGCTCCGCCATGCGCACATGGAAGTCGCCCAGCAGGTCCATGCCCGCCGCGTCGCCGCCCTCGAGCGCATCCTTTTCCTGCGCGACGTGCTCGCGCAGCGCCCGCAGTTTCGCGGGGGTGAGCTCGCGCACGAAGGCGCGGGTCATCCCGGCCTCCAGCATGCGGCGCACCGCGAAGACCTGGCGCGATTCCTCCACCGTCGGCGCGGCGACGAACGCGCCGCGCGCGGGCTCCATGCGCACCAGCCGCTTCTGGGAGAGCTGGAAGAGGGCCTGGCGCACGAGCGTGCGGGAGACGCCGAAATGGTCGGCCAGCTTCTGTTCCGCGAGCTTGGTGCCCGGCTGCAGGCGGTGTTCCACGATCGCGCGGGAGAGCGCTTCGACGATGAAATGCGTGGTGGACGACTCCATCGGGCGATGGTAGCTCCAATCGAAGAAAGTGTATACACTTGCGTCCACAATTTCTGGAGATCGCCATGGGCCTGAGCACCCACGTCCTCGACACGATGCACGGCAGCCCGGCCGCCGGCATGGCGGTCGCGCTCTACACGACGCAGGGCGACGCCGCGACGCTGGTGAGGCGCTTCGTGCTCGATGCGGATGGGCGCAGCCCGGAGGGGCCGCTGTACGCGGACGGCGAACTGAAGGCGGGGACCTACCGGCTCGTCTTCGACGTGGCCGCGTATTTCGAGGCGAAAGGCGTGGCGCTGCCGAAGCCCGCGTTCCTGGACCGCGTGACGCTGGATTTCGGCGTCGCCAGCCCGCAGCAGCACTACCACGTGCCGCTGCTGGTCAGCCCGTGGAGCTACTCCACCTACCGCGGTTCATGACAGGCTCAGAGCTGGCCTTCGGTCAGCGTGTCCAGCTGGAACTGGCCGCTCTTGTGCCACAGCCAGGTGTCCGTGTAGACCACCTTGCCCATGCGCGCGGGCACGGGGAAGGGCGCCGCGGCGCGAACGGTGCGCTCGATCTCGGCGATCACTTCCGGCGCGTGCTTGGGTGCGCGCATCCAGCTCAGGTTGCGCACCTGGCCGCGCCCGTCGACTTCCACCTGCAGCACGCCGATGGCGTACAGCAGCGGGGGCAGCTTGCCCTTGTAGATGCGGTTCTGGTTGAGCCCGTACAGGTGGGACGCCGCGTCGGCGCGGTAGGCGCGCGGCGTGGTGGCGTTGGAGGCCTGCCCGAAGGCGGGCTCGGCTGCCGGCGGCGTGACTTGCGCTTCGGCCGGAGGCGCCATGGGCTGCACGGCGACGCGCGGGGGCGCGACGGGGGCAAGCGGGGTCGACGAGCAACCCGCCAGGATGGCGGCCACCGCGGTGGCCAGGACGCGCAGGCTGGGAATATGCTTCATGGAGGTCTCCGGGTGGGTGCGCATGTCTGGGCGCGTTACAGCTGAGTTCAATTGAACGCGAACCCGGCTATTTTGACGACGTGCTTTACGTAAACGCTACGAATCTTGCGATTGGACGCGGGCTCGCAACACTTGACGATGGAACTTGTCACATCTTCGCTGCCGGATGAGCCGCTGGTCCTTGTAACAGTGGCGTCGACGCAGGGCTCCGTCCCGCGCGAGGCGGGGGCGTGGATGGCCGTCACCGCGAGGGCCGTCTCGGGCACCGTCGGCGGCGGGCATCTCGAGTTCGACGCGATCGCGCTCGCGCGGGTGCTGCTCTCGCAGCCCGCCCACGCCGGTCCGGAGGAACGGTCGTACACGCTGGGCCCGAGCCTGGGCCAGTGCTGCGGCGGGGTGATGCGGCTTCGCTACGAGCGCCTCGAGGCCGCGGACATTCCCGCGGCGCGCCGGCGGCTCGCCCCGCGGCTCGTGCCGCTGGCGCTTTTCGGCGGCGGCCATGTCGGCCGGGCTCTCGTCAACGTCCTTTCCACCTTGCCCTTCGCCGTGACGTGGATCGACAGCCGCGACGGGATATTCCCCGCTGAACCGCCGCCGCACGTGCAGTGCGAGCATTCCGAGCCCGTGCAGGGCGCGGTGGCGCAGTTGGCGGCAGGCTCGCGCGTGCTCGTCATGAGCTTCAGCCACGCGGAGGACCTCGATATCGTCGCGGCGTGCCTGCTGCGCCAGAGAGAACGCGGCGACCTGCCCTATGTCGGCCTCATCGGCAGCAAGACGAAGTGGGCGGCCTTCCGCCATCGCCTCGAGGCGCGTGGCTTCCCGCCGGCCGAACTTGCCCACGTGACCTGCCCCATCGGACTGCCAGGCATCGCGGGCAAGGAGCCGGCGGTGATCGCGGTGAGTGTCGCCGCGCAGCTCCTTCATACACTGCGTTAGACGCACCGTATTTTCGAAAGACCCCATGGAAAGCTACCTCCTGGACTGGGCCAACCTGCTGCTGCGCTGGGCCCACGTGATCACGGCCATCGCCTGGGTCGGTTCGTCCTTCTATTTCGTCTTCCTCGATTCCAGCCTGACGCCGCCGGTCGACGAGGACCTGAAGAAGCAGGGCGTGAGCGGCGAGCTGTGGGCCGTGCACGGCGGCGGGTTCTACCACCCGGTCAAGTTCGCGGTGTCCCCGCCGAAGCTGCCGGAGCACCTGCACTGGTTCTTCTGGGAGAGCTACACCACCTGGCTCACGGGCTTCTCGCTCTTCACCATCTCCTACCTCTGGCATGCCAGCACCTACCTGATCGACAGGAGTCTCGTCGCGTGGTCGCCCCCGATGGCGATCGCCGTGGCGCTGGCCTTCCTCGTCGTGTTCTGGATCGCGTACGACGCGATCTGCCGCCTCTTCGGGCAGAGGAAGAACGGCGACGCGATCGTCGGCGCGCTGGTGCTGGTGCTCGTGTGCGTCGCGTCCTGGCTCGCGTGCCACTGGTTCGCGGGCCGCGCCGCCTTCCTGCTGGTGGGCGCGATGATCGCGACGGCGATGAGCGCCAACGTGTTCTTCTGGATCATCCCGGGCCAGCGCAAGGTGATCGCCTCGATCAAGGCGGGCGAGCCGGTGGACCCCATCCACGGCCAGCGCGGCAAGCAGCGCAGCGTGCACAACACCTACTTCACGCTGCCGGTGATCTTCGCGATGCTGTCGAACCACTACAGCTTCACCTGGAGCCACCCGCGCAACTGGCTGGTGCTGATCCTGATGATGTTCGCGGGCGCGGCGATCCGCCAGTTCTTCGTCATGCGCCACGGCTACAAGCTCGGGCGCAACGCCAACCCGCTGCCCTATGCGCTGGTGGGCGTGGCCGTCATCGCCGCGACCGTCGTGTGGCTCGCGCCGGCGGCGAGCACGCAGCCCGCGGCCGCAGCGCAACCTGCGGCGGATTACGCGGCGGTGCAGAAGGTCTTCGAGCAGCGCTGCTACCTGTGCCACGGGGCGCAGGTGCAGATGAAAAACGTGCGGCTCGACTCGCCCGAGGGCGTGAAGCAGCACGCGCAGTCGATCTACCAGCAGGTGGTCGTGACGAAGGTGATGCCGATGAACAACGCCACGGGCATCACGGAGGCGGAACGCGGGCTGGTCGCCCGCTGGTTCCAGGCGGGCGCGCCGGCGCCCTGATCAGTTTTTCTGCGTGGGGATCGGCGCCGCGGCCTGGGGCGCGCACTCGCTGCGGCGCACCAGGTTGCTGCCCGTGGGCGCGTCCGTGTTGCGGCAGGCGGCGCGTTCGCTCGACTGCTGGGGGGTCATGGGTTCGGGAGAAGCGCAGGCGGCGAGCAGGGTCGCCGCGGCGATGAGGAGGAGATTCTTCATGGAACTGCTACTGCGTTGTTGTGGAAGGCAGCCGCGATTTTAGGGGGACTCGCGCCGCCTCTTCGCGCGCATCACCGCAAAGCGCCAGCGGACCAGGCCGAACGCGTAGCCGATGTAGTAGCCCGCCAGCAGGCCGAAGACGAGGAGCGTGAGCGGGCTGCGCGTGAATTCGTCGGGTTGCTGCATCGCGGCGGCGTCCATCGTGAACACCTCCACCATCCGCCAGACGAGGCGGCCCACCAGCAGCAGCGACAGGGCGATGCCCAGGTGCGCGTTGGGCGTGTAGAAGAGGCCGGTCGGCGTCGCCTCGAACACGGTCTTCTTCAGTCCCCAGACGGCCAGGCCGAGCCCGCAGGCGACGCCGCCCGCGAGCCACCAGAGGCGCTGCGCATGGTCCTTTGCCAGGAAGCTGAACAGCGCGAGGACCAGCGGAAAGATCACGAGCGTGACCCAGGGCCGGATGCGCCCCGCGCGCTGCCGCCCGACCATGCGCTTGACGCGGACGATCATGCGCCACACCAGCAGCGGCATGAGGGCGAGCAGGGTGACGGTGGTCGTGTCGTGGGGCGTCATGACGCTTCGAGTATCTCGCGGCCCGGTAACGGGCGTGTGAAGGACGCCGCCGTTTCTAGCGCGCCAGCGCCGCCCACAGCATCGTGAGCCCGGCCACCAGCAGCAGCCCATCCATGAGCAGGCGGAAGCGCTCCGCGTCGATCTTCCTCACGTAGCGCTTGGCGATGAAGGCGCCGGCCATGAGCGAGCTGCCGATGATGAGCCCGTCGATCACCGCTTCGGCCGGCAGGGCGCCGAGCGCGCGGAAGGTCACGGCCTTCGCGCCGAACACCGCGAGCGAGCTCATGGCTTCGGTGCCCAGGTACGCGCCCTTCACGAGCCCGTGCATCAGGAAGAAGGGTGTGTTGAGCGGCCCCGTGCTCACGACGATCCCGCTCAGGAATCCGATGAACGCGCCGACCACGGCCAGGTGCCAGCGGTTGAGCCTCCAGTCCTGCAGCGCCATCCACCGGCGCACGGGAATCATCACGATGAAGAAGGCGCCCAGCACCGCCTCGACGATGCCCGGGGGCAGCACCAGCAAGGTGCGTGCGCCCATCGCGGCGAAGGGCATGCCGGTGGCCGAATAGGCGAGCGTGGTGCGCCAGTCCACTTCGCGCCACCAGGCCGCCACGCGCGAGGCGTTGGCCATGACCACGGCGATGGCCATGATCGGCACGGCCTGCCGCGGGCCGTACACGAGCACCAGCGCGGGCATGACCATGATGGACGTGCCAAAGCCGACGATGCCGCCGACGGTGCCCGCGACCAGGCCCAGGATGAGGACGAGCGCGAAGTCCAGTTCAGCCCCGCATGAAAGTGTCAGCAGCCATGTCAGGCGGCATTATGGGTGGGCGCGGCTGGGTTAGCATCCCGCGCCATGAACAACATCCGCTTCAACCGCCGCGCGGTGAACGCGGGGCTGGCCACGAGCCTGCTCCTGGGTTCCACCGCCTGGCGCGGCGCACTCGCCGCGTCCCCTGCCAACGCCTCGCAGCGCGTCCTCGCGCTCGCCGACACGTACTACGAGGAGGGCCTGGCGCTCTTCCCCGTGGGCACGACCGAGAACGTGGGCGACGCGCGCTACGAAGGCGCGTTCGAAATCGAGATCGCGCCGGCCCACCAGGCGCGGCAAAAGCGCCTCTATGAGCGCACGCTGGCGCGGCTGCGAGCGATCGACCGCTCGCAGCTGGACGCCGATGCCGGGCTCACGTACGACCTGTTGAAGTACGAATGCGAGGACCGCCTGTCGACCCTGGCGGTGCCGTGGCACCTGATGCCGGTGGGCCACGTGGATGCGATGCCGATGAAGCTCTCGCAATGGGCGAGCGGCGATGCGGCGCAGCCGATGACGACGGTCGCGAACTACGACCATTTCCTCGCGCGGCTGAAAAAGCTGCCGGCCTGGATCGACCAGGCGATCGTGAACATGCGCGACGGCATCGCGCGCGGCATCACGCTGCCGCGCGAACTGGTGGAAAGGACCCTGCCGCAGTTCGACGTGCTGCTGCCGGCCGATCCGCTGCAAAGCCCGTACCTGGCCGCGACGCGCAGCTTTCCGGCGGAGATTCCACCGGCGCAGCAGCGGCGGATCGCCGCGGCCTACCGCGCGGTGGTGTCGGGATCGGTCACGCCCGCGGTGCGCAAGCTGCGCGCCTTCATGGCGGACACCTACCTGCCCGCGGCGCGCACCACGGCCGGCATGGGCGACATGCCCGGCGGTGCCGATTGGTACCGCCTTCAGGTGCGCTCCTTCACCACGACGTCGATGACGCCGCAGGAGATCCATGAACTGGGCCTGAAGGAGGTCGCACGCATCCGCGCCGAGATGGAGCAGGTGAAGGCGAAGTTCGGCTTCGAAGGCCCCCTGGACGAATTCTTCAGGTCGCTGGACGGCCGTCCCGAGCTGCAGCCCTTCCGCAGCGAGGAGGAAGTGCTCGCGGCGTACCGCGCGATCAACGAACGCGTGAAGCCGGGCCTCGCGAAGCTGTTCGAGCGCGCGCCGAAGGCGGCCCTCGAGATCAAGGCGATCGAGCCGATCCGCCGCGCGACGGCTTCCGACAACTACGTGCCGCCGGCCTCCGACGGCTCGCGGCCGGGCGTGTTCTATGCCGTGGTGAACGACCCGAAGGAGTACCGCAAGACCACGATGACGGCGCTCTTCCTGCACGAAGGGCAGCCCGGGCATCACTACCAGATCGGCATGCAGCGCGAGCAGGGCGGCTCGCGCTACCGGCAGACCACCTGGTACGACGCCTACGGCGAAGGTTGGGCGCTGTACGCCGAGAGCCTCGGCTACGAACTGGGCGTGTACGACGACCCGGTCGCGCAGCTCGGCAGGCTCTTCATGGAGCTGCACCGCGCGCTGCGGCTGGTGGTGGACACGGGCCTGCATTCGAAGGGCTGGTCGCGCGAGTACACGATCGCGTACCTGCGCGAGAAGGAAGGCTCGACCGAGGATTCGGCGCGCCGCGCCACCGAGCGCTACATGGCCTGGCCGGGCCAGGCGCTGGCGTACAAGGTGGGCGAGCTGAAGATCCTGCAGCTGCGCGAGCGCGCGCGCCAGGCGCTCGGCCCGAAGTTCGACATCCGGCGCTTCCACTCGCAGGTGCTGGGGGACGGGTGCATGCCCCTGTCGATGCTGGAAGCGCGCATCGACCGCTGGATCGCCGCCACCCGTTAGCTGTACAGTGGGAGCCTCCACTTCGGGGTTGCTCGCATGTCCAACGGCAAGTCTGCCCACCGCCTGAGCGCACAGGAAAGATCCACGCTCGAGCGCGCCATCGACAAGATCACGCGGCGCATCAAAGAACTGCGGGGCTTCGATCCCTCGGGCATCCAGGAACGCTGGGACCCCCGCATCGAGGCGATGCAAAAGCAGGTGAACACGACCCTCTCGGATGTGCTGGGGGGCAAGGATTCGGCCGAATATCGCCGCTACCGGATCGAGGATCTCGGCTCGCAGATGGAATCCGTGTTCGGCGATCGCTATTCCACCAACGAATTGCGCCAGGGCATCAAGGACGGTATCGCCCATGCGATCTCGAACCTGAACGCCGTCAAGCAGATGATGGCGGATCGCCTGGAGGGCAAGGCCGCGCCGGAGCCCGTCACCGCGCCCGCGCCGATGCCCACGCCGGAGTCCGCCACCGCACCGGCCCCGCTGCCCACGCCAGAGCCCACGCCGGCTCCGACACCCGAGCCCACGCCTGCACCGACGCCGGCCCCAACGCCAGCCCCAACGCCGGCCCCAACGCCGGCCCCAACGCCAGCCCCAACGCCAGCCCCAACGCCGGCACCGACGCCAGCACCGACGCCAGCACCGACGCCAGCACCGACGCCTGCGCCCACGCCTGCACCGACGCCGGCACCGACGCCTGCCCCAACCCCTGCACCCACACCGGCACCAACGCCCGCCCCGACACCAGCGCCCGCCCCAGCGGTCGCGGACGCGCCGGGTGGCCAGGTCGCACTGCTGTCGAGCCGTTGGGGCGTCGAGCTCGAGTCGCTCTCCGACTTCATCGAAGACCTCTCGCTCGAACCGGTGCTCGCGCCGCAGGCCGAAGGCCCGACGCTGCTCGCGGCCGCCTCCGCGCTCGACGCGATGCAGGGCGCCCGGTACGCGGTGCTGTTGGTGTCGGGCGACAAGCTCGACGCCAGCGTCCTGGAGGTCGGCTACATCCTGGGCGCGCTCGGCCCGGGGCGGCTGTGCCTCATGCTGCTGGACCAGGTGCGGCCCTCGGCGCAGTGGGAGGGCATTCCGCGCGTCGTGATGGACGAAGGCGGCGTGTGGCGCCTGCTGCTGGCGCGGGAAATGCGCAAGGCGGGCCTGGACGTGGACCTCAATCGCGCGCTGTAGGCGCGGCCGGCATCACTCCGCGGTCTCGAGCCGCCACGCCGCCTCGGCCTTGCAGCCCAGGCTCCGGCCGACCATGGCCATGCCCTCTTCCCACGCCGCGGCGGACGTCTCGATCAGTTCGCTCGCCTGCAGGGGGCGGCCGCTGTTCACCGAACGCGCGGCCTTGAGGATCAGCGTCTTCATCGACTGCGCGATCTCGTCGAAGCGAAGGGCGGCGTCCGCGAGGCCGTAGTGGCCGAAGTCGGACTGCCAGCGCAGGTACTCGGCCGTGAGGTCGAAGGCGGCGCCGGCCTGGCGGATCGTCGCGAAAGCCCAGGAGTGGTAGTGCGCCAGTCCCGCGCTGCGCAGCGACGGAAATTCGGAAGTCAGCCGCTGGCCAAAGCGCGTCAGCGGATTGGTGCGCGGGCGCCTGCGCCAGTGCCGCTCCAGCAGGTCGAGCGAGAGCGAGGCGAGCTCCATCGGCGCGCGGCGCTTCACCCGGTCCGTGCGGATCAACTCCGCGAAGAGCGGCATGTAGCCCGGGTCTTCCGGCTCGCCGATGCGAAAGAGGCCGCGGAAGTCCTCGCCCTGCAACTCGTAGTACCCCGCGTTGTGGAAATAGCCGAGCCACTGCTCCTCGATGTCGATGTTGGCGAGCACGATGGTGGTCTTCGTGTGCTTCTGCCGGTAATCGGTGGCCGCCGTATCAGGCAGCCAGAAGGCGTCCATCTCGCACGCGATGAGCTTGCCCGCGGAGAGGTGTTCGCGCGCGTGGTCCACCATCGGCCGCCATACGGCGAGTTCCTGGACATCGAGGCCGTACAGGTCGTGCAGCTCGCCGAGCGGCGGCTTGAAGAAGGTCCACTGGTCGCCCTCGAAATCCACGGCGAGCGTGAAGGGCAGCATCGCGCAGGGGTCCAGGCGCAGGCAATGCAGCAGTTCGATCCACAGGTCCCCGTAGCAATTCTTCTCCACCCACACCGCGTCGGGCCCGTGCAGCGGATGGGGCTCGTAGCCCTTCGCCGCGAGCCCGGGGAAGCGCTCGATTCGGGTGGAAGGCGGGGGCGCCGGGGGTGCCGGGGCCAGCAGCGCCATGAGGGGGGCTTGCGGCATCGTCTTACGTTCAGGTTCAAGTGTTGCGCCTATTCTGGGAACTCCCCGTGTCCCCGATTTGTAGGAAGCAGCCCCTTGAGCCTTTCCGCTTTCACGGCATCCGACGCACGCGTCCGCAGACTCAGCGACGAGGCGGGCTGGGCATTTTGCGAAGGGGAAGCTGCCTCGGCGCCTGCTGCCGGCGACGCGGCGTGGCGCGAAATGCCACGCGCGCTCCCCGTCGCCGCGGCATTGCGCGAGCGCGGGGAGTGGAGCGTGGACGATGCGCCGGCCGCCTTCGACGACAGGACTTATTGGTACCGGTTGGTGTTCCACCACACTGGCGCGGCGGGGGAATCGACCGTGCTGAGGTTCGACGGACTCGCCACATTCGCGCGCATCTGGCTGAACGGTGAGGCGCTCGGGCAGAGCGACAACATGTTCGCGGCCTCGGACTTCGAGGTGGGCCCTGTGCTGCGCGAAGGCGTGAACGAATTGATGCTTTGCTTCGACGCCCTCGGGCCTCAGCTGACCCGCAGGCGTCCGCGCCCCCGCTGGCGCGTGCCCATGCTGCAGGCCCAGCAATTGCGCTGGCTGCGCGCCACACTGCTGGGCCGCACCCCGGGCTGGTCGCCGCCCGCGCCTGCGGTCGGCCCATGGCGCGACATCTGGCTGCTGCCGCGTGACGCGGCCGCGCTCGCGCGCTGCAGCTTGGAAGTTGCGTGGGACGGATCGGACGGCACCGTCCGGTGCGACCTGGGCAACGACGGAGTGTTCGCCCTCCCGCTGACCTTCACGGTGGAGGGCCACGGCATGACGGTGTCTGCCGCGATGGAGGCCGCAGGAGACGCAACGCTGTCCACGCAGCTTCGCGTGCCGGGCGCCAGGCCGTGGTGGCCGCACACGCATGGCGAACCCGCGCTCTACACCGCCACGCTCGCCGATGCGAAGGGCGTCACGCTGGTGAAGCGCCGCATCGGCTTCCGGACGGTCGCGATCGATACAGGCGAGGAGGGCTTCGAGCTGCGGGTCAACGGGGTCGCGGTGTTCTGCCGCGGCGCGGTGTGGACGCCGCTGGACGCGGTGAGCCTGCGCGCCCCCGCCGGGGACTACGCGGCGGCGGTCTCGCAGCTTCGCGCAGCCGGCATGAACATGCTGCGCGTCGCGGGCATCACGGTCTACGAGGAGGACGCCTTCTACGACGCGTGCGACGAGCAGGGCGTGCTGGTGTGGCAGGACTTCATGTTCGCGAGCATGGACTATCCCGCGCAGGACGCGGCCTTCGCGGGGTCGGTAGAGCGCGAGGCGCAGCAGCAACTGCGGCGCTGGGGCTGGCGCGCGTGCCTGGCCGTCCTGTGCGGCAACAGCGAGGTGGAGCAGCAGGCGGCCATGTGGGGAGCCCTGCGCGAGCAATGGCGCTCGCCGCTGTTCGACGGGATCCTGCCGGCGGCGTGCGCGCGGCATGCGCCCGGCGTGCCCTACTGGCCGTCCAGCGCGCACGGCGGCGCGGTGCCGTTCCAGGCCGACGCGGGCACCACCTCCTATTACGGCGTCGGTGCGTACCTGCGGCCGCTGGACGACGCCAGGCGCTCGGGCCTGCGCTTCGCCACGGAGAGCCTGGCGTTCTCGAACGTCCCCGGTGACGACGCGATCGCGCGCATGCCGGGCGGCCTGGGGGTGCGCATGCATCACCCGCAATGGAAGGCGCGCGTGCCGCGCGACCTCGGCGCGGGGTGGGATTTCGAGGACGTGCGCGATCACTACCTGCGGGAGCTGGCCGGCGTCGATCCCGTGCGCCTGCGGTCCACCGACCCCGCGCGCTACCTTGCGCTGAGCCGCTGGGTGACGGGGGAGGTGATGGCGGCCGCCTACTCGGAGTGGCGGCGACCGGCGTCGCCGTGCGGCGGTGCGCTGGTCCTGATGCTGCGGGACCTGTGGGCCGGCGCGGGCTGGGGCGTGCTGGACGAACGCGGTGCACCGAAGCCCTGCTGGCATGCGCTCGAGCGTGTGCTGCAGCCGCGCACCGTGCTGCTCACCGACGAGGGCGGCAACGGCCTCTGCGCGCACGCGATCAACGACCGCCCGCAAGCGCTCGACGCGGTGCTCTCCGTGCAGGCCTGGCAGCACGGCCACGTCGCGGTCGCGCAGGGCCGCAGGGAGCTCTCCTTGCCGCCGCGCGGTGCCCTGAGCGTGCCGCTGCTGGAGATGCTCGATCACTTCATCGACCTGAGCTACGCCTACCGGTTCGGCCCGCCGCCGTGCGACGTGGTGGCGGCGAGCCTGCACGACGCGCAGGGCGTCCCCATCGCACGGGCGCTGCACTTTCCCGCGGGGGTGGCGCCGCTGCTCGCGCAGGACCCCGGCCTGGCGGCGACGGTGCGGGTGCTCGACGCGCGCACCGCGGAAGTCGTCGTGACCGCGCAGAGGATCGCGCTCGGCGTGCACTTCGAGGCAGGCGCCTTCCGCGCGGATCGCGAGTGGGTGCACGTCGCGCCCGGCGAGGAACTTGCCGTGGTGCTGCGCAGCGCGGCCGATGCACCCCTGCATTGCATCGTGCACGCGCTCAACGCGGCGGCGCCCGTCCAGCCGAGGCGCTAGGCCGCGCTCAGCCTGCGCGTTCGAGGTAGCTCTGGAACACCGCGGCGTGCACCAGCGCGGAATCGGCGCCGCCCGGCCAGAGGTCTTCGCTGCGGAAGCGCACGTCGTAGGTCGGCTCGTCCTCGGATGGCACGCCGTGCGCATGCGCATCGGGGAAGGGATAGGCCGGCGACTCGCCGACGACCACACCCTCCTTCCCGCGGATGTAGCCCGGCATGCGCGAGTGGCCGGGCACGTGGTCTTCTCGCACGCGCACGCGGTCGCCGGGCCGGAAGCGTTCGCGCGAAGCCGCATTCGCCCGGCCGGGGCGGCTGGGCATCGCGAGCGGCACCGGCCCGCCCGCGCGTTCTTCCAGTTCCCCGCGCGTCATCACGCCTTTTTCGACGCACAGGCTCGCGAGGCTGGTGAGCGAACGCTCGTAGTAGCTCGCCGCCAGGTAGTGGCGCGGCTCCATCCGCTCGATGGCGTGGCGGTACTCGTCCATGTTGAAGATGCCCTGCCGCACCGCGAAGGCATAGAGCGCGTTGGCGCGCACTTCCCACCTGGCGTGGAAAGCGGGCGCATCGAGGGTGTAGCGCACGGTGCCGAAGCCTTGCCGGCCGCCGAGGTCGTGGATGCCGTCCATGGGGTGTCCTTCAGAGCCGCGCCACGCCGATGAGGCCGTCGCGCGTGACGAGGTCCGCCAGCCGCTCTTCGCTCCAGCCTCCGGTGCCCTCGGGCCGCTCGGGCAGCACCATGTAGCGGGTGTCCGCCGTGGTGTCCCACACGCGGATCTGCACCTCGGGCGGCAGGTCCAGGCCCATCTCGCGCAGCACGGTGCGCGACTCGCGCACGACGCGCGCGCGGTATTCGAGATCCTTGTACCAATCCGGCGGCAGGCCGATGATGGTGAAGGCGGTGCAGGAGCACAGCGTGCAGCAGATGACGTGATGGACGTCCGGTGAGTTTTCGAGCACGACGAAATGCCGGTGGTGCGGCGGCATCGACAGGCCGAGTTCGGTCACGGCGGCGCGTCCGTTCGCCAGCAGGCGCGCGCGGAACGCCGGGTCCGTCCAGGCACGCGCGACCACGCGCGCGCCGTTGCGCGGCACCCATTCCTCGGTGGCCAGGTGCGAGAGCTCTTCCACGCCGCGGATGGCCGGCATCCCCCGCGCTTCGAAAGCCGCCTGGATCGCGTCGACGCGGCGGTCGACAGGGGCGAATGAGTGGGTGCGCTGTTCCATCGGGGCACTTTAGCGGGGCGGCGGGGCGTCGTCCAGCGGCGGCCGCGGTTCTCCCGGCGGTGTCAGGTGAATACAGACGCCGATGACCCGATGAATCCGGCGGGCGTCATGATTCGCACCCGGTGCCAGGGGTCGAGGCAAAGCAGGTCCTCGTCGCTGCTGACGATGATGTCGGCATCGCAGGACACAGCAAGGGCGAGGAACTTGTCGTCCGCCGGGTCACGCGAGCGGGGCCTGAGCGCCCGGGTCACGGCTTGCGGGACGTCGTGGATTTCCACGACCCGCACCAGGGAGTCGAAGAATTCCCTGCGCGAGGCGATCGGAAGGTAGCGGTCGAACTTCGGCCGGCGCAGCACGTCCTGGAGTTCATCCAGCGTTTCCGCGGATGCGCACAGTCGCGCCAAGGAGAGCGCACGGCGGTACGCCTGGTTGGGGATCGAGCGGGCCAACAGCACCGCGCCCACGATACTGCTCGTATCGAAGACGACGCGCAGCACCGCTTACCGCCGGCTTTCCTTCACGAGCTGGACGATGTCCTTCTCGGTGAGCTGGCGGGCTTCCGGCGACAGCAGCTTTTCGGTCCGCCGCGTGAAGGCGTCGAACTCCGCGACGATCCTGCTGCGCTTTTGGCGCGCATCCATCAATTCGTCCATGTCCCGCGGGGACACGATGAAGGCGGCGGGACGGCCGTGGCGCGTGACGACCACGGGCTCTCTCTGGGCTGTATCGAGCAGCTTGCCGAAACTGTTCTGCGCCTCCACCGAGCTGACCTTGATCATGGGTACTTCCCAAAAGTAGCTAATATGTACAGTATAGCCATGTTGGCTATCACGGCGACCGCTGCGTCCCGCGGCCCCCGCCCGTGAGTTACCGCCCGGTTACGGCGTCACAATCCCGGCAGGAGACCACCATGACCGCGCCGAATCCCGCCGCCGACCCGCGACGCTTCCTCGAACACCTGTACCACGCCGCCGTGCGGCGCGCGCTGCCGCTGCACAACACGGGCGCCTTCCTGCCCCAGCCGCCCAAGGGACGCACCATCGTGCTGGGCGCGGGCAAGGCGGGGGCGTCGATGGCGCATGCAGTCGAAGCGCTCTGGCCCGCGGACGCGCCGCTCGAAGGGCTGGTCGTCACGCGCTACCACCACGTGCCGCCGCGCCCGGAAGGGGTGAAGCCCCGCATCGAGATCGTCGAGGCCGCGCACCCGGTGCCGGACGATGCCGGCTTGCAGGCCGCGCAACGCATCCTCGCAATGGCGCACGGGCTGACCGCGGATGACCTGGTGCTGTGCCTGATCTCCGGCGGCGGCTCCTCGCTGCTGACGCTGCCCGCCGAGGGGCTCACGCTGCAGGACAAGCAGCGCATCAACAAGCAGTTGCTCGATTCGGGCGCGAACATCTCGGAGATGAACTGCGTGCGCAAGCACCTGTCGCGCATCAAGGGCGGGCGGCTGGCGGCGGCGTGCGCGCCCGCGAAGGTCGTCACGCTCACCATCAGCGATGTGCCGGGGGACGATCCGTCCATCATCGCCTCCGGCCCGACGGTGCCCGATGCCACGAGCTGCGCCGACGCCATCGCGATCCTGCAGCGCTACGGCATCGACGTTCCCGGCGCGATCATGAGCCTGCTGGAGCAGGGCGCGCTGGAAACCCCCAAGCCCGGCGACGCGTTGTTCGAGGGGCACGCCGTGCATCTCATCGCGACACCGCAGCAATCGCTCGAGGCGGCGGCGCAGGAGGCGCGCGCCGCAGGGCTGCAGGCCTACATCCTGAGCGACGAAATCGAAGGCGAGTCGCGCGAGGTCGGCAAGGTCCATGCGGCGCTGGCACGTGCGGTCGCGCATCGCGGCCAGCCGTTCGCGAAGCCCTGCGTCATCCTGTCGGGCGGGGAGACCACCGTCACGATCAGGAAGCAGCCCGAAGGCACGCCGCGGGGTCGCGGCGGCCGCGCCGGCGAGTTCTGCCTGGGCCTGGCGCAGGCGCTGCAGGGGCGGGCCGGCGTCTGGGCGCTGGCGGCGGATACGGACGGGATCGATGGCGTGGAGGACAACGCCGGGGCGGTGGTCTCGCCCGACACGCTGCGGCGCGCCCTGGCGCACGGCATGAAGGTCGACGCTTACCTGTCGCGCAACGACGCGTACGGCTACTTCAGCGCCTTGGGCGACCTGGTGACCACCGGACCCACGAACACCAACGTGAACGACTTCCGCGCGATCCTGGTGCTGTGAGCGAAGGGGACCTTACTGGATCGCCTTGGCGGCGGCCAGGATCAGCTGGGTCGCGCCCGGCTCGGACAGGGAGTCGATCGACACCGTGATGTCGTAGTCCTGCGGCGACTCGTTCTTCACGTCGTAGAAGCGCTTGAGGTAATTGGCGCGTGCCGCGTCGCTCTCCCGGATGATCTCCTGCGCCTCGCGCGGGCTCTTGCCGCCGCTCTTGGGCAGCCACTTGTTGGCGCGGCCGAACTCGGAGCCGGTGATCAGCACGCGCAGCACGTCGGGACGGCGCGCCAGCGCGTAGGAGGCCGCATGGGCGACGATCACGACGTTGCCCTCGTCGGCGGTTTCCATGATCGCGTCGCGGATCAGGTGCCGCACGTCGTCGTGGGCGCCGGCTTCCTTGGGGTTGGTGATGAACTTGATGACGTCCGTGCTGCTGTCGCCGATTTCCTCGACCAGGCTCGCGAGCAGGGACTTTCGCCGTTCGGCGTTGGCGACTTCGGCGGGGGAGAGGTTTCGCCGCTGGGCCGCGCGGGCGACGATCTCCTCGTCGACGATGCGGTAGCCGAGGCCTTCCGCAACGCCCTGGGCGATGACGTCCGCATTGGTCAGCATGGCACGCGAAATACAGATCACACGAGCAGTCATGGCAAAACCTCCGGTAAAGCTGAAAGGATTATCGGGATGAGCCTTGCGCGGCGCAAGCCGCCCTGTCGTTTTTTTGGCGGGCGTCAGGCGCAGAGCGCACGGATGTCCGCCGGGGCTTCCACGGCCCGGATGCCCGTTGCGTCGCCGTCACGCCGGGCCGCGAAAATACGGATTTCTTCGCATTCCATGATCAGCTCGGCCCCGCGGGTGACGCGGTAGCGCTGGACGAAGCTCTTGCCGCGCCATTGCGCGATGGAGGTATGGATGTGCAGGGTGTCGCCGTAGCTCGCCGTCTTGACGAACTTCGCGTGCGTGTCGACCAGGGGGGTGCCGATGATGCCGTGCGTCTTTTCCAGCTCGTGCCAGGGCGGCACGCCGCACTGGACGAAGAAGTGCCGCGAGGCCGCGTCGATCCACCGGAAGAAGTTCGGGAACCACACGATCCGCGCGGGGTCGCAGTCGCCGAATTCGACCTGCAGGGTGTAGGTGACTTCCCTGGTCATCTCAGGCGCTCGCGGCCGCGACGGGGGCGTCCTCCTCGGCCGGTTCGGTCGAGATCCAGTTGCGTGTCGAGAGACCCAGGAGCACCAGCCCGCCGAAGAGCGGCACGAGGTACATCAGCAGCTCGGCCACCGAGTGAAGCGTGGGCATGGCGTTCAGCTTGTCCAGGTGGTAGCGCCCGTGCATGGCGAGCAACAGCGGCGCGGCCCACAGCGCCGCGCGGCGCCACGGCCCGGCCTCGCCGGCCAGCACTTCGCGCCCGGCCAGCAGGAACAGCGCGGACGAAATGAAGACCAGGGTGAAGAAGGTGCCCATGATCGGCTGGCCCGCGCCGAGCATCTCGTGGTTGGGCCAGTAGAGCAGCCAGAGCAGGCAGCAGACCCCGAGGACGGCCGAGGTGTTGCGGGCGCGGACGTGCGCGAAGGCATCGGTGAAGCCGCTCGACCTGCGCTTCATCCACGGCAGCAGCAGGATGCACAGCGGGCCGGTGATGGCGTCCACCAGCAGTGTGACCGGGTAGCCCCAGGCCTCGACGGCGACGCCCTGCCAAGTCGCCGCGATGGAGATCGCGAGGTTCATCATCGCCATGTACGCGGTGAACTGCGTCGCCGCCACGCGCGGGTTCGTCACGTCCATCATGATGGCCGAGCGAGTGCCGTACATGAGGCCCTGGAACACCGCATAGGCCATCACCGCGATCCACAGCGGCAGCAGCAGCTCGGGCATGGGCGCGCCACCCGGTGCGCGCGGCATCACGTAGCCGTGCGACTGCAGCACCCACAGCAGGTAGATCACCGGCAGGCTCATGCCCGCGAGATAGAAGGCGAGCGTGCGCCGGCGGCCCCACCGGTCCGAGAGCCAGCCGCCGAACACCATCGCGGCGGCCGAGATGATGGACGACCAGAGGTTGAGCATCGCGACCTCGTCGTCGTCCATGCCCAGTTCCACCGCCAGGTTCGATTGCAGCGCGAGGCCGAGCGACATCGCGCCGGCCGGCAGGAGGGAGAAGAACACGCCGGAGAAGGCGCCACGCGTTCCCATGAACGAGCGGAAGGACTGCACCGCGAACATGCGCATCTCGGTCGCCGCGGCGCGCCATCGCGTGACCCCGGCCGGCAGCGCCAGCGCTTCGACCACGGTCTCCTTCATCGGCAGCACCACGAAACCCGTGACGGCCGTGATCGCGGCGGCGACGAAGATGAAGCTCGACTGGAAACCCATGTAGCCGATGAGGAAGAGCACGCCGCTGCCGCCGACCGCCTGGCCGACCGAGGCGCCAGCGAACATCAGGCCATTGGCGAGCCCCCGCTCGTCCTCGCCCAACGTGTTGACGGCCAGCGAGTCGATCGCCACGTCCTGGATCGCGCCGAAGGTGTTGTGCACCAGCAGGATCGCGGTGAAGATGCCCAGGCCCGCGGGCAGCGGCACGGCGATGAGCGCGAGGATGGTCGCGGCCATCACGATCTGCGTCACGATGATCCAGGCGCGCCGGTGCCCGAAGCGCTGCGAACGGAACACGTCGACGAACGGGCCGAACGCCCATTTGAAAGCCCAGGGCAGGTAGAAGGAAGCGACGAACGCCCCGATCTCCGCGGGGCCGATGCCCTGCCGGCGCAGCTGCGTGGCGACGGCGGTGGCTGCGAAGCCCAGGGGAATGCCCTCGGTCACGTAGAGGAGGAAGAACGCCGCGAGGCGTCCGTTGCGTGTTCCGAGGAGGTTGGGCAGTCTCATGTCCGTCTGTTCTCTTTGTGGGAGTGGGGGATGAAGCGCAGGGGGTTGCCCCGGCTTGGGAGCGGGCACCATTATGCAGAGGGGCCGGACGCAGAATTCGCAGAGGTTCCGCAGAAGAAGCCAAGAAGACACCGAATTGCCTTTGGACTTTTTTGAGTTCCTTCTGCGTAACCTCTGCGAATTCTGCGTCCGGTCAAGTCCGCATTCGAGGCTGCCAACGGTCCCCGTGCTGGCAGGGTCCTTGCTTGATACAGCAAAGGGAGTGCTTCCCGCTCGCCCGTACATCAGTGTTTGCACGGTGTACGAGCGGGCGGCTTGCGCCCATCCTTTCGTTCTCATTCAAGAGCAGGAGCCTTGGTCATGCAGGAAAAACAGATTCGCGATGCGATCGAGCAGGTCAAGAGCGGCGACATGCCGCGCCGCGCCTTCATCGAGGCGATGGTCGGGGTCGGCCTCACGGCGCCGATGGCGTCGATGATGCTCATGCATGCCGGCGTGGCCCAGGCCCAGCCGAGCCCTGTCTACAAGCCGACGAAGAAGGGTGGCGGCGGCGCGCTCAAGGTGCTGTGGTGGCAGGGCGCGACGCTCCTGCAGCCGCACTTCGCCAACGGCACGAAGGACCAGGAAGGCTCTCGCATCTTCTATGAACCCCTGGCCGTGTGGGACAACGACGGCAACCTCGTGCCCATCCTCGCCGCGGAAATCCCCACCCGCGAGAACGGCGGCGTGGCGGCCGACGGCAAGTCCGTCACCTGGAAGCTCAAGCGCAACGTCACCTGGCACGACGGCAAGCCCTTCACCGCCGACGACTGCGTCTTCACCTGGGAATACGCGAAGGATCCGGCCACGGCCGCCGTCACGATCGCCGTCTTCAAGGACGTCGTCGTCACCAAGGTCGACAACTACACGGTGAAGGTCGCCTTCCAGAAGCCCACGCCCTTCTGGGCCACCGCGTTCGTCGCGGCCGAAGGCATGATCATCCCGAAGCACGTCTTCGCCCCCTACATCGGCGGCAAGTCGCGCGACGCGCCCGGCAACCTGAAGCCCGTGGGCACCGGCCCGTACAAGTTCGTGGACTTCAAGCCGGGTGACCTCGTGAGCGGCGTGGCGTACGACAAGTACCACATGCCCAACCGCCCCTTCTTCGATTCCATCGAGATGAAGGGCGGCGGCGACGCGGCGTCGGCCGCGCGCGCGGTGCTGCAGACCGGCGAGTACGAATACGCCTGGAACCTGCAGGTGGAAGACGAAGTGCTCAAGCGCATGGAAGACGGCGGCAAGGGCCGCGCGCACATCATCCCCAGCGGCGACATCGAGTTCATCCAGCTCAACCTCACGGACCCGTGGAACGAGGTAGAGGGCGAGCGCGCGAGCATCAAGAGCAAGCACTTCGCCTTCACCGACCCGGCGGTGCGCGAGGCGATGGCGCTGCTCGCGGACCGCCAGTCGATCCAGCAGTTCATCTACGGCCGCACCGGCATCGCCACGCCGAACTTCCTGAACAACCCCGCGAAGTACCGCTCGAACAACCTGAAGATGGAGTTCAACGTCGACAAGGCGAACGCGATCCTGGACGGCGCGGGCTGGAAGAAGGGCGCGGACGGCATCCGCGAGAAGGGCGGCAAGAAGATGAAGTTCGTCTTCCAGACCTCCGTCAACGGCATCCGGCAGAAGGAGCAGGCGGTGATCAAGGGCGCCTGCCAGAAGGCGGGCATCGACCTCGAACTCAAGTCGGTCACGGCCTCTGTCTTCTTCTCGTCGGACGTCGCCAACCCGGACACCTACGGCAAGTTCTGGTGCGACATGCAGATGTACACCACGACGCAGACCCAGCCGGATCCCGAACGCTTCATGAACCAGTACGTGACCGAGGAGATTTCCTCCAAGGCCAACAAATGGCAGGGCCGCAACATCGCGCGCTGGCGCAGCGACGAGTACGACAGGACCTTCAAGATGGCCGAGGGCGAACTCGACCCGGTCAAGCGCGCCGCCCTTTTCATCAAGCTGAACGACCTCGTGTGCAAGGACAACGCGATCATCCCGCTGATCAGCCGTCCGCGTGTGCGCGGCGCGGGCAACAAGCTGGTCACCACGCTCTCGGGCTGGGACCTGGACTTCAGCCAGTTGCAGAACTGGTATAGGGAAGCTTGAACGCCGCGCCGGAGTAAACCGCAGTGGGCTCCTACCTCCTGCGGCGCTTGCTGATCGCGCTGCCCAGCCTGCTGGGCATCAGCGTGGTGCTGTTCACCATCCTCGCGCTCGCGCCGGGCGACCCGTTCGGCGAGCTCGCGACGAACCCCAACGTCCCGGCCGAAGTCGCGCAGATGCTGCGCAAGAAGTTCGGCCTGGACGATCCCATCTGGCAGCGCTACTTCCGCTGGCTGTGGGCGATGCTGCAGGGCGACTGGGGCTTCTCGTTCATCAGCCGCGTCGACGTCGACAAGCTGATCTGGCAGCGCGTGCCCGTCACGCTCGCGGTCATCGGCGCGTCGCAGGTGCTCGCGCTGTGCATCGCGCTGCCCGTGGGCATCTATTCGGCGATGCGGCCCTATTCGCTCTTCGACCGCATCGCGAGCGCGCTCGCCTTCGTCGGCTTTTCCCTGCCGACCTTCTTCACCGGCCTGCTGCTGATCCTGCTTTTCTCGATCAAGCTGGACTGGCTGCCCTTCGTGTTCCGCTCGGACATCGCGGCGACCGGCTGGCAGTGGTGGTGGGAGCACATCAAGCAGGCGATCATGCCGGTGATGGTGCTGGGCCTCTTCCAGGGCGCGAGCTGGACGCGCTATGTGCGCTCCGCGATGCTGGACGTCGTGCGCCTGGACCATGTGACCACCGCGCGCAGCAAGGGCCTGTCCGAGTGGGACATCATGATGAAGCACGTGGTTCGCAACGCGCTGATCCCGGTCGTGACGCTCGTGTTCCTGCAGATGCCCGCGATCTTCGGCGGCGCGATCGTCACCGAGCAGATCTTCCGCATCCCCGGCATCGGCTCGCTGCTGATCGACGCGATCCTGCGCAACGACACGCCGGTGATCATGGGCGTGACCTTCGTCTTCTCCTGCCTCGTGATCCTCTTCAACCTGATTGCCGATCTGCTCTATGGCTGGCTCGACCCCCGCATCAGTTATCGCTGACCGCTTCGCCACGGTGGCCAGGCCCGTGTCGCTGTGGGCGGATGCATGGCGGCGCTTCCGCCGGCACAGGCTCGCGCTCGTGAGCCTCGCCGTGCTCGCGGTGATGGTGGCCTTCGTCGTGCTCGGTCCGTGGCTGTGGAAGGTGGCGGTCAACGACATCGACTTCAGCGCGCGGCTCAAGCCCCCGTCCTGGGCGCACCCCTTCGGCACCGACGACCTCGGCCAGGACATCTTCGCGCGCATGCTCTACGGCGGACGCATCTCGATGGCCGTGGGCCTGGCCGCGATGGCGATGGCGCTCACCGTCGGCGTCGCCATCGGCGCGATCGCGGGCATCTCGCGCGGCTACGTGGACACCGCGCTCATGTGGCTCACGGACCTGTTCCTGTCGCTGCCGCAACTGCCTTTGCTCCTGCTGCTCATCTACCTGTTTCGCGACGGCCTGAAGACCGCCTTCGGCCCGGAGGTGGGCGTGTTCCTGCTGATCGTGTGCGTGATCGGCGGTTTTCGCTGGATGCCGGTCGCGCGTCTCGTGCGCGCGCAGTTCTTCTCGCTGCGCGAAAAGGAATTCGTCGAGGCCGCGCGCGCGCTCGGGGCGACCACCACGCGCCAGGTCGTGCGGCACATCCTGCCCAACGCGCTCGGCCCGGTGATCGTCGCGGGCACGATCGACGTCGCGGCGGCCATCATCGCGGAGTCCACGCTGTCCTTCCTCGGGCTCGGCTTTCCGCCGGACATCCCCACCTGGGGCCGCATCCTGTACGACAGCAAGGAGTACCTGGACATCGCCACCTACTGGGCGCTCTTTCCCGGCGCGGCGATTTTCATCGCGGTGCTCGCGATCAATTTCATCGGCGACGGCCTGCGCGACGCGCTCGATCCGCGGAAAGTCATGTGATGGCGTTGCTCGAGATCAAGGGGCTCAAGACCCACTTCAAGACGGACGACGGCTGGCTGCACGCGGTCGACGGCGTGGACCTCACGGTCGAGCGCGGCGAGACGGTGTGCGTGGTCGGCGAGTCCGGCTGCGGCAAGACCGTGACGGCGATGACCGTGCTCAAGCTGATCCCGATGCCGCCGGGCAGGATCGTCGCCGGCCAGGTGTTGTGGCAGGGCCGCGACCTCGTCCCGCTCGACAACGCCGGCATGCGCAAGGTGCGCGCGAAGGAGATCGCCATCGTCTTCCAGGAGCCGATGACGTCCCTCAACCCGGTCTACACCGTGGGCGAGCAGATTGCCGAAGTGGTGCGCCTGCATGGCGGCTTCAGCCGCAAGTCGGCGCTCGACCAGGCCGCGGAGATGCTCAAGCTCGTGAACATCCCGCAGCCGGAGCGCCGCATCCACGACTACCCGCACCAGTTCTCCGGCGGCATGCGCCAGCGCGTGATGATCGCGATGGCGCTTTCGTGCAATCCGCAACTGCTCATCGCGGACGAGCCGACCACCGCCCTGGACGTGACGATCCAGGCGCAGATACTGGACCTGCTCAACGAACTGAAAGAGCGGCTGGGCATGTCGATCCTGCTCATCACGCACGCGATGGGCGTGGTGGCGGAGGTCGCGCAGCGCGTCGTCGTCATGTACGCGGGCAAGGTGGTGGAGGAGGCGACTGCCGCCGAGCTCTTCGCGCGTCCGCGCCATCCCTACACGCGGGGGCTGATCCGCTCCATCCCGCGCATCGACCGCGCCGCGACGCATCGCACGCGGCTGGAATCGATCGCGGGCACGGTGCCCAAGCTGCTCGATCCGCCCGAAGGCTGCCGCTTCGCGCCGCGCTGCAAATACGCGGTCCCCGCATGTGTCGCTGCCACGCCCGCGCTGCGCGAGATCGAGCCCGGGCACAAGGTGGCGTGCATCCGCGCCGAGGACATCACGGAATGACAGAGCCTTTGCTGCGGGTGAGCAACCTGGTCAAGCACTTCCCGATCAAGGGCGGGCTCCTGCGCCGCCAGGTGGACAAGGTGCATGCGGTCGACGGCGTGAGTTTCGACATCGCGGCCGGCGAAACGCTGGGCGTGGTGGGCGAGTCCGGCTGCGGCAAGAGCACCACCGGCCGCTGCATCCTGCGCCTGATCGAGCCCACCTCGGGCGAGGTGTGGTTCGAAGGGCGCGACGTCACCGCGATGGGCGGGGACGACCTGCGCGCGCTCGCGCGCGACATGCAGATCATCTTCCAGGACCCGTATGCGTCGCTGAACCCGCGCATGACGGTGGGCGCGATCATCGGCGAGGCGCTCACCATCCACAAGCTCGCGCGCAACGCCGCCGAGCATCGCGAACGCGTGGCCGAACTCCTCACGCTCGTGGGCCTGTCGCCCGACCACATGCGGCGCTACCCGCACGAGTTCTCGGGCGGGCAGCGCCAGCGCATCGGCATCGCGCGCGCGCTCGCGGTGAATCCGAAGCTGGTGGTGTGCGACGAGCCCGTGTCGGCGCTGGACGTGTCGGTGCAGGCGCAGGTGATCAACCTGCTGGAGGACCTGCAGGACAAGCTGCAGCTCACCTACATGTTCATCGCGCACGACCTGTCGGTGGTGGAGCACTTCTCCGATCGCGTGGCGGTCATGTACCTCGGGCGCATCGCGGAGATCGCGCCCGCGCGTGACCTTTACGCGAACCCGTTGCACCCCTATACCGAGGCCTTGCTGTCGGCGGTGCCGATCCCCGACCCGCAGGTGCGGCGCGAGCGTATCCGCCTGCAGGGCGACGTGCCGAGCCCCATCAACCCGCCCACGGGCTGCCGCTTCCACACGCGCTGCCCGATCGCGCAGTTTCCGCTTTGCAGCGCGGAGACGCCGCCGCTCAAGGAGTCGGGCGCGGGGCACTGGGTGGCGTGCCACTTGCGCGGCTGACGCCCCTCCCTACTCCGCCGGCGGCGGGGCCGACTTGAGCTGGCGCATCAGCGACCACGCGACCGCACCCAGCACCAGCACGCCGGCGACCAGCACGGCCCACAGCACCGCCGAGCGCTCGGTCATCCCGGCGGGGCGCAGCGACGCCAGGAAGCCGGGCTCGGGCTGCGCATCGCCGCCGGTGACCGCCGCAGCCGTGACGGCCTGCGGCAAGTCGTCGATGCGCTTGCCTGCCAATGCCGCCGACAACGTGGACAGCGGCAAAGCGGCTGGCGGCGTGGCGGCCCGCCCCGCCGCCAGCTGGAACGGTGCGTCGCCGGTGGCGACGAAGACCACGCGAAGCGGCTCGAATTCCGCGGCCGCCGTGATGGCTCCGGGCGCAAGCGCCGCTCCCTGTGTGGACTCGATGCGCAGCCACGCCACCGGCGCGCCATGCAGGGGCAGCGGCTCGTTGGTCGTTTCGTTCCCGGCCGAGCCGAGTCGGAAGATGACGGTGCTTGCCAGGACCCGCCACGGTTGCGACGGCTCGTTGCGCCCGAGGATGCGCACGGGCTGCAGGCTGTTGGCCTGGTTCGTCGCGAGCGACAAGGTGGCGATGGGCGTCGCGAACGGCACGCGCACTTCGAGGCCCTGTGCCTGGGGCTGCAGCGCGGGCAGTGCCGTGCGAAGGCGCGCGCGTGGCCGGAGGGTCGAGCCCGTGGTGCCCGTGACGGAGGACACGGCGACGCCTTCCTGCCCGTCCCAGTCGAGCCGCAGGTAGCGGCCTTCCAGCACGAGCGGCGCGTCGAGCTGCAGGGTGTCGTTCGCCGGGGCGCCTGCGCCCTCGAAGCGATAGAGGCGGCCGCGCGCGCCGGCGCTGTCCCATCTCGCGAGGTCGCTGCTGCTGGAAACCTCCAGGCGCACAGGTGTGTTGGGGGGCAGGGTGGCCTGCACCTGCAGGGCCGCCAGCGGCTCCTTGAGTCCGCGCGTGTCGAAGATGACCGAATCGACTCTGGCGGCGCCGGGCGCCGGCGCCTGCCCGTCGGTGCGCACCCAGACCGAGCGCTGGCCGTCCCCGATCTGCACCTGGATCGCCCCGCCCACGGGCCGGGACTGCCGCGCGCTCGTGCTGAACAGCGGCATCGCGGGGAACGCCTGCGTCGTGGAAGGTGGTGCGGTCACATGCGCGGGCGCGCCGGCGAACGCGAAGGGCACGGCCTCGCCCGCCGCGTTGAACACCCGCACGTCGCGCGCGTCGCGCGATTGCAGGCGCGCGAGCGCGTCCACTGGCAGGTCGATGCGCGCCATGCTCGCGCCTGCGGGCAGCGTGACGGGTGCGCGCCACGCGAACTCGCGCGCTTGCGGCGCCTGCGCCGACGCGGCCGGGGCGCCGCACATCGCCACGCCCCACGCGAGCGCCAGGGAGAGTCGCTTCATGACCCGGCTCCCTGCAGTTCGCTGTCCACCGGGGCGGCTTTCGCGCGCGCCGGCGGCAGCGGTGCGAAGTAGCCCACGACCAGCATCAGCACGCCGACGGCGATGAACACGAAGATCCGCTCGGACCCGCCGCGGTTGGACAGGTCGATCACGAAGAGCTTCAGCACCGTGGCGCCCAGCAGGACGGCGCCGAGCATCCACGCGTTTCGCAGCGCGCGGCGGTGCGCGCCCACCATGAGGCCGAGCGCGAGCAGCGTCCAGAGGATCGAGTAACCCGCCTGCACGAGGAAGGACGCGAAAAGGCTGCGCCCATCCCACGCCACGCCGAAGTACTGGTGCGCGACGCGCAGCCACACGGTGTTGATGGCGACGAAGGCGATACCGGCCAGCGCGTAGAGCCACACGTCTTCATGCGCCGCGCGCGGCACGTCCAGTGCGCTGCGCCGCAGACGCACCAGCCATAGCGCGCATGCCGCGAGGCCCAGCGCGACGGCGAGGTCCGTCGGATTGAGCAGCGGCACGTAGGGCAGGGGGCGCGCGTTGCCGCTGGAGTACACGGCCACGAGCAGGCTCCCCGCCGCGACGCCGGCCGCGAGCGGCGCGGCCGCGAGCCAGAGGTAGGCGCGCGCGAACCGGTCCAGCGGCCAGCCGGGCCGCGGCCGGTCGAACCACGGCTTGCGCGACAGCAGCAGCAGCACGAGGGTGGCCGCGACCAGCAGGATCACCGTCGCCCACGCGGTCTGCCAGAGGCCGCCGCGCCCGATCGCGAAGACGAGCAGGTTGCCCTCCAGCAGCACGATGAGCCACACGCCGCCCGCGTGCACCCACGGCCACCAGGAGGCCGGGGGCCCCGCATCGAGCTTGCGCAGCATCGTGTAGTGCAGGGCCAGCACGAGGGGCCATGCGAGCCAGCCGCCTTCGATGAAGACGTGGTCCATGCTCGCGGCGCCGCGGATCGCGTAGTACAGCAGCAGCGGCATCACGGCCCAGGCCGGCGTCGCCGCGATGGGCCAGGGACGCTGGCGCGCCGGCCATGCCAGCAGGTGCGCAGCGAACGCACTGGCGACCCACGCGAGCATCTGGAGGTGAAGCTGCATCGGCCGGCTGAACACGGGCGAAGCGGCGCCGAACGCATCCGGCACGAGCCGCACCGCTTCGCCGTGCAGCGCGCCGAGCCACCACAGGAAACCGACCCAGAAGAGCACGGGCGCGAGCGTGGCCTCGATGCCCGCGAAGGACCGGGCCAAGTGCGATTCGCCCATCGCGCCGGAGGGGGCGGGTTCGCGCGTCCACCACGCCATCGCCATCGCGGAGGCGGCCAGCATGAGTTGCCCGATGAAGAGCGGGTTGGCGAAGGGATGCAGGGCCACGCGCGCGCCGGGCGTGTGCTCGAGCGCGGAGAGGAAGGACACGGCGGCGAAAGCCTGCAGCGCGAGGCCCGCCGCGCGCGCGAGCCAGCGTCCCTGGCGGCGGCCCATCCAGAACACGGCCCCGCCTTCGACGGACCACACGGCGGACGTCCAGCGAGCGTCCAGCGCAAGCGGCACGGCCAGCGTGACGAAGCCCAGCCCGAGCGCCAGGAAACACTCGGCCATCCAGCGACTCGCGGCATCCGCGCCGCGCTTGCGCCGCGCCATCCACGCGCCCAGCAGCAGGTAGAACGCGCCCATGGCGAGCGACGAAAACGCGAGCGCGTAGTCGATATCGCGCATCAGGCCGGCCTGCAGGCCGAACGCGACGATGGGCACGCCGAACACCAGCGTGCCGTCGACCGCGCGCCGCGCCGAGAGCGAGTGCCGCGTCGCGTAAAGCACGCTCGCGGCGACGTAGACGAGGAAGAAGGCGATGAGGAAAGGCTCGGTGGTGTCGAGGTCTTCGGGGCGGTACTTGAGCACGCCCCACGCGGTGGCGACGCCGAAGGTCGCGAAGAAGCCGAGCAGGTTCAGCGCGCGCCACGCCTTCGCCCACGCGATGGCCGCGATGGCCACGCCGAGCAGCAGGTAGTAGCTGAAAAGGCCGACGTGGCTGCCCTGGCCGGTGGAGACGAGCAGCGGCGCCGCGAAGCCGCCGGCGAAACCGATGAAAGCCATCGCCATCGCGTTCTGCGCGATGGCGATCACCGCGGCGAAGGCGCAGATGAGGCCCAGTGCCGCGAAGGCCGCGCCCGCTGGCAGGAACTGGTAGAGGCGGAACGCCGCGAACACCGTGAGGTACAGCACCGCGACGCCCGCGCCCTGCAGCGTGAGCGCGTAAGCGAGCTTGTCCGGGGCTTTGCCGCGCAGTCGCATGCCGAAGGCGAACAGGGCGATCCCCGCGGCGGCGATCCCGGCGAGGCGCAGCTCGGGCGGCAGCAACGAGTTGTCGATGGCGTACTTCGCCAGGAAGGCGAGCCCGACGAAGACCACCAGCACGCCCATGCGCACGACCGTGTTGCCGCCGAACAGCCAATCGCGCGCCTTGCCCGCGAGCAGCGTGAAGACATCGGGTTGCGGGGGCGCAGACGGCCTGGCTGCAGGCGCCGCCACGGACGCGGCGGCGGTCGGCTGGACCGCGGCCGCCTCCTGCGGGAAGGTCTCCTGGAAATCCGGCGGCGCCGGCGCGCGGGGCGCGGACGCTGCGACCGGCGCCATGGCGGCCGGTGTGCCGACCGGTGCCGGCGCGGCGATGGGCGCCGGGGCCGGCGGTTTGTCCGCGCCGGCCTGCGCGCCGAGGCGCGCCTGCGTCGCCTCGACCTCGCGGCGCACCGCGTTTCGCAGCATGCGCCCGGCCAATGCGCCGAGAAGCGCGCCGGCCACTGTTTGCCATTCCCAGCCGTACCCGTGCCACAAAAGCCCGAGCACCGCTCCCCAGATTGCGCCCCACAGCACCATGTCGTGCCTCCATCCTCGATACGTCCAGCCGCCGGCGGCGACTGTGGCGCCCCCTGGCGCCTCGCCGGGGATGCTCATCCGTGCAGTATAAGAACTTGCTACTAGGCGTCTCGCCTCGTGCGGCGCCCGCGTCCAGTGGCGACAATGGGGCGATGGACATCGCACGCATCCGCCAGGAAGACAGGCAGCTACACGCTTTCGCATCGCTCCAGGAGGACGCCGCCGTGCAGCGCGCGCAGTCCGCCGCGCAGGGGCCGCTCGCGGGCAGGTTGGTCGCCGTCAAGGACATCTTCGACACGGCCGACCTGCCCACGGCGTACGGGTCCGCCATCTACGCGCGCCATCGCCCCGCGAGCGAGGCCGCGATGGTGGGCATCATCCGCCGCGCCGGCGGCGTGATCGTCGGCAAGTCCGTCACCACGGAATTCGCGTACCTGCAGCCGGCAGCCACGCTCAACCCGGCCGCCCACGGGTGCACCCCGGGCGGATCGTCGGCAGGGTCCGCCGCCGCGGTCGCGGCGGGAATGGTGCCGCTCGCGATCGGGTCGCAGACGGGCGGCTCCACCGTGCGCCCGGCGTCGTATTGCGGCATCGCGGGGTTCAAGCCCGGCTTCGACCTGCTGCCGACCTCGGGCATGAAGGCGTTCTCGTGGTCGCTGGACACGGTGGGCCTTTTCGCGCGCACGGTCGGGGAAGTCGCGGAATTCGCGCAGGCCGTGAGCGGCGGGCGCATCGCCGCGCCGCTGCCCGCTTCGCTCAGGCGGTGGAGCGTCGGCGTGCCGCGCGCCTACCCGTGGGGGGAGATTTCCCAGAGCGGGCAGCAGGCGATGGGCCGGGCCATCAGTGCCTTGCGGGCGGCCGGGGCCAACGTGGTGAGCTGCGACTTGCCGGCCTGGGTGGGCGAAGCCTTCACCGCGCACGACGCGATCCAGGGCTGGGAAGCTTCGCGCGCGCTGCGCCGTGAAATGGAGGAGCACGCGGCGATGCTGTCGCCGCTGCTGCGCGAGTACCTCGCGGGCGCGATGAAGGTGAGCGACGCGCAGTACGCGGATGCGCAGGCGACGGCGGGCGTCGCGCGCGCGCGCGGCGACGCGTGGTTCGACGGGATCGACGTGCTGCTCACGCCGAGCGCGCCGGACGAACCGCCGGAAGGATTCGGCAGCACGGGTGCGTCCACCTTCAACCGCGCGTGGACTTTGCTCGGCACGCCCTGCCTGTCCGTGCCGGGAGCTACCGGCATCCACGGCCGGCCGATGGGTTTGCAGGTGATCGCGCCGCGCGGCCTGGACAGCCTGTGCCTGGCGGCCGGCGCCTTCCTGGAAGGCGCGCTCAGCGCTTTCGAGCGGTGACTTCGATCTCGATACGCATGCGCGGATCGGCCAGGCCCGCGGAGATCATCATCGCGGCCGGGCGGATCTCGCCGAAATACCTGCGCAGCACGGGCCAGCACGACTCGAACTCATCCGCCTTCGGCAGGACGTAGGTCACGCGCACCACGTCGCGCAGGCTGGAGCCGGCTTGCTGCAGCGCGGACTCGATGTTCTTCATGCACTGCTCGGCCTGTTCGACCACGCCGTCCTGGATTTCCATCTTCGCGTAGTCGAAGCCGGTGGTGCCCGAGACGAACACCCATTCGCCGTCGACCACGGCGCGCGAGTAGCCGATCTGCGCTTCGAAAGTGGAGCCGGAGCTGATGAGTCGGCGGGTCATGGCGCGAATTCTACGCACGAGCCGCAAGGAAGACAGTGAAGACTGCACCTACAAGGGGAGGGTCTGCTTGCCGACCCGGGGCGCTGCGATGGGGCGCGATAGTGGGTGATCGAAGCAACCAACCTGGGACACCACAACATGAAAACCCAAACGATCGCGATCTGTGTTTTTGCGGCGCTGACCGCCGCGTCAGGCGCTGCGAGCGCCAAGGGCTGCCTGAAGGGCGCCGCCGTGGGCGGGGCCGCGGGCCACGTCGCCGGCCATCATGGGCTGGCAGGCGCGGCCGTGGGTTGCCTGGTGGGCAAGCATCGCGCAAACAAGAAGGCCGCCGAAGAGCAGGCTGCCGCGCAGTCGACCACGGCCAACAGCACGACGAACGGCACGAGCAACACCAGCACGACGACCAAGCATTGATCCGGGATACGGATCAGGCAAAGACGCGGCGGGCCTTGTCCTCGAGCTCCTGCCTGCGCATCATGATGCGCGGCACGTCGGGGTGCAGGGGGTTGATCTCGCGCAGCGCCCACGAGTAGAAGGCCTGAGCTACCGTGACATGAATGAAATTGAGTATCTTCATGTAGCGTATGGTGCGAAGCCGCAGAGCCACACCCTGTAGGTGTGTTTCCAGTGACTACGCGCCCTTTTCCGACACGGCGTGTCGGCGCGCGCGACGAGATCCGCCGGGGCCCGCGCCGGCACGCGCTTTCCCATGGACGGGCTGGCGCGAAATCATGCCCCGTGACGTGCGCTCGAGTGTGGTGTGCCGCACACAACTTGCAGCGTTTCACACACGGTCGCGCAGGTTCGGGCTCGCTTCGGACCAACTTTTTGACAGCTCCGCGCGCACGGCCGCGGCCTCGGCGGCTTTGCCCTGGGCGCTCAGCGACGTCGCAAGCCCGCGCAATGCCCAGCCGCTGCCCGGATGTTCGGCCAGCGCCTGCCGGTAGGTCGCCTCGGCCTGCGGCCAACGTCCCGCGCGCGCCTGGAGGCCGCCCAGCGCGACACGCGTGCCGTCCGCGAGCAGCGGCGGTTCGCGTGCATCGACCTTCACGCTCGCGGCCATGGCCTGCGCCTGCAGCTTCTCCGCATCGTCGAAGCGTTTGTCGGCCAGGGCCACTTCCGCTTCGAGCCCGCTTTGCGCCATGTCGAGCATGGAGCGCACGTTCCTGTGCATGCCCGACTTGCCGTCGTTCGCCTTGCGCGTGGTGGCGGCCACTTCCTGCAGGTGCGCGAGCGACTGGCGCGCCTCGTCCATGCGGCCCAGCCGCACCTGCGCGATGCCGTGCGCGTATTCCATCCAGGCTTTTGCCAGGCCCTTGTCGCCCGGCGCCTGCGGCTCCGCCAGCGCGGCCTCCCAGTTCTCCATGCGCACGAGCGTGATGAGCGGCAGGCTGCGCACGTACTCGCCCATGATGTTCTTCGCGGCGGCGGCGCGCAGGGCCATGGCACGCGCCGCGGTCAGCGCCGCATCCTCGCGGCCCGCCATGAGCGCGGCGTACCAGAGGAAGTGCGTGTTGTGCCCGCGCCAGTCCTTGCTCACGCTGAAATCCTGCGCCTTCTCGGTGGCGGCGAGCGTGGCGTCGGCCTCGAGCGCGCGCTCGTTGACGCGCGCCGCCTCGGCGTAGCGCCCGACGTGGACGAAGGTGTGCGCGGGCATGTGCACGAGGTGCGGCGACTGCGGCGCGAGGCGTCCCAGCTTGTCAGCGGCGGCCACGGCGCGGCTCGCAACGGGCAGCGCATCGGCGACGTGGATGAGGTAGTGGTTGAGTCCCGTGTGGTCGGGGTGCAGCGCGAGTGCGCGCTCGAGGCGGTCGGCGACCTCGCCGATGCGGCCCACGGGCTGCCCGGATTTCTGCCACATCACGGGGCCCTCGGTCGAGATGATCTCGGCCTCGGCGTAGAGCGACAGGATGTCCGCATCCTGCGGGTAGCGGTCGGCGAGCGTGCGCATCCGCTGCGCGTAGGCGACGTCCAGCGGATGCGCCTTCTCGTCGTCCTCGTCCTGCGCGCCCTTGCCGCACATGTCGGCCATCAGCGGCGCGGTCTCGCGCGCGACGCTGCTGTGTCCGTAGCGCAGCGCCAGCGATTCGACGAGCGCGCGTTCGCGCGGTGTCGCGTGGTCCAGGCGCTTGAGCGCATAGCCGACGTATTGCAGGGCCTCGGCGTTGTTGTCGCGGTCGGAATTGTTGATGTTGGGCCCGAGCTGCCACGCCACGCCCCACGCGCACATCGCGCAACCGGAGTCCTGCGCGAGCGCGGCCTTGAAGATCCGCACCGCCTCGACTTCGTTGAAGGCATAGGCCTGCAGAACGCCCTGGTTGAAGAGTTCCTGCGCGCGCGGGGAGCTCGTGGTGATCGGGATATGGATCTGCCCGTAGCCGTGGAGCACCGGCGCGCGCGCGTTCGGGTCGGGCATGAAAGGCAGCAGGCTCGCGCAGGATGTGAGCAGTGCGAGCACCGCCACGGAGGCGGCGACGGGACGCAGGCGGAATGCGGTGTTCTTCATGGAGACCCTCCTCGGCTTCAGGCCCGCAAGGACGATACCAGTTCCAGCACCGCATCCGCAAACAGCCGCGGCGCTTCCTGCGGCACGTTGTGCCCGACCCCGGGCACGACGCGATGCGAGCGTGGCCCGCTGAACTGGCGCGCATGGGCCTGCGCCGGGGCCGGTGGCCGCACGCCGTCGTCGGCGCCGTCGAATGTGATGGCGGGAACGGTGATCACGGGCTGGGCGGCCAGGCGCGCTTCGATCCCTGCATAGGCCGGATCGCCGGCCGCGAGGCCGAAGCGATGGCGATAGGACTGGATCACCACGTCGACGAAGTCCGGGTTGTCGAAGGCGGGCGCGGTGCGCTCGTAGGTGGCGTCGTCGAAAGGCCAGGTCGGCGACCACAGCCGCCACAGCAGCCGATTGAATTCGCGGCGGTGCTGCGCCAGCCCCGCGCGGCCGCGCTCGCTGTGGAAGTAGTACTGGTACCAGAGGCTGTGCTCGCCCGACGGGTCGAGCGGGCGCATCGCCTTCGCGATGTCCTGGATGTTGTAGCTGTTGCAGGAGACGAGGCCCGCGCAGCGCTGCGGCCACAGGGCCGCGACCACGCACGCGGCGCGACCGCCCCAGTCGTAACCGGCCAGCACGGCCCGGGGCACGGCCAATGCATCCATCAGCGCCAGCAGGTCCGCGCCCAGGGCCGCCTGCTCGCCCGAGCGCGGCGTCGCGGCATCGAGGAAGCGCGTCGGCCCGTAGCCGCGCAGGTAGGGCACGATGACCCGGCAGCCCGCCGCCGCGAGCATCGGCGCCACCTCTTCGTACGCATGGATGTCGTAGGGGAAACCATGCATCAGGAACACCGGCGACCCCGAGGCAGGCCCTGTCTCGTGGAAGGCGATGGACAGGGGACCGGCGGCGATCTCGCGAAGCGGTGTCATGGCGAAGGCACTCCAGGGTGTGGGCGGCATTGTGGCGCATGGCTACCATACGCGCATGGCCCTCATCCTCATCGTCGAAGACGAAACCACGCAGCGTTTCGCGGCGAAGTTCAGCCTCGAGAAAGCCGGCCACAAGGTCATCGAGGCGGTGGACGGCATCGAGGGCCTCGCGCAGGCGCGCGCGCGCCTGCCCGACGTGATCGCCTGCGACGTCGTGATGCCGCGCATGGACGGCTACGAGTTCCTCGCCGCGCTGCGAGGCGACGCGCAGCTGGCCGGCATCCCGGTGCTGCTGCTCACCTCGCTCGCCGAGCGCGCGGATGTTCGCAAGGGCATGCGCAGCGGCGCGGACGACTACCTCACCAAGCCCTTCAAGTTCGCGGAGCTGGTCGAGGCGGTGCAGGGCCTGGTGGGCAAGCGCGTGCAGCGCGAATCGCAGGCCGCGCGCAGCGCGCTGACGGATCTCGAGGCCGCCATGCAGTCGCAGAAGAACGAGCTGAGCCTGCGCTACGAAGTGCAACTCCTCAACGAGCTCAATGCGCGCTGGACGAACAAGGACCAGGCGAACGTGCAGCTCCAGTTCGCCGACGCGGTGCTGGTGCTGGTGGGCGTGTTCGCGGGCCCGCTGCCCGCGAGCCCCGGCTTCAGCGAAGCCGACGAGATGCGCGCGGCCTACCAGTTCGCGCGCGACCAGCTCACGCTTTTCGGCGCGCAGCACGTCCTGCCCTGCGGCAACGACATCCTGGCGGTGTTCCCGGCCGACGTCGCGTTCCAGGAGCCGGGCGAGGCGGTCGCGCATGCGTGGCGCGCCACCGAATCCCTCGTGCGCGCGGTGCCGGTGCAGGCCCTGGCACGCGGCCCGGTGAGCCTGGTGCAGGTGGCGGACCCGATGCTGGGCGGTGCGTCGACGCAGCTGGTGGGCGGAAGCGCGTACCTGGAAGCCCAGGTCCTGCGCGACATCGCGCGATCGCGGGGCTGGGCTGTCGTCGCGGCGGAGGTCTTGCGGGCTGACTTGGAAAGCGCGAACGCGTTGGCGCCAGGCGAAGAAGGCTCCGACGCGCAGGAGCCCTTCTTTCGCGTGCGTTGAAGCGCCGGCCGCTCATCGCCGCTTCTCCTTCGCGCGCTGGTTTCCCGCCTTGCCGAGCGCCTTCCACTTCCTGCGCTGCGCGATGCGCTCCAGCGGCGTCTGCTCGCTGCGCTGCGCGTCGCGCATCAGCTTGCGCATGTTGAGCAGGCGGTCCCCGGACACGTGGTCGCGCACCGCGCAGCCCGGCTCGCCGCGATGCGTGCAATCGCGAAACCGGCACGCGGGCGCGAGCCGCTGCACGTCGTCGAAGGTGGAGGCGAGCGCCTGCGCATCCGCATCGGGGCGCCAGGTGCGTAGCCCCGGCGTGTCGATGATGCACGCGCCTTCCGGGCACAGGTGCATGGATCGCGCCGTCGTGGTGTGCCGCCCGCGCCCGTCGCCTCGGCGCACCGCGCCGGTGTCCTGCGCGGCCTCCATCGTCAGCGTGTTCGTGAGCGTGGACTTGCCCGCGCCGGAGGAGCCGAGCAGCACGAGCGTCTGCCCGGCGCCCAGCCACGGCGCGAGCGCGAGCCGCGCGTCGGCGCTCGTGCCGTTGACGGCGAGGATGGGCAGGTCGTCCGGCATGCGCTCGCGCAGCAGCGCCACCTTGCCGTGCGCATCGCCCACGGCGTCGGCCTTGGTGAGCACGACGACGCAGGCCACGCCGCAGGCGCGCACGAGCGCGATGTAGCGCTCGATGCGGCGCGCGTTGAAGTCCGCGTCCAGGCCCATCACGAGCAGGGCGGTGTCGACGTTGCTCGCGAGCGGCTGCCTGCGCCCGTCGTTCGCGCGCCGCGCGATCTGCGTGACCGGCGGCGCGCGGCGCGTGATCCAGTGGTCCTGGTGCGCGTCGGTTTCCACCAGCACCCAGTCGCCGATGGTGAGCGTGTCGCCCTGCGCCTGCAGCGCATGCAGCACGCGCGGCAGCGTGCGGGCGAGGCGCTCTTCCAGCCCGTCGTGCAGCGTGAACCAGTCGCGCTGCGTTTCGACGATCCGCATGGGGCGTGCCGCGGATTCGCCGCTGTCCTCGATCGCCGCGAACTGGTTGGCGATGAGGGGAGTGAGCCCGATACGGCTCAGCGTCTCGAATTGAAAATCGATCATGGTGTCTTTTTGGAATCGGTTGATGCGGGGATCGGGCGCGCGTGGGCGCGCACATGCCGCCTGCGCGAAGGCGCGCAGCGGGCGGAAGCAGCAAGGGCGTGGGTCGGCCGCTAGGCGCGGCGATCGGGGGCGATCAGCGAGACCGGGTCAAAAGAGGCGCGTCGCGCTAGGGCGCGATGCAGGCGGCTGGAAAGCCGGGGAGCGACGCAGGGTCAGGCGGCCGACAGGAGGGCAAGGGGCATCTGGTTCATGGCTTGGTCTCCTGTGGTGTTGAGGGAAGGCGCGAGTGTGCACCTCGCGCCGCCGGGATGTCAATAGTCCAACCACTCCAGGGGCGCGACGAGCCTGGCGCCGCGGATGCGCGCGATGGTCTCGCCGACGGCGTCGATGTTGTTGTCGAAGGAGCCGTGCGATGACGCGATGTGGTCGTTGGCCTTCGTGGTGATCACCTCCGGCGTGTCGACGGTGCGCAGCAAGGCCGGCTTCGCGCCCGGCCAGCGCGCGCGCCAGCGCTGGATTTCCGCGAGCTGGCCGGCGTCCCACTGGTCGTCGTCCTGCTCGTAGTCGGCGCGCTGCGCGCGTTCCATGCCGAGCAGCGGCATCTTGCGCACGTCGTCGAGCGCCCGCGAGACGAGGTACAGCAGCGACTTGCCGTACGCCGGCAGCGAGGGCGAGGGCAGCGCGTCAGATTTCTCGTTCGCGTCGGACAGCACGTAGAGCCACAGCGACGAGAGATTCAGGACGCCCGCATCCGCCGCCGCCACGTAGTGCGCGTTCGCGAATGCAGACGAACACGCGGCCGCGAACAGCGTCGTCGTCCTCACGCGCAGCGGCGGCGCGCCGGCCGCGCCTTGCGCGCCCGCGGCCGCGGAGACGAAGTGGCCAAGCAGGATGGAGCCGGCCGAATGCCCCGCGAGATGCAGCTCCAGTGTCTTGCCTTTTTGCGCGAGGTCGTCCGCGAGTGCCGCGAGGTTGCGCAGCAGCAGGTCCAGGCCGTGGCCGGTTTGCACGGAATCCGCCGCGTTGCCGCGCATCTCCGTCCACAGGCCCTTGCCCAGCACGTGCGCGAGCGCTTCGACCGCGCGGTCCTTCGCGTCGCCCAGCGCGTCGAGGATGCCTTTCGAGCGCGCGGCCTCGTCGCCGAGCACGCGCGCGGCGCAGTCCTGTGCGATCTGCGAGAGCGTCTCGCCCACGCCGGTCTTCCAGGTCATGAAGACCGGATAGACGCCGTTGGCCTCGAAGCACGGGCCGAGCACGCGGATGCGCTTGATGGATTCGTCCTCGCTGTTGAGGCCGCCGTGCGCGTACACCACCACCTTCAGCACCTTGTCCTGCGCGGGCATCCACTGCTGCGGCGCGATGCGCACGATCTCCTCGGCGAGGCCCTCCTTGTCGCCGGCGTCGCGCGTGAAGTCGGTCGCGGCGAGCTCGCCGTTGTTGCCCGTCACCAGCGTGTGTCGGTACGCCGAGTCGGTGGACCAGGGCTCGTACGGCTTGTGGGCGAAGGGATGGTCGAGCGGCCACGGGTCGTCGGCGGGGTTGTCGTCCTGCCGCGTGCTGCGGTCCAGGCCCGTGAGCGAGCCGCCGCGCCCGACGCGCCAGCGCGAGGCGACCATCGGCCGCGCGGAGGCCTTGCCCGTCGCGCGCACGAAGGCGGGCACGCCGAGCGCGCAGGCCCAGGCATCCGTCGCGTTCACGATCCAGTCGTCGTAGGGCAGCACCGCGAAGCCGGACGCGCCCCACTTAGTGCCCCAGGAGTTCTGCACCACGAAGCCGCGCTCGTTGTAGCCCACGAGCGCGAAGGCGTGGCCGCCGCGGCTCCTGGGATCGGTGATGGGCGCGATGTCGTTCAGGTCCGCATGCTTCTTGGGTGCGGCCGTCGCGCGCTTCGCCGCCAGCGCGTCCCAGCCGTCGTGGGCCGTCGCCGACACGTAGATCGCGCCGATGTTGACGATCGCCGCCTGCAGGTCTACCACCGAGTTGCGGTCGATGCGGTAGTACACGCCGAGCGGCCGGCGCGCGGCGTCCTCCGCCCACTTCGCACCGGGCCGCACGAATTTCGGCGTGCCGTCCTTCCCCAGCACGTAGGGCCACTCGTCCTGGCTGCACACGCCGTGCTTGTGCCAGCCCTTGAGCGCGCCGCGGCAGCTGGAGCCTTCGTAGTCCACGCCCGGCCATTCGTCGTAGCGCTTGGCGAGCTCGTAGAGCATGCGCGGGCTGACCGGGAGGAAGGGGACCTTGACGTCGTCCTGGATATGCCGCGTCCAGAACAGGTAGTTGGTGACGCAGGCGAGGCCGAATCCGGTGCAGGCGCCCTGGTTGCCCTGGTCCAGCACCAGGCCCTGCGCGACGTAGCTTGCGATGAAGCGGTCCACTTCGTCGTTGGGCGGGTAGACCGCGGGCAGCGAGCGCAGCGGCGCGCGGTAGGGAAGATCGCGCAGGTCCAGCCGGTCGGGACGCGCATCGAAGCGCCGTGCAGTCGCCTGAGTCATGTGCTACCCCTTCCCATGCCATGTGCACGGGAAGGTCATGCTAGGCCCGCGCGGCGTGCGCCGCAACCTCCATTCTGGGGAGGAAACCGGTGCTTATCGCTTGGCGGTCGACCACCAGTTGCCCGAGGCCACCGCCATCGACAGCAGCTGGATCTCGCTGTCGTAGTAGCCGGTGGTCAGGTGGGTGGCGTTCCAGTTCCACATCGTGTCCAGGAAGCCCTGGAAGCGCGCGTCGACGCAGGCGCCCGCGCAGATCGGGCCGTGGTAGGCCGCGCTGTTGCCGCCCGGGAAGTTGCCGCCCATGAGGATGGTGCCATCCAGGGCATAGCCCATGCCGATGTTCGCCGGGTCGCCCTTGGAGGACGACTGGAAAAAGTCGATCATGCGGCCCGTGATCTGCTGGAAGCGCGTGTCGCCCGACAGCACGAAGTCCGAGGAGAAGCGCCACGGGTTGCGGCAGGCGTTCCACCAGAAGTAGCCTTCCTTGTCGTTGCCGTCGCCGATGTAGCCGGTGGAGGGCTGCGCGCCGTCGTCGTTGTCGGTGTTCATGACGAAGTCGGGCATGAGTCCCACGGGCGAGTACACCGTCTGCATGCGGTTGAGCAGCTTGTACGCCTTGTCGACGGCCTTGTCCCACAGCTTGTCGCCGGTGGCGGCCGCGAATGCGCGAAAGTGGCCGATCATGTAGTCGGAGGTGCGGTTGTTCTTCGCGCTCGGCAGGCCCCGCGTGGAGCCGTCGGGGTTCATGCTCCAGGTCTTCAGCGCCTCGATGGTGTTCTTGCCTTCCTGCAGGTAGTTCCACGTCCCGCTGGAGCCCCACTGGCGGTCGGCCATCAGCAGGGCCATGGCGATGTCGAGGTCGCCGTCCATCGCGCTCCAGCCTTCGCCGCCGGAGGTGCCGTTGGCGTTGATGCGCCATTCGTTCAGGTACTTGCCGTTCGGGTCGAACGGGATCACCGCGTACGCGGGGCGGGCACGCACCACGGCCAGCAGGCCGTCGAACAGTTGCTGCGCCTGGGGATCGTGGCCGGCGAAGAGCGCGGCCAGCAGCATGCCGTAGCCCATGCCCTCGGACACGGTCATGTAGGAGGAATTGGAGAACAGCACCGCATAGCCGCCCGCGACGATGGAGCTCGCGTCGACGATGCGCGCGGCCTTCCAGGCGGAGTATTGCGTCTTGAGCAGCGTGTCCATCGACTCGGCGCTCTGCGACGGGGCGATGCCGGCGGCGTACTTGTCGAGGCGCGCGCCGAAGGGATAGGCGGCCGCCGCGCTGGGAGTGGCCGTGGCGGACAGCGGCTGCTGGGTGCCGGCAACCGGCGCCGCGGCCGGGGGGGTGTATGCGGAGTCGGTGCCGGTGGCTGCCACCGTGCCGCCGCCACCACCGCCGCCGCAACCCGTCAGGGCGACAACAGCGGCAGAGGTAGCGGATTGGAGAAAAAAGCGTCTTCTCATGTTCAACAAGTTGTAAGGAGGGGAGGCCGGGCGGGGCATGTACTGCTGACCCAGGGCCCTGTTGAAAGATGAGCTGCGGCTCCGTCCACCAGCGTGACGATGTGTGTGCCTGTTCGGCGATCCACTTGCATCGAGCTCGGCGCAACCTCAGCGAGAGCCGCGACTGTAGTAGGAGAAGTCCGACATGGCGATAGGCTCGCGCCTACGAATGTAAGGAGGCTCGGCAATTGTTAGCCGTGAATTCGTCACGAATGCGCGCTCGGCCATTTCACGAAATGCATGCGGGCAAAGGCAAAAAGATGAGCCAACGCACCGCAGGCTCAGCCGAATCTACGGATGAGGACCCCCGTTCCGTACGGCCGAGGCATGTGCGCATCGCGAACTAAAAACGGCCGAGCCACAGGGTCGCGCGCAGGCTCGGCCGTAGAAGTTGCAATTTCTCACCGGCTTGGGCGGCCGTGAATCGCGGGTAAAGGCCGGCGGCGGGCGCGCAGGGGGGCCACGGAAGAGCTATCCTCGGGGGCAGGGTAATCACAGAGAAAACCGATTCACATGTCCGTAGCACATCAGGACCATGCCGCCCACACGGTGCTGGTCGTGGACGACCATCCGGCCGCGCGCTACGCCACCTGCCGGGCCGTGCGCGCCGCCGGGTTCCAGGTCCTGGAGTGCGCCACGGGCGCCGCGGGCCTGCAGATGGCTCGGCAGGGCGTGTCGGCTGTCGTGCTGGACGTCCACCTGCCGGACCTGCACGGCTTCGAGGTGTGCCGGCTGCTGCGGGCCGATCCCGCGACCCGCACCATCCCGGTGGTGCACGTCTCGGCCATCCACGTCGGCACGAACGACATGGTCAACGGTCTGGGGGCCGGCGCCGATGCCTATTACGTGAGCCCGGTCGAGCCTTCCGTGCTGGTGGCGACGCTCGACGCCCTCATCCGCGCGCGTACGGAGATGACGTACCTGGCCGCGCAGGACCGGCGCTTCCGGGGAATTTTCGAAGGTGCGTCCAGCGCCATCGCCCTGGTGGGAGCCTCGGGGGAACTGCTGGAAGTGAATGCGGCGTTTGCCGAACTGGCCCAGACACACCGCCAGCGCCTGACCGGCGTGCACCTGAGCAAGCTGGTGCCGGTGGACTGGACGGTGCGGGTCGAAGCCCTGGCCGCCGGATGGTCCGGCACGTCCTGGACGGGGAAATTCCCGTTGAGCGCCGGCCGTCGCGGCGCGGTGCCCGTGGAATGGAGCGTCAGCCCGCATCCCGATGAGCACGCGAGCGTCGCCGTCGCGCGGCTCGACCCCGCCGGCAGGCCCTGACGGGGAGCCCGCTCAGTCGTCCAGCCGGACGAACGGGCGCGGGATCCCGCGGGCATCCCCTTCGACTGCGACCTGCCGCAGGCCTTCGGGCCCGGGCTCGGGCGCCTGCGCGGTTTCCAGGGTGACGTCGCGGACGCCGAACTTCTCCATGTCCGATGGCGACAGGTAATAGAAGGCCTCGGCGTCATAAGGGGCGATCTTGCCGAACCAGCAGATGAAGCCGTCGACGCCGATGCGCTGGAAGAACGCTGCTTCGCGCCGGGCGAGGCGGCGGGCGTCGGCCATCCGTTCGTCGCTCCAGGCGGCTTGGCCGGTCTGCTGCAGGTAGAGCACGTGCGTCATGTTGCCGTGCCAGGCCACGGCGCCGGGCCAGCCGAGGCGTTTCCTGCGTGCCGCGGGGAAGATGTAGTTGGCGCAGGAGGACAGGCAGTCGGCGGGCACCTCCACGTCCAGTTGCCGTTCGTGGATGGCTTCGGCCATGTCCAGGGCCGGGTCGACGAGGCCGCCGCGCGAGGTGATGACGAGCCGCGTGACCTGCGGGTCCTGCAGCAGCTGCAGGAACTGCGCGGCGGACGTGCGGTCGATGCGTCCATCGAAGGTGATGGTGTCGCCCGAAACCCTCACGCTGCCTGCGCGCGCCGGAAGCGACGCCATGGCCAGTGCGCACGCCAGGCCGAAGCCGTGAACGACGATGCCCCGCAGCAAATGCATCGCGCCGCCGCGTCGCTCAGCGCAGCGCGCGCAACACCGTCTCGGCCGTCGCGGGTGCCGGCATGCCGGCGGCCGAGCCGTCGGCGCGCGCACCGCTGACCGCGTCGCGCAGGGCTTCCCACACGCTGATCGCGAGCATGAAGGGCGGTTCGCCCACGGCCTTGCTGCCGCCCACGTTGTCCTCGCGGTTGGCTTCGTGCCAGAAGCTCACCTTGAAGTGCGCGGGAATGTCGCCCGTCGCCGGGATCTTGTAGGTGCTGGGGGCGTGCGTGGCGAGCAGGCCCTTGTCGTTCCACACCAGCTGCTCGGTGGTGAGCCAGCCCATGCCCTGCACGAAGCCGCCTTCGATCTGCCCGAGGTCGATCGCGGGGTTCAGGCTCGTGCCCACGTCGTGCAGGATGTCGACCTTCAGCACGCGGCTCTCTCCGGTGAGCGTGTCGATCGCGACCTCGCTGCAAGCCGCGCCGTAGGCGAAGTAATAGAAAGGCCGGCCGGTGAGCGTGGCCTTGTCGTAGTGGATCTTCGGCGTGCGGTAGAAGCCGTCGCTCCACAACTGGATGCGGTTCGCGTACGCGGCCTTCACGACCTCGTCGAAGCTGCGCGTGGACTTGGGCGTCGTCACGCGGCCGCCCGCGAAGCTGACCGCGCCCGCGCCGCAGCCGTCGAGCCCGCTCACGAAGGCCGCGAGGTTGTCGCGCACGTTGCGCGCCGCGAACTGCGCCGCGCGGCCGTTCAGGTCCGTGCCGCTGGACGCCGCCGTCGCCGACGCGTTGGGCACCTTGCTCGTGTCGGCCGCCGTGGAGCGCACGCGCTCGAACGGCACGCCGAGCTCGTCCGCGACGATCTGCGCGACCTTGGTGTTGAGGCCCTGGCCCATCTCCGTGCCGCCGTGGTTCACCTGCACGCTGCCGTCGGTGTACACGTGCACCAGCGCGCCGGCCTGGTTGAAGAAGGTGGCGGTGAAGCTGATGCCGAACTTGACCGGCGTGATTGCGATGCCGCGCCGGATGACGCCGCCCTTCGCGTTCCACGCGGCGACCTCCGCGCGGCGTTCGCGGTACCGCGCGTCGCGCTCGAGCTGCATGATGAGCGGATGCAGGATGTTGTCCTCCACCTTCATCCGGTAGTGCGTGACGTTGCGGTCTTCCACGCCGTAGAGGTTGCGCAGGCGCACGTCCAGCGAGTCGAGCCCGAGCCTGCGCGCGATGTCGCCGAGGATTGCCTCGATCACGATCACGCCCTGCGGCCCGCCGAAGCCGCGGAAGGCCGTGTGGCTCTGCGTGTTCGTCTTGCAGCGGTAGGACACGATCTCGACGTCCGAGAGGAAGTACGCGTTGTCGGCGTGGAAGATCGCGCGGTCGGCGACGGGGCCGGACAGGTCCGCGGAGAAGCCGCAGTTCGCGAGCATCGTGAGCTTGAGCGCCGTGACGAGGCCGCTGCCGTCGTAGCCCACGGTGTAGTCGTAGGCGAAGGGGTGGCGCTTGCCGGTGATCATGAAGTCGTCGTCGCGGTCCAGCCGCAGTTTCACCGGCCGCCTGAACTTGCGCGCGGCGAGCGCCGCCCACACCGCGAGGTGCCCGGCCTGCGTCTCCTTGCCGCCGAAGCCGCCGCCCATTCGCCGGCACTCCACCGTCACCGCGTTGTTCTCCAGCCCGAGCGCATGCGCGACCCAGTGCTGGATCTCTCCGGGGTGCTGGGTGCTGGAGTGGATCCACCATTGGTCCTGCTCCAGCGGCAGCGCGTACGCCACCTGCCCTTCGAGGTAGAAGTGCTCCTGCCCGCCGACTTCGAGGTGTCCCGTCATGGTGTGGACGGACTGCTTCAACGCGCCGTCGGCGTCGCCGCGCCGCACCGTCACCGGCGGCAGCACGTAACTCTTCGCGGCGTGCGCGTCGCGCGGCGACAGGATCGGCGCGAGCGGCGAGATGTCGGGCTGGACCTTGCGGGCCGCGCGGCGCGCCTGCATCACGGTGTCCGCGACGACGAGGCCGATCACCTGGCCGACATGCTGCACGGTGTCGCGCGCGAAGATCGGTTCGTCGCCGACGAAGGTCGCCAGCATCGGGTCGCCGGGGATGTCCGCCGCGAGCACAACGCCGCGCACGCCCGGCATGGCGAGTGCCGCGGCCGCATCCACGCCGCGCAGCTTGCCGTGCGCGACGCTGGAGAGAATCGGCGCCGCATGCAGTGTGCCCTTGACCTCCGGGATGTCGTCGACATAGGGGGCGCTGCCGGCGACCTGCGCCCTCGCGCTCTCGTGCGGCCGCGAACTGCCCATCGCGCGGCCCGTGTCCGCCTCGGCATGCGGCGAGTCCGTGCCGGGCGCGAGGTTGCGCTCGCCCGCGTCGGCCGGCCCGCCCGGCCCGCCGCCGGTCGACGCGTTGAATTCCTTGTCCCGCATGTTCATGCAGACACCTCGCTGATCGTGATGGACTCCAGGTTGATCCCCTGCACGCCCTGGCTCTCCAGCCAGAAGCGCTGCATCAGGTTGCCCAGGACTTCGCTGCGGTAGGCGGCGGAGGCGCGCATGTCGCTGATCGGCTGGAACTGCGCGCGCAGCGATGCCGCGGCCGCTTGCGCCGCGTCGGCCGTCCAGCGCTTGCCGCGCAGGGCGGCTTCGGCCTGCACGGCGCGTACGGGCGTCGCGGCCACGCCGCCGGCGCCGATGCCGGCCTGCGCCACCACGCCGTCCTGCAGCGCGAGGTTCACCACGAGGCACACGGCGGAGATGTCGTCGTCATAGCGCTTGCTGATCTTGTAGGCGCGCAGGAACTCGTCCTGGCGCGGCAGCGGCACCTTGATCCACGCGAGCACTTCATCGGGGGCGAGCACGTTCTTGCGATAGCCGGTGTAGAAGTCTTCGAGCGGCATCTCGCGATGGCCGCGCGCGCTCATGAGCACGATGCTCGAGCCCAGCGCGATGAGCAGCGGCATCGAGTCGCCGATGGGCGAGCCGTTCGCGACGTTGCCTCCCAGCGTGCCGGAATTGCGCACCGGCAACCCGGCGAAGCGGTTCGCGAAGGTCTTGAGTTGCGGGCGGTCGGCGGCGAGGGCGCCGTAGGCATCCTCCAGGGTCACCGCCGCGCCGATGGCGATGTGGTTCGCGAAGCGTTCCACGCGCCGCAATTCCTCCACCGCGGTCACGTCGAGCACCTGCGCGAATTCCATGTGCATCTTCGTCACCCACAGGCCGGCGTCGGTGCAGCCGGCGACGACCTGCGCCTGGGGGTGCGCGGCGCGCAATGCGAGCAGCGAGGCGAGCGATGCCGGCCGCATGTAGCCGCCGGCGTCCGGCGCGGGCCGCAGCGCGGCCAGTTGCGCGCGCAGCGCCTTCTCGTTCACGCGCACCGCGGGCAGCTTCGCCATCTCCTGCGCCGCCTCGAGGATGGGCCGGTAGCCCGTGCATCGGCACAGGTTGCCCGAGAGTTCTTCCTGCGCGAGCTCCCGCGTCACGGCCTCGCCCTTGCACACGTGGTTCTGGTACATCCCGAACAGGCTCATGACGAAGCCGGGGGTGCAGAAGCCGCATTGGGAGCCGTGGGAGCGCACCATCGCCTCCTGCGCCGGGTGCAGGGTGCCGTCGCCGGCCGCGAGGTCTTCCACCGTCCACAGCGCCATGCCGTCCACCGAATGCGCGAGGCGGATGCAGCTGTTGATCGCGCGATAGCGCAGCGCGCCACCCTCGACCTCGCCCAGCACCACGGTGCAGGCGCCGCAATCGCCCTCGCCGCAGCCTTCCTTGGTGCCGGTGCACGCGAGATCCTCGCGCAGCACTTCCAGCAGCGTGCGCGCGGGTGGTACATTGTCCAGCGCAACCAGCTCGCCGCGGCGGATGAATCGGAGGGTCTTGGATTCCATATCAACGCATGTTAGGTGTTGTCAGGCCTTTCGGGCAGTACTGAGAATGTTTCACTTCGCAGCTTCCCGCGAGAGTGCGCAGGTCACGATGCGCACCGGAGGACGACGCCCGTGACCGCCCGGCTCCAGCTCGCCCACATCACCAAGCGCTACCCGGCGGTCGTCGCCAACAGCGACGTGTCGCTCACCGTCCAGCCCGGGGAGATCCATGCCGTCCTCGGCGAGAACGGCGCGGGCAAGTCCACCCTCATGAAGATCATCTACGGCAGCGTCAAGCCCGACGAGGGCAGCGTGCTGTGGAACGGCGAGCCCGTGCACGTGCGCAACCCGCAGGAGGCGCGGGCGCTGGGCATCAGCATGGTGTTCCAGCATTTCAGCCTGTTCGACACGCTCACCGTGGCGGAGAACGTGTGGCTGGGACTGGACAAGCACCTCACGCTCGCGCAGGTGACGCAAAGCATCACCGCCAAGGCGGGCGAGTACGGCCTCGACATCGATCCGCAGCGGCCCGTCCATACGCTCTCGGTGGGCGAGATGCAGCGCGTGGAGATCATCCGGGCCCTGCTCACGAACCCCAAGCTGCTGATCCTGGACGAACCCACCTCCGTGCTGACCCCGCAGGCGGTGGAGAAGCTCTTCGTGGTGCTGAACAAGCTGGCCTCCGAGGGCTGCAGCATCCTCTACATCAGCCACAAGCTGCACGAAATCCGCGAGCTGTGCACCGCGTGCACCGTGCTGCGCGGCGGCCAGGTGACGGGCGTGTGCAACCCGCAGGACGAATCGAACGCGTCGCTCTCGCGGCTCATGATCGGCGCGGAGCCGCCGCAGCTCGAGCACCACGAGCGCCAGGCCGGCGAGGTCGTGCTGGCCGTGCGCGACCTGCGCCTGCCGCGGGGTGACCAGTTCGGCGTGGACCTGGACGGCGTCACGCTCGAAGTGCGCGCCGGCGAGGTCGTCGGCATCGCCGGCGTGTCGGGCAACGGCCAGAAGGAGTTGCTGTACGCGCTCTCGGGCGAGGACACGCGCGCGCAGGCGCCGATGATCCAGGTGTTCGGCCGCGATGCCGCGCGCCTCGGCCCGGCGCAGCGCCGCGCGCTGGGCGTGCACTTCGTGCCGGAGGAGCGGCTGGGCCGCGGCGCGGTGCCCACGCTCGGGCTCGCGCACAACCTGCTGCTCACGCGCGACGACGCGATCGGCCGGGGCGGATGGATCCGCGTGAAGACCCTGCAGCAGCAGGCGAAGGACATCATCGCCCGCTTCAACGTGAAGGCCGGCGGGCCCGACGCGGCGGCGAAGTCGCTGTCCGGCGGCAACCTGCAGAAGTTCATCGTGGGCCGCGAGATCGACGCGAACCCGAAGCTCCTCATCGTCTCGCAGCCCACCTGGGGCGTGGACGTCGGCGCGGCGGCGCAGATCCGCGGCGCCATCCTCGCCCTGCGCGATGCCGGCTGCGCGGTGCTCGTGGTGAGCGAAGAGCTCGACGAGCTGTTCGAAGTGTGCGACCGCCTGCATGTGATCGCGAAGGGGCGGCTCTCGCCGTCCATCGCCCGCGCGCAGGCGACGGTGCCGCAAGTGGGCGAGTGGATGAGCGGTTTGTGGACGTCGGGACAGGGTGACATGCATGCTCAAGCTTGAGCCCCGGCCGCAGGCCTCGAAATTCTGGAGCGTGGCCTCGCCGATCCTCGCGCTGCTGATCACCGTGGTCATCGGCGTGATCCTCTTCGTCGCGCTCGGCAAGGACCCGGTGAAGGGACTCCAGGTGTTTTTCTGGGAGCCGATCAAGTCGCCGTACGCGCTGGGCGAGTTGACGGTCAAGGCCACGCCGCTGCTCGTCATCGCCCTGGGCCTGGCGGTGTGCTTCCGCTCCAACGTATGGAACATCGGGGCGGAGGGCCAGTTCATCATCGGCGCGGTGGCCGCCGGTGGCGTGGCGCTGCTCGCGGGCAAGGACACCGGCCGCTGGATCGTGATGGCGATCGTGCTGGCGGGCATCCTCGGGGGCATGGCCTGGGCCGGATTCGTGGCGCTGCTGCGCGACCGGTTCAACGCGAACGAGATCCTCGTGAGCCTGATGCTGGTGTACGTCGCGGACATGGTCCTCAGCTACCTGGTCTACGGGCCCTGGAAGGACCCTGCGGGCTACAACTTCCCGCAGACCAAGAATTTCGACGCGATCACGCAGATTCCGCGCCTGATGCAGGGGTCGCGCGTGAGCATCGGCCTGCTCATCGCGCTGGCGGGCGTGGCGGCGCTCTGGGTGTTCCTGTTCCGCACGCGCGCGGGGTTCGCGCAGCAGGTCGGCGGGCTCGCGCCCGCCGCCGCGCGCTATGCCGGCTTTTCCTCGCGCAAGGCACTGTGGATCGCGCTGCTCACCTCCGGCGGCGCGGCGGGGCTCGCGGGCGCGCTCGAGGTCGCGGGGCCGATCGGCCAGCTCACGCCGTACGTGCCGGCGGGCTACGGTTTCGCGGCCATCATCGTCGCCTTCGTCGGGCGGCTGCACCCGGTGGGGATGGTGTTCTCTGCGGTGCTCATGAGCATGTTCTACATCGGCGGCGAGCTCGCGCAGTCCCGCCTGGGGCTGCCCAAGTCGCTGACCGGCGTGTTCCAGGGCCTGCTGCTGTTCACGCTGCTGGCCTGTGACACCCTCATGGCCTACCGCCTGCGCTTCGCGGCGCGGCCCGCGCTGAAGGAATCGGCCTGATGGAATCCTACGCACTGCTGTTCGCGGCAACGCTCAATGCGGGCACGGTGCTCGCCATCGCGGCGTTGGGCCTCCTGATCAACGAGAAGGCCGGCATCGTCAACCTGGGCGCCGAAGGCATGATGCTGTGCGCCGCCGTCGCCGGGTTCGCGACCGTGGTGCATACCGGCAACGACTGGATCGGCTTCGCCGCCGGCATGGGCGCGGGCGCGGTGCTCGCCTTCCTCTTCGGCCTGCTCGTGATCTGGCTCAATACCAACCAGTACGCGACCGGCCTCGCGCTCAGCCTGTTCGGCGCGGGCTTTTCCGCCTTCGCGGGCATCAAGTACGTGCAGGAGAAGTTGCCGGAGCGGCCGCACTTCTCGATTCCCCTCCTGGGCGACATCCCGCTGCTCGGCCCCGCGCTCTTCCGCCAGCACCCGATGGTGTACCTCACCATGGCGCTCGTGGCGTGGCTGATCTGGTTCCTGTACCGCTCCCGCACCGGATTGGTGTTGCGGTCGGTGGGCGAGTCGCCCGAATCCGCGCATGCCCTGGGCTACCCGGTGCGCCGCATCCGCCTGGCCGCCGTCGTCGCAGGCGGCGCGCTGTGCGGCCTGGCGGGGGCCTACATCTCCGTCGTGTACACGCCGCTCTGGGTGGAGGGCATGGTGGCGGGCAAGGGCTGGATCGCGCTGGCGCTCACCACCTTCGCCACCTGGCGCCCGGCCCGGGTCTTGCTGGGGGCCTACCTGTTCGGCGGCGTCACCATGTTGCAGTTTCACTTCCAGGGCATCGGCGTGGACATCCCCAGCCAGTTCCTCACGATGCTCCCCTACCTGGCGACCATCGTGGTGCTGGCCCTCATTTCGCGCAACCCGGCCTGGATCCGCATCAACATGCCGGCGTCGCTGGGCAAGCCGTTTTATCCCGGCTCATAATCACCGTTTTCGTCACACCTATGGAGAAGGACCCCGGCCATGATTGACTCGAAGAAGCGATCGATGCTGAAGCTTGCCGCGCTGACCGCGATGGCGGCTGCGGCGCTTGCAGGATGCAGCAAGACAGAGGCACCGGCGCCCGCGCCCGCCGCGCCAGCCCCCGTGGCCTCCGCCGCGGCCCCCGCGCCCAAGCCCGAACCCCTGAAGATCGCCTTCGCCTACGTCGGCCCGGTGGGCGACGGCGGCTGGACCTTCGCGCACGACAACGGCCGCAAGGCGATCGAGAAGGAATTCGGCGACAAGATCGTCACGAGCTTCGTCGAGAAGGTGCCGGAATCGGCCGACGCCGAGCGCGTGCTGCGCGACATGGTGTCCCAGGGCAACAAGCTGATCTTCGGCACGACCTTCGGCTACATGGAGCCGATGCTCAAGGTCGCCGCCGACAGCAAGGACGTGAAGTTCGAGCATGCTACCGGCTACAAGAACGCCCCGAACATGCGCGCCTACGATAGCCGCACGTACGAAGGCGCGTACATGGCGGGCGTGATCGCGGGCAAGATGACCAAGACGAACACGCTGGGCGTGGTCGGCTCGATCCCGATCCCGGAAGTGATCCGCAACATCAACAGCTTCACGCTCGGCGCGCAGTCGATGAACCCGAAGGTGAAGGTCAAGGTGGTGTGGGTGAACGAGTGGTTCAGCCCGCCCAAGGAAACCGAGGCCGCGACGTCCCTCATCAACGGCGGCGCCGACGTGCTGATGCAGAACACCGACTCGTCGGCCGTGCTGCAGACGGCGGAGAAGATGGGCAAGCGCGCCTTCGGCTGGGACAGCGACATGACGGCCTACGGCCCGAAGGCGCACCTGGGCTCCGCGGCGATCAACTGGGCGCCGTACTACATCAAGGCCACGCGCGACGCGCTGGAAGGCAAGTGGGCCACCTCCGCCGAGAAGACCTGGTGGGGCGTGAAGGAAGGCGCGATCGACATGGTGTCCATCGCCGCCGACGTGCCGGAAGACGCCAAGAAGAAGGTCGACGAAGTGCGCGCCGGCCTGAAGGACGGCAGCTTCTCGATCTGGAAGGGCCCCATCATGGGCCAGGACGGCAAGCCCATCAAGGACGCCGAAGGCAAGGAATGGACCGGCAGCGATGCGCAGCTCGGCGGCATCAACTTCTATGTCAAGGGCGTGGAAGGCAAGGTCCCCGGCGGCGACAAGAAGTAAGCCAATTGCTCCTTCCCCGAAAAGCGCGGCGCTGCCGCGCTTTTTTCATGGGCGCCGCGTATCCTTGGATGCTGTGCACACTTTCCTGATCCGATCCGTCCTGGTCGCTGCGTCGCTGCTGGCACCCATCACCGCGCGCAGCCAGTGGGCCGACCCCGCTGCCGCCGTGGCGGCCGCGCGCGAGGATGCGGTGCGACGCGCCGGCATCCCCGAAGGCGAACTGCAAGTGCTGTCGGTGGAGCGCGTCACCTGGCCCGACGCGAGCCTGGGGTGCCCGCGCGAAGGCGTGCTCTATACGCAGGCGCTGGTGAAGGGCTGGCGCGTGCGGTTGCAATCCGCCGCGGGCGAGCTGGACTACCACCTCGGCGAGCGCGGCGCGCCGCTGCCGTGCCCGCCCGGCCGCTCCAGGGCGCCCCTGCCGGCTTCGAGCAACTGAACATGGCCGCTGCGCGCATCCCCGCGGGCGTCTGGGTCCTCGGCCTCGTCAGCATGCTCATGGACATCTCCTCGGAGATGATCCACAGCCTGCTGCCGGTGTTCATGATGACGGGCCTGGGTGCGAGCGCGACGGCGGTCGGGCTGGTCGAAGGCCTGGGCGAGGCGACGGCGCTGATCGTGAAGATCTTCTCCGGCACGCTGAGCGACTACCTCGGCAAGCGCAAGGGCCTGGCGGTGCTCGGCTACGGCATGGGCGCTGCGAGCAAGCCTCTGTTCGCCATGGCGAATTCGCTCGGCGTCGTCGTGTGCGCCCGCTTCATCGACCGGGTCGGCAAGGGCATCCGCGGCGCGCCGCGCGATGCCCTCGTCGCGGACATCACGCCCGCCCACCTGCGCGGCGCCGCGTTCGGGTTGCGGCAGTCGCTGGACACGGTGGGCGCGTTCGCGGGCCCCCTGGTCGCCGTGGGCTTGATGCTGCTCTGGTCCAACGACTTCCACCGCGTGTTCTGGGTCGCGGTCATCCCGGGCGCGCTGGCTGTGCTGCTGTTGTGCTTCGGCCTGCGCGAGCCGGCGCGGCCGCCGGCGCAGCAGCGCGTCAATCCGCTTCGCCGCGAGTCGATGAAGCGCCTGCCCGCCGCGTTCTGGTGGATCGTCGCGATCGGCGCGGCGTTCACCCTGTCGCGCTTCAGCGAGGCATTCCTGGTGCTGCGCGCGCAGGGCACGGGCTTTCCCATCGCGCTGGTGCCGCTGGTGCTGGTGGCGATGAACCTCGTCTATGCCGCTTCCGCCTACCCCTTCGGCAAGCTCGCCGACCGCGTCGACCACCTGCGCCTGCTGGCGATCGGCGTGGCCGTGCTGCTGGCCGCCGATGTCGTCCTGGCGCTGGCGGCCCACTGGAGCGTGGTGATGGCCGGGGTGGTGCTCTGGGGACTGCACATGGGCATGACGCAGGGCCTGCTGGCCGCGATGGTCGCGGATGCCGCGCCGGCCGAACTGCGTGGCACGGCCTTCGGCCTGTTCAACCTGGTGAGCGGCGTCGCGATGCTGGCCGCCAGCGTGCTGGCGGGCGTGCTGTGGGACGCCGGGGGGCCGGCCGCCACGTTCTACGCGGGCGCGATTTGCTGCGTGGCGACGCTCGCCGTCCTGGCCGCCGTACGGACCCGGGTGCCCGTGAAGCCGCCCGCGGCCTGAATCCTGTTCGTTCAGCCTGCATTCATGCAGGCACCCGGATGATCGCTCCATCACAACCGAAGGAGCCCTCATGAACCGCATCGCCATCGCCTCCCTGATCGCCGCCGCAGCCGCCGGCGCGCACGCCGAGACCTACCTGGACAACGCACGGGTGCGCAGCGCCGATCCGCAGTTCGAGAGCGTCAGCGTCCCGCGCGAGGAGTGCAGCCGCCAGCTGGTAAGCGAGGTGCGCCGCGTGGACGGCGACCGCAATTACGGCGGTGTGGTGGTCGGAGGCGTGGCCGGTGCGGTGCTCGGCAACCAGGTCGGCCAGGGCCACGGCCGCGAAGCCGCCACCGCGCTCGGCGCCGTGGTCGGCGCGTTGGCGGGCGACCGCATCGCCAACGGCGACCGGGTGCAGCAGTACCAGGAAGTCCCGCGCGAAGTGACCACATGCCGCACCGTCAACGAGGTGCAGAACCGCCTCACCGGCTACCGCGTCGCCTACGAGTACCGCGGCCAGCAGTTCACCACGCTGATGCGCGAGAACCCCGGCCCCAGCCTGCAGGTCCGGGTTTCGGTCGAGCCTGCCGGAAGGTAATAACATGCGCAGACGTCTCTGGCTGCTTCCGCTGAAAATGAACCTGCTCATCCTGCCGATCCTGCTCGTCCTCCTCCTTCTCACCGGCCCCGCATGGGCCGACGTGAGCCGGGACGACGCGGCCGCCGTCGCGCAGCGCATGACCAACGGGCGCGTTCTGTCGGTGGAGCGGTCCGAGGCGGGCCGGCGCGTCGTGTGGCGCGTGAAGGTGGTCACGGCGCAGGGCGAGGTCCGCGTGATCCTGATCGACGCCGCCACGGGCCGGCCGCTGTAATGCCATGCGCCTGCTGCTGATCGAGGACGAGGCGCCGCTGCGGCTCACGCTGGCTCGCCAGCTCGAAGCGGACGGCTACCGCGTCGACCAGGCGAATGACGGGGAAGACGGCCTCTTCCAGGCGCGCGAATATCCCGTCGACCTCGCCATCGTCGACCTTGGTCTGCCCAAGCGGAGCGGCCTTTCCGTGGTGGAGCAGCTGCGCGCCGACGGCCGCACCCTCCCCATCCTGATCCTCACCGCGCGCGGCAGCTGGCAGGACAAGGTGACGGGGCTGGAGGCGGGCGCCGACGACTACCTCGTCAAGCCTTTCGAATACCCGGAGCTCGCCGCCCGCGTGAAGGCGCTCTTGCGCCGCTCGCTCAAGGCCACCTCCGACGTGCTCACGCTCGGGCCGCTCGCCATCGACTTCTCCGCGCAGTCCGCGAAGCTCCACGGCGAGCCGCTGGACCTCACCGCCTTCGAATACCGCGTGCTCGAATTCCTGGTGCGCGAGCGCGCGCGCGTGGTGACCAAGCAGGAGCTCGCCGATTACCTGTACCCGCACGACGAGGACCGCGACAGCAACGTGCTGGAGGTGCTGATCGGCCGCCTGCGCCGCAAGCTCGACGCGGACGGCACGCTCGCGCCCATCGAAACCCTGCGCGGCCGGGGGTACCGCCTCACGCTCCAATGAAGGTCCAGGACTCCATCCGCGCGCGCCTGATCCTGGGCGCCGCCGTGGTGCTGGTCACTTTCGTCGCGGGCGCGGGCTGGGCGGTGCAGCGCGCGCACCAGGACAGCGTGCTCACCCAGCGCTTCGCGCAGCTGCAAAGCACGGTGTACCTGCTGCTCGCCGGCGCGGAGATCGACGACGCGGGCGCGCTCGTCATGCCGCCGTCCTTTCCCGAGCCGCGCCTGTCGCTGCCCGCCTCCGGGCTGTATGCCAATGTCGTCAACGTCGCGAAGCGCGAGGAGTGGCAGTCGCCTTCCACCGTGGGCGCGGAGCCTCCCTTCCAGCGCGACGTGCCCGTCGGGCAATGGCGTTACGACACGCGCACCACGCAGGGCCGCACCTACCTCGCCGCGAGCTACGGCGTGAGCTGGGCGGGCAAGACGCAGCCCGTGCCGCTGGTGCTCTCGGTGCTGGAGGACAAGTCGGAATTCAACCGCGAGATCGCTGTCTTCGAACGCACCATGTGGACCTGGCTCGCGGGGGCTTCGCTCTTGCTGCTGCTCTCGCAGACGCTGCTGCTCGAATGGGGCCTGTCGCCGCTGCGCCGCGTGGCGCGCGAAGTGCGGCGCATCGAACAGGGCGAGCAGTCCGAGGTCGAAGGGCGCTATCCCGCCGAGATCGCCGCGCTCACCGGCAACCTCAACACGCTCATCAAGCAGGAGCGCGTGCGCCAGACGCGCTACAAGGAGGCGCTGAGTTTTCTCGCGCACAGCCTGAAGACGCCCCTGGCCGTGCTGCGCGGCGCGCTGCACGAGCCCGCGGAGCTGCCGGCCGCGGTGACGCAGCAGGTGGCGCGCATGGACGACATCGTGCAGCACCAGCTCGGCCGCGCGGCGGCCAGCGGATTGGCGCGTTTCGCGCCGCACCTTGCGATCGCGCCGGTGCTGCATCGCATCCGGGACTCCCTGCAGAAGGTCTACGCGGACAAGTCGCTGGACTTCGCCATCGACTGCCCGGCCGGCCTCAGCTGGCGCATCGACGAGGGCGATGCCTTCGAGATGCTCGGCAACGTCATGGACAACGCGGCCAAGTGGGCCGTGCACCGGGTGCGCGTGAAAGCGTGGACCGAGCGCAGGCGCCTCGTGCTGGAGATCGACGACGACGGCAAGGGCTTCGGCGACACGCAGGCCATCCTGCAGCTGCATGTGCGCGCCGACGAGCAGGTGCCCGGGCACGGGGTGGGCCTGGCGGTGGTGAACGACCTGGTGGCCAGCCACGAGGGGGAACTGAAGCTGGAGCGCTCGGAATGGGGCGGGGGGCGCGTGCGCATCGCGCTTCCCGCAGCCTGAACGGATTTCTGCGATCCGTTCAGTCAGCGTTCATGCAGGCAGGCAGATGATGGACCCATCCCAACCAAGGAGTCCACATGAAAGCCTCTCTCTCCGCCAAATTGCTCGCAGGCGCCGCCCTGGCGGTCGCGGGCCTCGGTGCCGCCTCCGCGGCGCATGCCCGCAGCGACGTCTTCTTCTCCATCGGCCTGCAAGGCGCGCCGGTGTACGTGGAGCCCGCGCCCGTGTACGTGCAGCCCCGCCCGGTCTACGTGCAACCCCGGCCGTACTACGAACAGCGCCCGGTGTACGTCGAGTCCGAGCCGATCTACCTCGGCCCCGCGCCGATCTACTTCCGCACCACGTATGAGGAGCGCGCCTGGCGCCGTGCCGAATGGCAGCGCCGCGAATGGGCACGCACCCACCACCATGGCGGCGGCTGGGAACGCCACCACCGCGACGGCCGCCGCGACTGAAGCCCCCCGGCGGGCGCGGGTGAACGCCCCCGGCTAGAATCGTGCGGTCATTGGGGAGTAGCCGTCCTTCCGCCCCGAAGGAGCTTGCATCAACACACTTGGCCCTCGCGGCCATGGTGCAAGCAGCATCCAGCCTGGCAAGACCTTTGACTACGCCGCCACCCCTCGGCCGGGAGGCGCGTAGTCATTGGACTTCGTTCATCCCGGCCTGGAGCATTCATGGAAGCATTCCTCGTATCGACCGGCATCGTCGCGGTCGCGGAAATCGGCGACAAGACCCAGCTGCTGGCCTTTCTCCTGGCCACCAAGTTCCGCAAACCCATCCCCATCATCCTGGGCATCCTGGCCGCCACCGTGGTCAACCACGGCCTGGCCGGGGCGCTGGGCGCCTGGCTGACCTCGCTGGTCGAGCCGCAGACCCTGCGCCTGATCCTGGCCGCGTCCTTCGTCGCCATGGCGGCCTGGACGCTGATTCCCGACAAGCTGGAGGACGACGCGAAGTTCGCGGCCTTCGGCGCCTTCGGCACGACGCTCGTCGCCTTCTTCCTGGCCGAAGTCGGCGACAAGACGCAGCTCGCGACCATCGCGCTCGCGGCGAAGTACAACTCGCTGTTCGAAGTCGTGGCGGGCACGACGCTGGGGATGTTGATCGCCGACGTGCCGGCCGTGCTGCTGGGGGACCGGGCGGCGCATCGCATCCCGTTGCGGCTGGTGCGGATCGTGGCGGCGCTGCTTTTCCTTGCGCTGGGCGTGGCGACGGCGTTCGGCGCGGGGTCGAAGTGGGGCTTTTGAGGCGAAGAAAAAAAAGCCCGGCATGGCCGGGCTTTTTTTATTCAGGCCGCGCGAGCGGCCATCGCTCACCTCATCACGGATCGACGCGGATGATCGTCGGGTTGGGCAGGTTGCTCGTGCCGCTGTAGGCCACCGAGCCCATGTACTTCGTGCCCGGGGTCAAGCCGCTGGTCGCGATGTTGATGGTGCCGGCCTGGCCGGTGGTCGCCGTCGACGGCGCGGTCACCGTCATGTTGCCCGTGGCCGCGGCACCCAGTTGCCAGCTGTACAGGTTGAAGTTGGCCGCGCCCGAGGGCACCGCGAACCCGATCACGCGCACGGTGTACGTGCCCGCCGGCGGGTTGCGGAAGCTCACTTCTTCCTGCGCCGTGGCGCCGCCGCTGGAGCCCACGAGGTTGCCGCCGTAGTACACCTCCATGTCGAGGTCGCTCGCCTGGCTCACGTCGCTGTCGAAGGTCGAGAAGCGGACGTGCGTCATGCCCGCTGGCAGCGTCACGGTGAAGTCCACCGCGCCGTTCGTCGCGACCGAGCCCGGCTGCTTGGCCGCCGGCACGAGCCCGCGCGCCGTCGCGGTGAATGCGCCGTCGTAGCCGAAGGTCACGTTGTACGAACCGCTCGCCTCGGTCGGCGCGCCCATGGCCACCGGCCGCGCGACGATCGGGATGCGCACGTTGTGCGTGCCGTCGGAGAGCGTGAGCTGCCCGCCCGCGTACGTGAGCAGCGGCGCCGCCGTGGTGCGGGTGAAGGTCGTGGTGAACGACTTCGTCTGGCCGGGCGCGATCGTGAAGGTCGCGGGGTTCACGGCCACCGTGAAGCCCGCCATGCCGGTGAGGCTGGCGTTGTAAGTGGCAGTGGTGTTGCTCACGTTCGTCACGCGGCGCGTCACGGTCTGCACGCCCGGCAGGGCGCCCAGCGCGATCGACGCGACGTTCATGTCGCTCGGGTTCAGCACCGGGATGCCCGACGAAGTGCAGAACGAGGCCGGCAGCTGCGTGCCGCACAGGAAGCCCAGCCAGTCCGCGTAGCCCGAATCGAACACCAGGCCGGGGTCCGTCGCCGCGATCGGCTTCACGTGGCCCGCGCCCTGGCGGAAGATCACCAGCGGGTTGGTGTTGGGGCCGTCGAGCACGTCGGTGCCGGTCGTCATCAGCGCGGACTTGATCGCCATCGGGGACCACGTGGGCTTCAGCTGCTTGAACAGCGCCGCGAGGCCGGCCACGTGCGGGCTGGACATCGAGGTGCCGCTGTACAGGTCGAAGCTGCGGCCCGAGTTGCCCGGGGGCGCGACCGCCGCGAGGATGTCGTTGCCCGGCGCGATCAGGTCGGGCTTGAGCAGGCTGCCGCCGCCGGCGAGCAAGGGGCCGCGCGAGGAGAACGAGGCGGTGAACGGCGCCGGCGCGCTGAAGTCGAAGGTGCCCTTCGCGACGGTCGCCGTGGCGCCCGTCGTGGCGGCATAGGCCTTGAGCGACGGACGCGCCGTGTCGTCGACGTGCACGGTGGGCACCGAGTGGTAGTCGGCGTTCAGCGACGAGCCCGGTGCGACGTTGACCAGCACCATGCCGATGCCGCCGGCTTCCTTCACCGCGAGGCTCTTGTTCACGCGGTCGTTGGTGCCGCGGTCGCACAGGACGACCTTGCCGGAGACCTTGGCCGGGTCGAGCACGGGGGTGCCGCCGTTCCAGGACGCCGAGAAGCACAGGCCCGCGGAGGCCGTGCTCGCGCCCGGGAGTGCTGCGGCGCTGGCGTCGATGAACCCGGCCGGACCCGCGGCGGTGGCCGCCAGCGAGATGCCGTTGTAGGTCGTGCCGTTGCCGAGCGTGACCGAGCCCACCGCCGTGCGGTTGTGCGTGCCTGCCGCCACCGTGGTGAGCCACGGGCCGGGGTGCGCCACGGTGCTGGCCGTGGGGCCGCTGTTGCCGGCGGAGGCCGCGACGAAGACGCCCGCGTCCGCCGCGAACAGGAAGGCGATTTCCACGGGGTCGCGGAAGTTCGTCGTCGAGCCGCTGATGGAGAAGTTGATCACGTCCACGCCGTCCGCGACCGCCTGGTCGATGGCCGCGACGCTGTCCGACGAGAAGCAGCCGCCTTCCGGCTCGACCGCCCAGCAGACCTTGTACGCCGCGATGCGCGCGCGCGGCGCCATGCCGCTGATCGTGCCGAAGGGCGCCGCGGGGCCGGTGACCGGCACGCCGCTGTTGCCGCCCGCCGTGCTGGCCGTGTGCGTGCCGTGGCCGCCCCAGTCGCGCGGCGAGTTGTACTCGAAGGGGAAGGCCGCGGCGACGCCTGCATTGCCGCCCCAGCCCGCGTTGTAGTAACGCGCGCCGATCAGCTTCTGGTTGCAATCCGTGCCGGAGAACTGGTCGCCGGGCGTGCACTTGCCGTTCCAGCCGGGGATCTGCTGGTAGTCCAGCTTGCCGTCCTTGGACGCATTGCCGTTCGTGCCGGTGCGGTCGGTGAAGCTGAGGGACTCGGGCCAGATGCCCGAATCGACCATGCCGATGATCACGCCTTCGCCCTTGGCGCCGGTCGTGTTCCAGAAACCGCCCGAGCCCGCGAGGCCCAGGAAGTTGGGCGTGGACGAGGTGTCCATGCTGCGCACTTCGTCCTTGCTCACCGCGAGCACGCCCTTGGCCTGCGAGAGCTTGGCGACCTGCGCGTCCGTGAGTTCGGCCGCGAAGCCGTTGTAGACATAGCCGTAGCTATAGAGCTTCTTGGCGCCGCCGACGCCCTGGATCGCGGCGTCGTGCTTGGACGCGAGGTGCGCCATGTAGTTGACGACGGCCGGCGAGTTCGGGTCGATCTTCTGGCCCTTCTTCGGCTTGGTCGCCTGCAGGCCCTTGATGCTTCCGTCGTACGCGGTGACCGGCTTTTCGTCCAGCTGCACGATGTACACGTTGTTCTTGCGCGCCTGCCCGACCCGGCTGCCGCGGTCGGTGTCGACCGGTGTGCTGGTGACCTCGCCGGAGGGGGAGGGCTGCGCTCGAAGCGGGGCGGGGGCCTGGGCCGCCGCCAGCGGGGCCTGGGCCGAGGAATTGGTGGAGGCCGTATCAGCGCCGCCACCGCAGGCCGCGAGCATCGCCGCAGCCACCGCCGACGCGCACGCCGGCATCCATGTCCTGGATAGGATTTTCACTGCTTACCCTCCTTGGGCAGTCGATCGGCGTGCCTCGTAGGCGCGCCGAAAGTTTCGGTTGATACTTGGATCCGCTCGGCGCGGGCACTGGTAATGCGCGCGCCGGGCCCATTCGGTCATGCAGGCTTCATGCCGTCAATGGGAGCAACCTGAGGGGCCGGCTGGATGAGCAGGACTATTTGGTAACGAGCTGTTGCGACTGCGTCGGCGCGATATCCTGCATGTGTATTTTTCTGCGTCGCCGACTCCATGAACCAACACCCCGACATTTCCCCCGCACGCCTGCCCGAGCTGCTGCGCCGCATGCCGAAGGCCGAACTGCACATCCACATCGAGGGCTCGCTCGAGCCCGAGCTGATCTTCGAGCTCGCGCAGCGCAACGGCGTGAAGCTTGCGTACCCGGGCGTCGAGGCGTTGCGGCGCGCCTATGCCTTCACCAACCTGCAAAGCTTCCTGGACATCTACTACGCCGGGGCGAGTGTGCTGCTCAAGGAGCAGGACTTCTACGACATGGCGTGGGCGTACTTCGAGCGCGCCGCCGCGGACCACGTGGTGCACGCGGAACTGTTCTTCGATCCGCAGACGCACACGGCGCGGGGTGTCGCGATGCGCACGGTGATCGACGGCCTGCATCGCGCCTGCGAAGACGCGCGTGCGCGGCTCGGCGTGGACGGTTCGCTCATCCTGTGCTTCCTGCGCCACCTGAGCGAGGCCGAGGCCTTCGCGACGCTGGAGGAGGCCATGCCCTTCCGGGACAAGTTCATCGGCGTGGGCCTCGATTCGAGCGAGGTGGGCCATCCCCCCGAGAAGTTCGCGGGCGTGTTCGAGCGCTGCCGCGAACTCGGCCTGCACCTCGTCGCGCATGCGGGCGAAGAGGGCCCGCCCGCGTACGTCTGGACGGCGCTGGACACCCTGCACGTGGAGCGCATCGACCACGGCGTGCAGTCGGTGAAGGATCCCGCGCTGATGAAGCGGCTGGCAAAGGACCGCATTCCGCTCACGGTGTGCCCGTTGTCCAACCTGAAGCTGTGCGTGTTCCCGAAACTGGAAGACCACAACCTGAAGCAGCTGCTCGACGCGGGCATCGTTGCGACGGTGAACTCGGATGACCCGGCGTACTTCGGCGGCTACATGAACGACAACTTCCTGCAGACCTTCGCGGCGACCGGCATGGATGCGAGGCACGCCTACCAGCTGGCCGCGAACAGCTTCGAGGCGAGCTTCGTGGATGAGGCGATGAAGAAGAAGTGGCGTGCGCAACTCGACGAGGTGTTTGCGTCCTTTGAGTGATTTGTAGAGCGCGCTGGTCGCGTCAGGCGGTATGCGGCAGGGGCTCATACTGTGGCGGTTTTTGCTTCGCAAAAACTCCGCTGCTTTCGCTGCTCCGGCGGCGGCACCGCAAAAACTCGCTTCGCTGACGCTCTCGCTCAAACACTTGCGGTGAGTCAGTTCACAAGGCGCGCAAGCGCGCTCCGCCGCCGGAGCAGCGAAAGCAGCCACCACAGAAATCGCCCCTGCCGCCTACCGCCTGACGCGACCCGAGGAGTGGCGTGCCTGCGGGTTTGAACATCCGAGTACCACTCTCCGGGTCGCGGCAGGCGGTGCCCGGTGGGGCGATTTCTGCGGCGCCTGGGATTTCCGGGCTGGGGGCGGGCGCGCTTGCGCGCTTCGTGAACTGACTGGCCGCAAGTGTTTGAGCGAGAGCGTTAGCGAAGCGAGTTTTTGCGGCCCCGCCCCCAGCCCGGAAATCCCAGGGAAGTTTTGCGAAGCAAAACCGCCGCAGTATGAGCCCCACCGGGCACTGCCTGACGCGACCCAGCGCGTGACTACACCGAGCTTCCCAGCCATCGACCAACGCGACTGGGTAAAATCATCGTCGCCGTTGCGCCCCGCAGCGGCAATTTCATTTTCGGGGCCATGTAGAGGACCACCATGTACAAAAACCTCGCTGCTGCGCTCGCGGCCGCCTGTTTTTCGATTCCCGCCTTTCATGCCGCCGCGGCCGAGCCGCTGAAGATCGGCTTCGTCTATGTCGCGCCGGTCACCGAGGCCGGCTGGGTGCGCCAGCACGAGGACGCGCGGCAGGCCGTGCAGTCGGCCTACGGAGACAAGGTCAAGGCGGACTTCGTGGAGAACGTGCCCGAAGGCCCCGACGCCGAGCGCGTGATTCGCGATCTCGCGGCGACGGGCCACAAGCTCATCTTCACGCCGAGCTTCGGCTACATGGAGCCCACCATGAAGGTGGCGAAGGAATTTCCGGATGTGAAGTTCGAATCCATCACCGGCTACAAGACGGCGCCCAACGTGGCAACAGCGAACGCCCGCTATTACGAAGGCCGCTACCTCGCGGGGATCGCGGCGGGGCGCATGTCGAAGTCGCACGTCGCGGGTTACGTGGCCGGCTTCCCGATTCCCGAAGTGCTGCAAGGCATCAACGCCTTCACGCTGGGCATGCGCTCGGTGGACCCGAAGGCACAGGTCAAGGTCGTGTGGCTCAACGCCTGGTTCGACCCGCCGCGCGAGCGGGAGGCGGCGATGACGCTCTTCAACCAGGACGTCGACGTGATCGCGTTCCACACCGGTTCCACCGCCGTGATGACGGCGGCGCAGGAGCGCGGCAAGATGGCCGTGGCCTACCACTCGGACATGCGCAAGGCCGGCCCGGACGCGCAGATCGTCGCCGTCACGCACCAATGGGGTGACTACTACAAGCGCCGCACGCAGGCGGTGCTCGACGGGTCCTGGAAGAGCGGCAACGTGTGGGGCGGCGTGAAGGAAGGGATGATCCGCGTCGGCGACTTCGGCCCGAAGGTGCCGAAGTCGGTGCAGGGCGAAGTGCTCGCGCGCCAGCAGGACATCGCATCGGGCAAGCTGCGACCCTTCGTGGGGCCGATCGTGGACAACGAAGGCCATGAAGTGCTCGCGCGCGGTCAGGCCCTGACGGACGAACAGATCCTCTCCATGAACTACCTCGTGTCGGGCGTGCAGGGGAAAATTGCAAAATAGGGCGATGCGCGCCTTTCGAGCCTCCCTTCTCCGTTTCGCCGACGATGCTTCGGCGGTCTTCGACGAGGACGGCCTGCTGGTGGTCGGCCCGGATGCGCAGGGGCGGCGCGTCGTCCGGGCGGCGGGCAGCTACCAGGCGCTGGCGGGCAACTTCCCCGGCGTCGCCGTCGAACACCTCCCGTGCCGCATCATCGCCCCCGGCTTCATCGACCTGCATATCCACTTCCCGCAACTGGACGTGATCGGTTCGCCGGCCCCGGGGCTGCTGCCCTGGCTCGAGAACTACACCTTTCCCCACGAATCCAAATTCTCGGACGAGGCCTATGCGGGCGAACTCGCGACCTTCTTCGTCGACGAATTGCTGCGCCACGGCGTGACGAGTGCGCTCACGTTCGCGACATCGCATCCGTCGTCGGTCAATGCGCTCATGACCGAGGCACAGGGGCGCGGCATGCGGATGATCGCGGGCAAGGTGCTGCAGGACCGGCACTCGCCCGACGGCGTGCGCGACCAGACGGAGCAATCGCTCGTCGACACCGAAGCGCTGATCCAGCGCTGGCACGGCAACGGCCGGCTGGGCTATGCGATCACCCCACGCTTCGCGCCCAGCTGCACCGAAGCGCAGCTGCGCGGCGCGGGCGAGCTCGCGGCCAGGTATCCGGACGTGTGGATCCAGTCGCACGTCGCGGAGAACCTCGACGAGATCGCATGGGCGCGCGAGCTCTTTCCCGCCTCGCGCAGCTACCTGTCGATCTACGACGATTTCGGGCTGATGCGCGAGCGTGCCATCTACGCGCATTGCATCCATTTCGACGACGAAGACCGCGCGCTGATGCGCTCCACCGGTGCGGCGGCGGCGGTGAGCCCCACGAGCAACCTGTTCCTCGGCAGCGGCTTCTTCGACTACGAAGGCGCCCGGCGCATCGGCTTCAAGCATGGCCTCGCGAGCGACGTCGGCGGCGGCACGAGCTTCAGTCCCTTCCACACGATGCTGGCGGCGTACTACGTGGGGCGCGAAGGCCAGACCAAGCCCGGCGTGTCGCTGTCGCCGCAGAACCTCTGGTGGCAGCACACGGCGGGCGCGGCGCAGGCGCTGGGCCTCGACGGCGTCGTGGGCAACCTGCAGCCGGGCTGCGAAGCGGACTTCATCGTGATCGACCCGAAGGCCACGCCGCTGCTCGCGCGCAAGACAGCGCAGGCGGCCAACCTCGACGAGCTGCTCTTCTCCCTGATCGTGCTCGGGGACGACCGGGCGATCGAACGCGCGGTGATCGCCGGTTGAGGGGCGGGGCCCCGCCCCTACAATTCCCGGCAGGAGAGAACTTCATGAGCATCAAGAGCGACAAATGGATCCGCCGCATGTCGGAGCAGCACGGCATGATCGAGCCCTTCGAGCCGAAGCAGGTGCGCGAGCGCGAGGGCCACAAGATCATCAGCTACGGCACCTCCAGCTACGGCTACGACATCCGCTGCGCGCCCGAGTTCAAGGTGTTCACCAACATCCACAGCACCGTGGTGGACCCGAAGAACTTCGACGAGAAGAGCTTCGTGGACATGCATGGCGACTTCTGCATCATCCCGCCCAACAGCTTCGCGCTCGCGCGCACGGTGGAGTACTTCCGCATCCCGCGCAACGTGCTCACGATCTGCCTGGGCAAGAGCACCTATGCGCGCTGCGGGATCATCGTCAACGTGACGCCCTTCGAACCGGAATGGGAAGGCTACGTGACGCTGGAGTTCTCCAACACCACGCCGCTGCCCGCGAAGATCTACGCGGGCGAGGGCTGCGCGCAGGTGCTCTTCTTCGAGAGCGACGAAGTCTGTGAGACGAGCTACAAGGACCGCGGCGGCAAGTACCAGGGGCAAAGCGGCGTCACGCTGCCCAAGGCCTGAGCCGCTGCGACGCGGCGATCCGGATCGCCGGGCCGCGAATCTTCATCCCGCTTCCCCTTGCCTGACCGCCAGGCGGGCGGCGGCCAGGTCCCAGCCGGCCCAGCCGCAGCTCTTGAACAGCACGGGTCCGCGCCCGGCCGGCGCCGCATCGCGCAGGACCTCGCCCAGTGTGGGGAACGAGGACACGTCCAGGCCGGCCTGGATCAGGTCACCGGCTTCGTGTTGAGCATCGCGCGTATCGACGACCACGCGTCCCCGTTGCGCCATGTCCCGGCACATGCCGGCGTCCAGCTCGACCATGGCGGGCGTGAAGGCGCCGACGGCCGCGATGAAGGCGTCATCGCGTGGCCTGGCACGCAGCACGACTGCGTTCGCGGGTGTGCAGGTCACTACCAGCGGGCAGTCCGCGAGCGCCGCGTGAGGGTCCTCCACGACACGGGCCGCAAGGCCGAGCGTCCGTGCATGGGCGGAGAGCGCCTGCGCGCTGGCGGCGCTGCGGGACGCGATCGCGACCTCGCGCACGCCGAGCCCCTGTGCAAAGGCTTCCACGTGCGCACGCCCCTGCGCGCCGGCGCCGACCACCAGCAGCGGCCCGGCCGCGCTGGGTGCGAGATGCTGCGCCGCCAGCAGCGACACCGCGGCGGTCCGGCGCGCGGTGACGGTGGGACCGTCGAGCAGGCCGATGCGCGCGCCCGTCGCCACGTCGAACACGGCGACGTCGCCCTGGATGGCGGCGCGGCCGCTGCCCGCGTTAGCGGGCGTGAACGTGATGAGCTTGGCGATCGCGATGCGGCTGTCGCAGGCGGGCATGACGAACAGGCTGCCGCCTCCGGCGAGGGGCTGCACGAGCCGTTCGGGCACCTGCACCGACGCATCCGCCAGCAGCCGGCGAATCTCCTCGGCCAGGGCGGGATAGGGGAGCCGGGCCGCCGTCATGGCCGCGTCGAGCAGGTTCTGCATGCCGCGATTGTGGCGGCTCCCGCCGCGCCGCGCTCCCGTCCTACAGCCTCACGCGGCTGCGGCCTGACTCGGCCGTGCAAGGGGCTTCCTAACATCGCTGCAACTTCCGCAGGAACCCGACATGCCCACCTCTTCCGCCCGCACCCGCGCCGCCACGCCCCGAGACATGCTGATGTGGGCCGCCCTCGGTCTGCTGGCCATCGGCCAGCTCGTCGCGTTCTGGATGCTGTGCAGCCAGCAGGTGGCCAGGGCCCAGACGCGTGACGCGGCCGCCCCGGTGCAGCGTGTCGCCATGGCCGACTGCCAGCGCGCCATGCCGCGCTCGACCTTCTACACCTGCGCCGACAGGGCCCATCGCGATTGACTACGCGCGGCGGCGGCAGGCGTCCGACAGACGGAACCTGCCCTCGCCGACCGCGCCGACGCGGGGCTCGACCTAGGATCAATCCAGGTCGAAACGAGAAACCCCAGCCACCGCAGGAGCCCCGTCATGAACAACGCCGTCGCCCACGTCAATGTGCCCTGGAGCGAAATCACCCTGACGTCGATCGATGCCTCGGACGAGTACGACGCCCTGACCGGCTCCATGCGCTACTGCCCCACCTCCCTGCTCTCGGCTTTCGCGCTGCTCATGGCAGGGCATGGCCGCTGCATCAACACCTCCATGATGCTGGGCGACCGCGAGTACGCGATGTGGCAGCTGGCACGCGCGCACACCCTGCAGGACCGCGAGCTGCGCGGCATCGCGGCCAAGCTCTTCGCCTATTTCGACGACGAGCGCGCGCCGGTCCCCGCTGGCCTGCACGCCTGAGTCACGCCTGCTCGTCGGCGCCTTCCACCAGGAAGCGCACGCGCCGCACCCCCTGCCATTCGTCCGCATCGAGCCGGAACGCGAGCGTCACGCGCGCGGGCAAAGGTTCCGTGCGGCCGAACCAGATGCCGTCCACCGGCTGGCCCTGGTGCTTCAGCTTCAGCTGCAGGTGCTTGTCCCCCACGAGGCGCTGTGAAATCACTTCGACCTCCTCGCTGAACACCGGCGGCGCGAAGCCCTGGCCCCACACTTCATGATGCAGCGTGTCGACCAGGTCGGCGCGGCGGTATTCCGGCGCGAGCGGGCCGTCTGTGGCGAGGCTACGCTTGAGTGTCGCGGCGTCCAGCCATTCGTGAGCGACCTGCGTCAGCGCGTTCTCGAAGACGTCGAGCTGGTCCTCCGGCACCGTGCAGCCCGCAGCCATCGCATGGCCGCCGAAACGCAGCAGCACGCCGGGGTGGCGCTTGGCCACGAGGTCGAGCGCGTCGCGCAGGTGGAAGCCCGGGATCGAGCGGCCCGATCCCTTGAGCTCGTGCTCCTTGCCCGGCGCCTGGCTCGCCGCGAAGACGAAGGTGGGGCGGTGCAGCTTGTCCTTCACGCGCGAAGCGACGATGCCCACCACGCCCTCGTGGAAGTCGGGGTCGAACACGCAGATGGCGGGCGGCGGTTCCTCGCCTTCGTCGAACAGCGTGTCGACGATTTCCATCGCCTGTTCGCGCATGTCGCCCTCGACTTCGCGGCGCTCGCGGTTGATCGCGTCGAGCTGCTTCGCGAGTTCGTCGCCGCGCGCGGCGTCGTCCGTCATCAGGCATTCGATGCCGAGCGTCATGTCGGACATGCGGCCCGCCGCATTGATGCGCGGCCCGAGCGCGAAGCCGAAGTCGAAGGTCGTGGCCATCGCATGCTTGCGCGCGGCGGCGGCAAAGAGGCTCGCGAGTCCGCAGGGCATCGCGCCCGCGCGGATGCGCTTGAGGCCCTGCGCGACGAGGCGGCGATTGTTCGCGTCGAGCTTGACGACGTCGGCCACAGTCCCCAGCGCGACGAGCGGCAGGAGCGCGTCGAGCTTGGGCTGCGTCTGCGCATCGAAGACGCCGCGCTGGCGCAGCTCGGAGCGCAAGGCCAGCAGCACGTAGAACATCACGCCGACACCGGCAATGGATTTGCTCTCGAAGCCGCACTCGGGGTGGTTCGGGTTCACGATCACCGCGGCGTCCGGCAGTTGCGCGCCGGGCAGGTGATGGTCCGTCACCAGCACCTGCAGGCCCAGCTCGTTCGCGGTCGCGACACCCTCCACGCTCGCGATGCCGTTGTCCACCGTGATGAGCACGTCGGCGCCGCGCTGCTTGACGCGCCGTGCGATCGGCGGCGTGAGGCCGTAGCCGTCGATCACGCGGTCGGGCACGAGGTAGTCGACGTGCTTCGCGCCGAGGAGGCGCAGGCCGCGCACGGCGACGGCGCAGGCGGTGGCGCCGTCGCAGTCGTAGTCCGCGACGATGCACAGCTTCCGGTCGCCGGCGATGGCATCGGCCAGCAGCACGGAGGCCTGCGCGAGGCCCCGCATGCCGGCGGGCGGCAGCAGGCGGGCGAGGCCGTCGTCGAGTTCGTCCTTGCCGAGCACGCCGCGCGCGGCGTAGAGCCGCGCGAGCAGCGGATGGACACCCGCCTGTTCCAGCGCCCAGGCGGCGCGCGGCGGGATGTCGCGGGGAATGATCTTCATAGGGCTTCGAGCACGTCGGCGGGTTTCACGGGCGCGATCATGCCACCGAGCCTGCGCATGAGTCCGCCGGCGCCTTCGCTCGTCCAGGTGCGCGCGCTGCGTTCGCCGCACAACGAGAGCTGGACCGGCGCCCCGGTGCGCAGCGTTTGCACGAGGGCCGCGCACTCGGTCGCATCGATCTCGCGCCACGCCGAGGCCCACGCGGCCCAGTCTTCATGCAGCGCGGGCTGGCGCAAGGCTTCGGCGATGCGCGGCGGAGCCGTGGACGCCGCGCTGTCGGTGCCCAGCGCGCCCGTGCCGCTCGCCCAGAACGACGTGATGGGCAGCAGCCCGCGCGCGATGCGGTCCTCGTTCAGCGGATGCGTGTACAGCAGCATCTGCATCTCCTGCTGCAGGCGGCGCAGCGGCGCGGCGCCGGCCGTGCGCGGCATCCAGGGGTCGATGACGCGGCCTTCCACGCGATCCAGCGATGCGGCGGGCAGTTGCCGGAAGAGGTCGCCGCGCGCGAGCCAGCGGGTGGGCGCGACATAGTGCAGGTCGATCCCGTCCTCGGCAAAGTAAGGGCGCATCGCTTCGAGGCAGGTGCGGGACTGCTGCTCATCTACGGACAGGTCGGCCACCACGTCCATGGCCACGTGGTCGGTGCCCACGCGCCAGTGGCAGGGCGTGATCCAGGCCCAGGCGCCGTCCGCGCCGCCGAGCCGCTCATGCGACGCCTCGCGCGCGGCCCACGGGATGAGGCCGTCGACGGTGGGGAGCCCCAGGAGCGTGGCGAGCAGGCGCTCGTGCGGCATCGACAGCGAGTGCTCGTCGCCCGGCGGCTTCTCGCCGGGAACGAGGCGCGTGAGCAGGCTCGCGAGGTGGGGCAGGGGAGTGCTCCGCAACGCCTCGCCGGACCCCGGCGCCAGGCATGAGGCGAAGGGGATCAACAAGTGGGCGCCGTCCGACATGCCCGTATTGTCGGGGATGCCACAATCTGGCCCAACAATAAGCAGGGCTTGCCCTCATCCATGCGAATCCCTTACGAACTGGCCCTGGGCTGGCGCTACACCCGCGCAGGCCGCGCCACCCGGCGCAACGGCTTCATCTCCTTCATCTCCGGCGTGTCCATGCTCGGCATCGCGCTGGGCGTGGCGGCGCTCATCATCGTGCTGTCGGTGATGAACGGCTTCCAGAAGGAAGTGCGCGACCGGATGCTGGGCGTGGTGTCGCACATCGAAGTGTTCGGCCCCGGCGGGGGCATGCTGCCGGATGCGAATCGCACGATCGCGGAGGCGAAGAAGAATCCGCAGGTCGTCGGCGCCGCAACTTTCGTCTCGGCCCAGGCCCTGCTCGCGCGGGGCGAGGACATGCGCGGCGTGATGGTGCGCGGCATCGACCCCGCGCATGAAGCCGAGGTGACCGACATCGCCGCGAGCATGCAGCCGGTGCTCGACAAGCTGGTGGCCGGCCAATTCGGCGTGGTGCTGGGCGTCGAGCTCGCGCGGGCCCTCGGCGTGCGCACCGGCGACCCGGTCACCCTGATCGCGCCCAGCGGCCAGGTCACCCCGGCCGGCGTCGTGCCGCGCCTGAAACAGATGACGGTGGTCGGCACCTTCGATTCGGGCCACTTCGAATACGACAGCGCGCTCGCGATGCTGCACCAGGACGACGCGGCGAAAATCTTCCGCTACGAAGGCCCGACGGGCATCCGCCTGAAGCTCAAGGACCTGCACCAGGCGCCCGAGGTGGCCGCCGAGCTGGGCCGCACGCTCACCGGCGAAGTGCTGATCCGCGACTGGACGCGGCAGAACCGGACCTGGTTCGCGGCGGTGCAGGTCGAAAAGCGCATGATGTTCATCATCCTCACCCTGATCGTCGCCGTGGCCGCGTTCAACCTCGTGAGCACGCTCGTGATGACGGTGACCGACAAGCGCGCCGACATCGCGATCCTGCGCACGCTCGGCGCGAGCCCCGCCAGCATCATGGGGATCTTCGTCGTGCAGGGCGCCGCGGTGGGCGTCATCGGCACCTTCGCCGGCCTGATGCTGGGCCTGGGGATCGCCTACAACATCGATGTGATCGTGCCGGCGCTGGAGCAACTGTTCCACGCGAGCTTCCTGCCCAAGGACATCTACCTGATCAGCCGCATGCCCAGCGACCCGCAGCGATCGGACATCCTGCCGATCGCCGTCATCTCGCTGGTGCTCGCTTTCGTGGCGACGATCTATCCGAGCTGGCGCGCGAGCCGCGTCAACCCCGCGGAGGCCCTGCGTTATGAGTGAGCCGATGAGCGACTACGTGCTGCGCGCCAAGGGGCTTACCAAGCGTTTCAGCGAAGGCGGACTCGACGTCGAGGTGCTGCGTGGCGTCGACATCGAAGTGCGCAAGGGCGAGACGGTCGCGATCGTCGGTGCGTCCGGCTCGGGCAAGAGCACGATGCTGCACCTGCTCGGCGGCCTCGACGCACCCACCTCGGGCACTGTCGAACTGATGGGGCACGAATTCACGCGACTGGACGCCGCCGCGCAGGGCAAGCTGCGCAACCGGCACCTGGGCTTTGTCTACCAGTTCCACCACTTGCTGCCTGAGTTCAGCGCCCTGGACAACGTCGGCATGCCGCTTCGCATCCGCCGCGACTCGCCGGAAGATTGCGCGCGCGTTGCGAAGCAGACGCTGGAGTCCGTGGGCCTCGGCCACCGCATCGGCCACCGGCCGGCGGAGCTATCGGGCGGTGAACGCCAGCGCGTCGCGATCGCGCGCGCGCTGGTCGCGAACCCGGCCTGCGTGATGGCGGACGAGCCCACCGGCAACCTCGACCGCGGCACCGCCGACATCGTGTTCGACCTGATGCTCAAGCTCGCGCGCGAGCGCGGCACGGCGTTCGTGATGGTGACGCACGACGAGACGCTGGCCGCGCGCTGCGGCCGGCAGCTGCGGCTCAACAGCGGATCGCTGGTCTAGCGCGCCAGCGCCATCTCGCGCAGCGCCTGCGTGAAGTCGCGCGCGAACAGGGCCGCGTCGAAGAGCGGCGTGCCCGCCACCCGCTCCCGCAAACCGCCCCGCAGCTTCGCGAGCGCGTGGATGTCCGAGCAGAACGCCTGCGCCTTTTGCAGGTAGTCGCCCTCGTCCTTCGCGATCCACCCATCGAGCCCGGCCGCATGCAGCAGGCTTGCGCCCTGGCGCGACAGCATGCGGTCGCCCGCGAGCGTGAGGGTGGGCACGCCCATCCACAGCGCCTCGCAGGTGGTCGTGCCGCCCGGGTAGGGGAAGGTGTCGAGGATCATGTCGACCTTGGAATGCGCCCGCAGGTACGCGAGCCGCGACGTGCGCCCGTGCATCGCGACGCGGCCGTCGTCGATTCCCGCGGCCCGCAGGCGCCGCATCAGCTGCTCGCGCGCGCCGGCGTCGCCGAGCTGCCCGTTCTGCAGGCGCAGGTGCGAACCGGGCACGGCCCGCATCGCGCGCGACCAGGCCGCCAGGACCGCGTCGCCGATCTTGCCGAGGTTCTGGAAGCTGCCGAAGGTGATGTGGCCGTTGGCGAGCGCGGGCAGTGCCGCCACGGGGGGCGCATCGCCCGGCGGCCGGAAGCACAGGCGCGTGCGCGGCAGCAGCCCGATGCGCTCGGTGTAGTGCGTCTCCTCGCCCGGCGCGATGCTCGCCGCGTCGGCCAGCAGCCAGTCCATCTGCTCGACGCCCGTCGTCGCGAAGTACCCGAGCCAGGTGGCCTGGATGGGCGCGGGCCGGTACGCGAACACGCAGAGGCGGTTGTACGCGGTGTGCCCGGCAAGGTCGATCAGCACGTCGATGCCGTCGGCATGGATCAGCCGTGCCGCGGCTTCGTCGTCCAGCCGCGCGATCTCGCGCCACTGCGCGAAGTACGGGCGCATGCTGTCGCTGAGCGAATCGCGCCGCATCACCGTGGGATAGGCGTACGCCGTCACTTCGGCCGGGTCGAGGTGCTCGAGCAGGCCCTCCAGGAAATAGCCGACCGGGTGCTGGCGCAGGTCGCCGCTCACGAAGCCCACGCGCAGCGGGCGGCGCGCCGGGACTTCGCCCTGGACGGTGAACGGGATGCCGCGGGCGCGCTTGGAGGCGAAGCGGCCGAACGCCATGGCCGCCGCCTTGAAATCGGAGGGCGTGACCGAGGGGTCGTGGTTCAGCGCCAGCAGCAGGTTGCTGCGCGCGCCGGCGAATCCGGGGTCGAGTTCGACGGCGCTGCGGTACGCGGCCTGCGCTTCGGCGTGGCGGCCTTGTTCCTTCAGCAGGTTGCCCAGGTTGCTGTGGATCGCGCCCCGGTTCGGCTGCAGCGCCAGCGCCCGCAGGTAGTGCCGCTCCGCACCGCTCACGTCGCCGAGGTCGGACAGCGTGTTGCCGAGGTTGCTGTGCGCCTCCGCGAAGTCCGGCCGGTGCGAGATCGCCTCCTCGTAGCGCCGCCGCGCCTCGGGCATGCGGTGCGCGTCGCGCAGCAGGTTGCCCAGGTGGTTGAGCGCATCGGCCGGCTCGCGCAAAAGCGGCACGGCCTGTTCGATGCAGGCGATCGCCTCTTCGAGCTGCCCGGCCTGCACCAGCGCATTGGCGAGGTTGTAGCGCGCCTCGCCGTCGCGCGGCAGCAACTGCACCGCGCGCCGCTTCGCCTCCAGCGCCTCCTGCGGTTTGCCGAGCGCGGCGCACGCGACGCCGAGCGCCTTCCACAGGAAGCCTTCCTTCGGGTGGGCCGCGACGAGCCGCCGGGTGGCGGCCTCGAGGTCTGCGTGGCGTCCTTCCCTGTGCAGCTGCGCCAGTTGGGCAGCCGCCCCGCGCGGCAGGCTCTGGGGCGCTACAGGATCCGGTTGAACCATAGGAGCGACAGGCCGGCCGACAGCAGCGCGAGCACGGCGGCGGCCATGGCAAGCAATGCGGAGATTTCGGTTTCCTTTTTCTCCACGGTCAGGCGCGAGCTCAGGGTCTCGTAGACCTTCTTCAGGTCGCCGGCGGTGCCGGCGTAGTAGTACTCCGCGCTCGTCTTGTTGGCGATCGCTTTCAGGGTTTCCTCGTCCAGCCGCACGCGCATCGACCAGCCCTCGAAGCCGATGGTCTCGCCGTCCACGGTGCCGATGCCCACGGTGTAGACGCGCACGCCCCGGTCCGCGGCGAGCTTCGCGGCCTCCAGCGGGTCCACGCCGGTGGTGCGCTGGCCGTCGGTGAGCATGATGATCGCGGCGGACGTGTACGAGCCCGGTGCGACGGGCACGAAGTCCTTCTTTTCCTTCTTGTCGCCGTCGATCGCGAAGCCGCGCTGGCGCTCGCGGCCCGACTGCAGCGATTGCAGGTCGATGCCCGCATCGGGAAAGAGGGTCGCCAGCGAAATCACGATCGCGTTGCCCGTGGCCGTGGCGCGCTGCAGCTGGAAGCGGTCGATCGCGGTGACGAGGTCTTCGCGGTTCACCGTGGGCAGCTGCGCCACCTGCGCCGAGCCGGCGAAGGCGACGATGCCGACCTTCACGTTGCGCGGCAGCTCGCTGATGAAGGACTTGGCGGCGTTCTGCGCGGCGACGATGCGGCTGGGCTGCACGTCGGTCGCGCGCATGCTGCCCGAGACGTCCATCGCGAGGATGATGGTCTGCTGGTTCGACGGCAGGGTGACGACCGCCACCGGGCGCGCGGCCGCGATGAGCATCGCGGCCATCGCGAGCAGGAAGAGCGCAGGCGGGATGTGCCGGCGCACGGTCTGCCCCGCGCCCATCGCCTCGCGCACGATCGAGAGCGACGCGTAGCGCAGCGCCATCTTCTTCTTGCGCCGCAGCAGCCAGACGTACAGCAGCACGAGCACGGGCAGTGCCAGCAGCAGCCACAGGAATTCGGGCCAGAGAAAGTTCACGGGAAAACCTCCGCTCCGCGAGCTGCGGTATTCGCCTTGGGAGCGGCCCGGCGGCTCATGCGGCGCGCCTCAGGTGATGCGGCAGCCCGCCGCCGGCGGCCAGGCGGATGCGGCGCTTGCGCATGTCCGCGAAGCGCACGACCGCGTCGACCAGGTCGCCGTCGGTGGACAGCTCGAGCGCGTCGACGCCGGCCTTGACGAAGGATTCGCGCAGCTCGGCTTCGCGCTGCGCGGCGACGCGCGCGAAGCGCTTGCGAAAGCCCGCGTCGTGCGTGTCCACGAGCAGCTGCTCGCCGGTTTCGGAATCGCGGATGGTGAGCAGGCCGAGGTCGGGCAGCTCGAGTTCCAGCGGATCGAGCACGCGCACCGCCACCACCTCGTGCCGTTGCGCGAGCAGGGCGAGCGGGCGTTCCCAGCCGGGTTCGCTGATGAAGTCGGAGACCACGAACACGGTGGAGCGGCGCTTGATCGTGCCGGCCGCCGATTCGAGGAGGTCGGAAAGGCGCGTGACGCCGCTTTCGGCCGCCGCGGGCCGGGCCTGGAGGCTGTGCAGCACGTGCAGCACATGCCGGCGGCCGCCGCGCGTGGGGATGACGGTGTCCACGCCGCTGCCGTAGAGCATGGCGCCGACGCGGTTGCCGTGGCGCGTGAGCAGCCGCGCGATGACGGCGACGAATTCCGCCGACACGCCGCGCTTGCGCTGCTCGCCCGAGCCGAAGTCCACCGAGGGGCTGAGGTCCACGAGGAACCAGGCGGCCATCTCGCGGTCTTCCGTGAAGACGCGCACGTGCGGCACCTGCAGTCGCGCGGTGACGTTCCAGTCGATGTGGCGCACGTCGTCGTGGTGCTGGTATTCGCGCAGGTCGGCGAGGTCCAGGCCGCTGCCGCGCATCAGCGTGCGGTAGTTGCCCTGCAGCAGGCCGTCGAGCCGCCGGATGACGGTCCACTCCAGCCGGCGCAGCACCGTCTCCGCGCCCGGCACCGGCGCGCTCGCGGGCGCGGCGCCCGGCACCGCGTCCCCGCTCCGCGAAGTTCTACGCCACCAGCTTTTCATGTTCGAGCGGCTTCGGCGGTGAGGGAATCTTGGCCATGATCTTCGCGACGAGCGCATCGGCGGACAGGCCCTCCGACAGCGCTTCGTAGGACATCACCAGGCGGTGGCGCAGCACGTCGGGCACGAGGTCGGTCATGTCTTCAGGCAGCGCGTAGGTGCGGCCGCGCAGCATCGCCAGGGCGCGCGCGCCTTCGGTCAGGTTGATCGTCGCGCGGGGGCTCGCGCCGAAGGTGAGGTATTTGCCGATCTCCTTGAGCCCATGCTTGTCGGGATCGCGCGTCGCGGACACGAGCCGCACCGCGTATTGCACGAGCGACGGGTCCACGTAGACGCGCCGGCACTCGCGCTGCAGCGCGGCGAGCTGCTCGGTCGTCGCGACCGCGCTCACCTCGACCGCCGGGCCGGTGACGCGTTCGACGATCACGAATTCCTCCTCGTCGGTCGGGTAGTCGACGAGCACCTTCATCATGAAGCGGTCCACCTGCGCCTCGGGAAGGGGGTAGGTGCCTTCGGTCTCGATCGGGTTCTGCGTGGCCATCACGAGGAAGGGGCTGGGCACCTTGTGCGTCTCGCCGGCGATCGTCACCTGCCGCTCCTGCATCACCTCCAGCAGCGCGCTCTGCACCTTCGCGGGGGCGCGGTTGATCTCGTCGGCCAGCAGCAGGTTGGTGAACACCGGGCCGAGCGCAGTGCTGAAGTCGCCCGTCTTCTGGTTGTAGATGCGCGTGCCCACGAGGTCCGCGGGAACGAGGTCGGGAGTGAACTGGATGCGCTTGAATTGCCCGCGGACCGTGCTCGCCAGCGTCTTCACGGTGAGCGTCTTGGCCAGGCCCGGCACGCCTTCCACGAGCAGGTGCCCCTGCGCGAGGATCGCGACCATCACGCGTTCGAGGAATCGGTCCTGCCCGACCACGACGCGCTTGACCTCGTAGAGGATCTGCTCCATCAGCTGGGCGGTGTCGCTGTCCTGGCGTGTGGTGGGTTCCATGGAGGCGGTGGTCCTTGCGAAAGAAATGGGTATGGCGTGGCCGTCAGAACGGCGGCAGGCCGGCGGCGGTGGCGGCGTTCTCGATCGGCACGGCAAAGCCGATGCCGAGGAAGGTGCGCGCCGAGGTCGGGTTCAGGATGGCCGTGACGATGCCCACGACTTCCCCGTCCATGGTGACCAGCGGCCCCCCGGAGTTGCCGGGGTTGGCGGCGGCGTCGAACTGGATCAGGTTGTTCATCTCCTGCTTGCCCTCGGGCGAGCGGAACGCGCGTTTCAGGCCGGACACCACGCCGCCGGAGGCGGACGGCCCGATGCCGAAGGGAAAGCCCACGGCCATCACCTTGTCGCCGGGACGCAGGTCCGCGGTGGAGCGCATGGTGGCGGCGATCATGTCGTCTGGAATCTTCGAGGCCTGCAGCACCGCGAGGTCGTTCTCCGGCTGCGCGCCGGTGACGGTGGCCGAGGCTTCCAGGCCGTCGGAGAAGATCACCTTGATGCGGTCCGCGCCGGAGACGACGTGCAGGTTGGTGAGGATCACGCCCTTGTCGATGATGACGACGCCGGTGCCCACGCCCTGCTCGACTTCCTCGTCTTCCGCGGCGGGCGTGGCGGTTCCGGGCGGCACGGCCGGGCCCAGGGGCTTGGGCTTGGGCGTGGCCTTGGCGCCCGCCTTGGGCTTTTCGGACTCATCCTTGAGCCGGCTCTTCTTCACGTAGCTCACCACCCGCACGACCGAAGGCAGGATGTTTTCGTAGGCCTTGGCGTATTCGGAGGGAAGCGTTTCCTTCTCGAGGGTCTTGAGCACCGCGGCGTCGATGTCTTCCTGCGTGAGGCGGCGCTGGCTGCCGTGCTGGTTGTGCCAGGTGCTGAAGGCGAGCGCGGCGGCGAGCAGGACGATCGCGGCCCACAGCAAGCGCGTGCCGGCATGGGCGAAGCGGGAGGGGCGGGCCGGAGCCGCCGGAACCGGCGCAGCCTCGCCTTCGGGAACCTGCGCCTGGGCGGAGCGGTCCGGTCGGCTGGAGCTGTAGAGAGCTGGCCTTCGCATGCGTTCACCTATCGAAAACAAGATCGCGAGAGTGAAATGACACGGTATCACGGTTTGCGCCCGCATGCACGTGCGTGACCCCGCGCCCGTCATGCGGGCATGATGGGCGCATGCCCGCATGGATCGACACCCATTGCCACCTGGACGCGCTGGAGTTCGCCGCCGACACGGCCGCCATGCGCGCGCGCGCGTCGCGCGCCGGCGTGGTGCATTGCATCCTGCCGGCCGTGGCCGTGTCGAATTTCACGGCGGTGTGCGAGCTCGCACATGCGCACGGCGACAGCTACGCGCTCGGCATCCATCCGCTGTGCACGGGCGATGCGCGCGACGAAGACATCGAGACGCTCGATCGCGCGCTCGCGGCGGCGGCGGGCGATCCGCGCCTGGTCGCCGTCGGGGAGATCGGCCTGGATTATTTCGTTCCCGGGCTCGATCCGGCGCGGCAGGAGAAGTTCTATGCCGCGCAGCTCGACCTCGCGCGGCGGCACGGCCTTCCGGTGTTGCTGCATGTGCGGCGCTCGGCGGACAAGCTGCTCAAGCACCTGCGCGCGGGTGGCGTGCGGGGCATCGCGCATGCGTTCAACGGCAGCGCACAACAGGCGAACGAATTCATCCGCCTGGGCTTCAAGCTGGGCTTCGGCGGCACGGTGACCTTCGACCGCGCGTTGCAGATCCGCCGGCTCGCCGCGGAATTGCCGCTGGAATCGATCGTGATGGAAACCGATTCGCCCGACATCCCCCCGCACTGGCTTTACAGGACGGCCGACGAGCGCGCGCAGGGGCAGCCGCAGGGCCGCAACGAACCGGCGGAATTGCCGCGCATCGCGGCTGAGCTGGCGTCGTTGCGGGGAATCGAGGTGGAGGAACTGGCGGCGGCTACGTCCAGGAATGCGGTCGAGGCGCTGCCCAAGCTGGCACAGGTGGTGGAGCTGGGCAGGCTTTGACCGTGGAGCTATTTCATGTCGGCCAGCGCCCGCTGCACCGTCGGCGTTTCCGGCACCGGGTAGCCCGCGGCGCCGAAGGTGTCGACGATCGCCTTGTGCGTGTCGAAGTACACCTGCCAGTAGTTGTCCGTATGCGTGTACGGCCGCACCGCCAGCAGCGGGCCTTCAGGCGTGAACTGCAGGATCTGCACTTCGGGCGCCGGGTCTTTCGACACGTTGGGGATCTTTTCCAGCGCTGTCTTCAGGCGCGCGATCGCATCGTGCACGTCCACGCTGTTCGCGACCTTGGCGGTGGTGTCCACGCGGCGCGCGGGGAGGGTGCTGAAATTCTGGATCGTGTCCGACAGCACCTTGTTGTTGCCCACCAGCGCGACCACGCCGTCGCCCATGACGAGCGTCGTGCCGAAGAGGCCCAGCTCCGTCACCTTGCCGTTGACGCCGCCGATGATCACGTGGTCGCCCAGCTTGTAGGGCCGCAGCACCTGCAGGAAGATGCCGGCGGCGAAGTGCGTGAGCAGCCCGCCCCACGCGGTGCCGATCGCGATGCCCGCGCCGGCGAGGAGGGCGGCGAACGAGGTGGTCTTCACCCCGAAGACCTCCAGCACCGCCAGCACGAGCAGGATGTTCAGGCCCATCGACAACGCGGCGCTGAGATAGCCCGCGAGCGTCGCGTCGATGTGCCGGCCGCGCTTGAGCGCCGCGAGCGCGAGGCGGCGAATCCATCCGATCACCCATCGGCCCACGATCCAGACGGCGATCGCGCCCAGCACCTTCAGCCCGAAATCGACACCCTGCGTGCCGAGGAAACTCCACATGACTTCCGTATTCATCTTCGCTCCGCTGCTTTGGACAGCCGGCATTCTCCGATAATGCGCGCCAGTGAAACATAGTCCGCCCGCACTCCCCGAAGTCAACTTCTCCGACCACGGCGACGTCCGCTACCTGCACCTGGGCACCGAGTGGGTGCAGGGGTCGATGTGGCTGGACAAGCCCTTCGACATCCACCTCGAGTACGTGCAGCGGATGATGGCCTGGCTGCTCTTCGTCGAGCCCGCATCGGTGGCGTCGCGCCACGCGATGCAGCTGGGCCTCGGGTCCGCCGCGCTCACCAAGTTCTGCCGGCGCAAGCTGCGGATGAAGACGACCGCCATCGAGCTGAACCCGCAAGTCGTGGCCGCATGCCGCCTCTGGTTCAAGCTGCCGGCGGACGACGCGAAGCTCTCCGTCGTGCTCGGCGACGCGGCGGAAGTTGCCGCGCACGCGCACTGGCGCGGGCAGGTCGATGCGCTGCAGGTGGATCTCTACGACCACGAGGCGGCCGCGCCGGTGCTGGACAGCGCGGAGTTCTATGCCGACTGCCGCGCGCTCCTGACCGGGGACGGCTGCATGACGGTGAACCTCTTCGGGCGCTCGTCGAGCTATCCGGAGAGCCTCGCGAAGATCGTGGCGGCCTTCGGCGCCGACGCGGTCTGGGCCTTCCGGCCCACGCGCGAAGGCAACACCATCGTGCTCGCCCTGCGCGAGCCGCAACACCCGGTGCGCGGGGAGCTTGCCGAACGCGCCGAAACCATCGAAACTCGTTGGGGCCTTCCCGCACGCAAGTGGTTGCGCGTGTTCAAGCCCGCCACCTCCGCCGACGCATGAGCACCGCCGCCAAACCCAAAGTCATCCCCGCCGCCCGCACGCCGCACCACGGTCCCATCGACTGGCGCCGCCTCGTCGAGTGGCTGAGCCACGACGCGATGATCTCTCCCGACGAAGCGCGGCGCACGATCGCGCGCTGCTCCCAGGCCGAGAGCGCGCAGCATCCGCTGGTGCGGCTCGCCGCCGTCGCGATGGCTCGCGCGAGCGACGGCAAGCCGCTGGACATCGAGACCCTCACCCAGTGGCTGGCGGCGCGCGCGGGGCTGGACCACCTGCGCATCGACCCGCTCAAGGTCGACGTGGGCAAGGTCGCGGACACCATGAGCGCGGCCTACGCCGAGCGGCATCGCGTGCTGCCGGTGCAGGTGACGGCCGCCGAAGTGGTGGTCGCGACGGCCGAACCCTTCATCACCGACTGGGTCGCGGAGGTGGAGCGCCAGTCGCGCCGCAGCGTGCGGCGGGTCGTCGCCAACCCGGTGGACATCCACCGCTACACGGCGGAATTCTTCGCCCTGGCCAAGTCGGTGCGCGCGGCGCAGAAGGCCGGGGGCAACGCGGGCGCCGCGAGCTTCGAGCAGCTCGTCGAACTCAACAAGACAAACAAGCAGCTCGACGCGAACGACCAGGGCGTGGTGCAGGTGGTCGACTGGCTGTGGACCTACGCCTTCGACCAGCGCGCGAGCGACATCCACCTGGAGCCGCGGCGCGAGCAGGGCGTGATCCGCTTCCGCATCGACGGCATCCTCCACCCGGTCTACCAGATGCCCCTGGGCGTGCTCAATGCGATGACGGCGCGCATCAAGCTGCTCGGCCGCATGGACGTGGTCGAGAAGCGCCGCCCGCAGGACGGCCGCATCAAGACGCGCAACCCGCGCGGCGACGAGATCGAGATGCGCCTTTCCACCTTGCCCACCGCATTCGGCGAGAAGATGGTGATGCGCATCTTCGACCCCGACACCGCGGTGAAGGACCTCGATGCGCTCGGCTTCGCGCAGCACGACGCCGCGCGCTGGGAGGCGCTGGTGAAGCGCCCGCACGGCATCGTCCTCGTGACCGGGCCGACCGGCTCCGGCAAGACCAGCACGCTCTATTCGACGCTCAAGCGCCTCGCCACCGAGGAGGTGAACGTGAGCACGGTGGAAGACCCGATCGAGATGATCGAGCCGGCCTTCAACCAGACGCAGGTGCAGCCACAGCTGGACTTCGGGTTCGCGGAAGGGCTGCGTGCGCTGATGCGGCAGGACCCGGACATCCTCATGGTCGGCGAAATCCGCGACCTGGAAACCGCGGAGATGGCGGTGCAGGCGGCGCTCACGGGCCACCTCGTCTTCTCCACGCTGCACACGAACGACGCGCCCTCGGCGATCACGCGCCTGATGGAGCTCGGCGTGCCGGCCTACCTCATCAATGCCACCATGCTGGGCGTGCTCGCGCAGCGCCTCGTGCGGACGCTGTGCAAGCAGTGCCGCCAGCCCGACGACGAAGCGTCGCGCGAAGCGCTGGACGCAGCCATCAAGCCCTGGAAGATCAACGGCGGCTACACGCCCTACAAGCCCGTGGGTTGCGTGGATTGCCGGATGACCGGCTTCATGGGCCGCATGGGGCTGTACGAACTGCTGACCGTCAGCGACGCCTTCAAGCAGAAGCTCGGCCAGGAGCCGGGCATGGATGCGCTGCGCAAGCAGGCGGTCACCGACGGCATGCGCCCGCTGCGCCTTGCTGGTGCATTGCGGGTCGCCGAAGGGCTCACGACACTGGAAGAAGTGTTGACGGCGACCCCGCCGCTGGATTGAAATCCGGTCCCAGGCTGAGTGGGGCCTAACTGCGGCCTGACCGGAAGCTGTAGGTGTAACCCACAACGGTGGGCCGCGAGATTGCACCCACAATGCGCCATCGAAATCCTTCCCGAGGAGACAACACCGTGAAAATCAAGAGTCAGCAAGACTTCTTTTCCGGCCTCATGTTCATGACGGTCGGCATCGCCTTCGCGTGGGGCGCCACTACCTACAACATCGGCGAGGGCGCCCGCATGGGGCCCGGGTACTTCCCGCTGATGCTGGGCATCCTGCTCACGGGCCTCGGGGGCTTCATCGTCTTCGAATCGCTGGTGGTGGAAACCGAGGATGGCGAGAAGATCGGGTCTTGGGCGTGGCGGCCGCTGGGCTTCATCATCGCGGCCAACCTGGTGTTCGGCATCCTGCTGGGCGGACTGCCGAGCATCAAGCTGCCCGCCATGGGCATGATCGTCGGCATCTACGCACTGACCTTCATCGCCAGCCTCGCCGGCGACGAATTCAGTTTCAAGGAAAACATCGTCCTGGCGACCCTCCTGGCCATCGGCAGCTACCTTGCGTTCATCGTCCTCCTGAAACTGCAGTTCCAGGTGTGGCCCTCGTTCATCACGGGCTGAAACAAGGATCAAGAAAATGGATCTCATCTCCAACCTCGCGATCGGCTTCGGCGTCGCTTTCACCCCGATCAACCTGCTGTATTGCTTCATCGGCTGCCTGCTGGGCACGCTGATCGGCGTGCTGCCCGGCATCGGCCCGGTGGCCACCATCGCGATGCTGCTGCCCGCCACGTACGCGCTGCCGCCCGTGTCGGCGCTGATCATGCTGGCCGGCATCTACTACGGCGCGCAATACGGCGGCTCCACCACCGCCATCCTGGTGAACCTGCCGGGGGAATCCTCGTCGGTGGTGACCGTGATCGACGGCTACCAGATGGCGCGGCAGGGGCGGGCCGGCCCGGCGCTGGCGGCGGCGGGCCTGGGCTCGTTCTTCGCCGGCTGCGTCGGCACGCTGATCCTCGCGGCTTTCGCCGCGCCCCTGACCGAAGTCGCGTTCAAGTTCGGTCCCGCCGAATACTTCTCGCTGATGATCCTGGGCCTGATCGGTGCGGTGGTGCTGGCATCCGGCTCGCTCATCAAGGCCATCGCGATGATCGTGCTGGGCCTGCTGCTCGGCCTGATCGGCACCGATGTGAATTCCGGCGTCGCGCGCTACTCGTTCGACATTCCTGAGCTCACCGACGGCATCGGCTTCATCACCATCGCCATGGGCGTGTTCGGGTATGGCGAGATCATCAGCAACCTCTCCAAGTCCGCCGAGCACCGCGAGGTCTTCACGGGCAAGGTGAAGGGCCTGTTCCCCACCAAGGAAGACTTCAAGCGCATGATTCCCGCCGTGCTGCGCGGCACGGCCCTGGGCTCCGCGCTGGGCATCCTGCCCGGCGGCGGCGCGCTGCTGGCCGCCTTCGCCGCCTACACGGTGGAAAAGAAGACCAAGCTGCAACCCGGCGAAGTGCCGTTCGGCAAGGGCAACATCCGCGGTGTGGCGGCGCCCGAGTCGGCCAACAACGCCGGCGCGCAGACGTCCTTCATCCCGCTGCTCACGCTGGGCATCCCGCCCAACGCCGTGATGGCGCTGATGGTGGGCGCGATGACGATCCACAACATCCAGCCGGGCCCGCAGGTGATGACCAGCAACCCGCAGCTGTTTTGGGGCCTCATCGTGTCGATGTGGCTGGGCAACCTGATGCTCATCATCCTGAACCTGCCGCTGATCGGCATGTGGATCAAGCTGCTGACGGTGCCTTACCGCTGGCTGTTCCCCGCCATCGTCCTGTTCTGCGCGATCGGCGTGTATTCCACCAACAACAACACCTTCGACGTGTGGATGGTCGGCATCTTCGGCGTGGTCGGCTACGCCTTCATCAAGCTCGGATGCGAACCCGCGCCGCTGCTGCTCGGCTTCATCCTCGGCCCGATGATGGAGGAGAACCTGCGGCGCGCGCTGCTGCTGTCGCGCGGCGACTGGAGCGTGTTCGTCACGCGCCCGCTGTCGGCCGGTCTCCTGGCTGCCGCGCTGCTGCTGGTGATCATCGTGGCGCTGCCGTCGATCAAGGCCAAGCGCGAAGAGGCTTTCGTCGAGGATTGACGCCAGGGCTCCTTCCGCAAAAAGCCGCCTTCGGGCGGCTTTTTTTTAGCGCGACAATGGCGCCAGAGGGACCGTATGCTGACGAAAAGCCACCCGCAGCGCATCGCGCTGCACAACGAGATCCACGCCCGGCCGCCCGAGGCGATGCAGGTGCCGCTCGCGCTGTCGCACATCGTGATGGCCGGCGGCACGGAGGACCGCGAGGCGAGCCGCGCGCACCTGGCGGACCTGCTGCGCGACCACCACCTGCCGCTGCCCGACGCGGATTCGACGCACCTGCGCATGGACGTGGGCGCCTTTCGCCTGCGCTGGGAACTGCACACGGAATTCGTCACCTGGACCTTCTCGCGCCCGTACGACGCGCAGGGATTCGGCGACCGCGACCCGGACACGGCCCTCGACGCCGTGCCCGAGGACTGGCTGGCCGGCCTGCCCGGGCAGTGCCTCGCAAGCCTGCACCTGTGGGTGCTCCCGGCCAAAGCCGTGACCGGCGCGTCGCTCGCCAGGAACGTGCTGCACGAGGACACGCTGGTCGCCTCCACCGTCGCCGAGGGGCTGGGCGAGGTCTACACCGATTTCGCGCTGCACCCCGACGGGTTCTCGCGCATGGTGCTGCTCACGGGCAGCGTGACACATCGGCGCCTCGGGCGGCTGGTGCAGCGCCTGCTGGAGATCGACACCTACCGCATGGCGGCGCTGCTCGGCTTGCCGGCCGCGCGCGAAGCCGCGTCGGTGCTCGCCTATGCCGAGCGGGAGCTTGCCGAACTCGCCGGGGCCATCCGCAATGCCGGGCGTCACGAGGAGCCGCAACTGCTGGACCGCCTCACCAAGCTGGCGGGCCAGGTCGAGAGCCAGTACGCCGCGACGCATTCGCGCTTCTCGGCGAGCTCGGCTTATTTCGAGCTGGTGGACCGGCGCATCGCCGACATCGGCGAGGCGCGCCTCGGCACGCTGCAGACCATCGGTGAATTCATGGACAGGCGCCTGTCCCCGGCGCGCGCGACCTGCGAGTGGGCGACGCGCCGGCAGGACGCGCTGTCGCAGCGCGTCTCGCGCATCAGCAACCTCTTGCGCACGCGCGTGGAGATCGAGCAGCAGCAAAGCAGCCAGGCGCTGCTGGCCGCGATGAACACGCGGCAGGGCCTGCAGCTCAAGTTGCAGGCCACGGTCGAGGGCCTGTCGGTCGCGGCCATCACCTATTACATCGTCGGGCTGGTGAGCTACCTTGCCAAGGGCGCGCATGCCATCGGCTGGCCCTGGAGCGCGGAGAGCACGGCGGCGTGCGCGATTCCCGTGGTGGCGCTGGCGGTGTGGTGGTCGCTGAGGCGGCTGCACTCGCGGGTGTTCGGGGATTGACGGGCGCCGGGGTCCGCTAGCCGTCCTTGCGCCGGAGCCTCCGGCGTGCGCTATCCCTCACCACCAGCTCGAACTCCATCACGCGGCTTCGCGCTTCGCCGCGCCCTTCGATCAGGGCGACCAATTGCTCCGCGGCCGCCTCGCCGATCTCCACGATCGGGGTCCTGACCGACGTCAGCCCGGGCGTTTGCGTCGCGCCGAGGTCGGTGTTGTCGATGCCGGTGATCGCCACGTCGTCCGGGATCGAGATCCCGGCTGCCCGGCAAGCCATCATCGCCCCCACCGCCAGCACGTCGTTCGTGGCGAGCACCGCCGTCGGCCGGGGTTTGCGCGCGAGCAATTTCTTCATCGCGGCGGCGGCGTCGTGCAGGGCGATGCGCGCATGCTCCACCTGCGGCTCCTTCAGGCCCGCCTGTGCGATCGCGGCGCGGAACCCCGCGAGCCGCTCCCGCCCCCGGTCATTGCCCTCGACCGGGGCGCTCACGATGCCGATGCGCTCGTGCCCGAGCGAGATGACGTGCCGCGCCACTTCCTGCGCTGCCGCGCGGTTGTCGAAGCCGATGTAGGGGTGCCGGCCCGTGGTGTCCACGCCCCAGGTCAGCACGAAGGGTCGCCGGTGCTCGTCGAGCAGGTCGAACAGGCGGGGGTCGTGGTCGATGCCCACCAGCATGAAGGCGTCCACGCCGTGCTCCACCAGCTGGCGCGCGACGTGCAGCTCCTGTTCCAGGTCGTAGTGATGTTCGGCGAGCACGACCGAATAGCCTTGCGCAGACAAGTGCTGCTGCAGCGCGCTCGTCGTCTTGGCATACAGCGCGTAGTCGAACGAGGGCACGATGGCGCCGACCATGCGGCTGCGCTGGCTTCGCAGCGAGCGCGCCGCACCGTGCGGTACGTAGCGCAGCTGGGCCACCGCGTCGCGTACGCGCTGCAGCGTGGCGGGGTCCACGGCGCCGGGGGAGTTCAGCGCGCGCGAAACCGTTGCCGTGGACACGCCGGCCAGCAGGGCCACGTGCTTGGCGCCGGGCCGGTTAGTCGCGTTTCGCTGGTCCATGGCGCATGAGCTTATTCGGATATGTAAACGATTTCATTGTATTGGCGGCCGTCAAGGGAATTCCCCTACATTGCGGGGCTGGAGCAGGGGGCCATCCCCGCTCACAATCCGCATGTAATCGAATACATCCAGCCTGCCACAGGAGACGCCATGACGCAACGCGAACCGCTCGATCCCCATCCCTCGCAACCCACGCGCCGCCGCGCCCTGAAGCAGGCCGCGTCCGTGGGCCTGCTCGCCACCGCCGCGCCGCACCTGCTCGCGCAGGGCGACGACCTCGCGCCGTATCGCAGCGCGAAGATCAACTGGAAGCAGGTCGAGGGCGAATCGATTTCCGTCGCCGTGATCCCCGCGAGCTATTTCGACAACCTCCTGTCGCTGCTGCCGCAGTTCGAGGCGCTCACCGGCATCAAGGTGCGCGCCGAGAAGGTGCCGCCCGGCCAGATCCGCCAGAAGGCGCTGCTCGACCTGTCGTCGCGCACGACCACCTACGCGACGCACGCCGCCGACCCGATGTACTACCCGCTGTACGTGGCGAACAAGTGGGTCGAGCCGCTCGACAAGTACCTCAACGACGGGACGCTCACCGACCCCGCGTGGTTCCGCTACGACGACATCCTCAAGGCCTGGCGCGACGCCGACTCGATCGACGGCAAGCCCTACGGCATCCCGTACGACGGCGAAGTGACGGTGCAGGTCTACCGCAAGGACCTCTACGACGCGAAGGGCCTGCACCCCGCGACGACCTACGACCAGCTGCTGTCCAACGCGAAGGCGCTGAACGATCCGGCCAACCGCGTGTACGGCCTGGCGATGCGCGGCTTTGCCGGCGCCGGGCAGAACATGTACATCTACCCGTCGCTCTTCCGTGGCTTCGGCGGCAACTGGTTCCAGGGCAAGGACGTCGTCGTGAATTCGCCCGAGGCCGTGAAGGCCCTGCAGTGGTACGTGGACGCGCTCACCGCCTACGCGCCGCCCGCGGTGCGCAACTGGAACTGGCCGGACATCGCCGATGCGTTCTCGCAGGGCACGGTCGCGACCTACCTGGACGCGCATTCGTCCGCCGCGGTGCTGAACGATCCCGCGAAGTCCAAGGTGATCGGCAAGATCGGCTTCGCGCGCTGGCCCAGGGGCCCGAACGGCAAGCGGGTCACGTCCATCTGGAACTGGGGCTTCCCGATCAACTCGGCCCTCACCGACAAGCAGAAGAAGGCCACCTGGCTCTTCATCAGCTGGGCCGCGTCGGCCGAGACGCAGGCGCGCACCTCGTGGAAGTTCGCGGGCGCGGCCAAGCGCTCGGGCGTGAACCGCCTCTCCGCCTGGAAGTCCGCGGAGTTCTCGCAGGCCGTGGGCGGCGCGGGCAACAACTTCATCGCGGCCGCGCTCGAATCGCTGGAGCAGGACACCGACGTCGAATGGCGCCCGCGCGTGCCGCAGTGGCCCGCGATCGGCGAAACCATGGCCACCGCGATCCAGTCGGCGCTGGTCGGGCAGAAAAAGCCCAAGGAAGCGCTCGACGAGGCGCAGGCGCGCATCCAGCAGATCCTCAAGAGCTAGCGTGTCCGTCCCCGCGGCCTACATCCCGCGTCCGGGCGACAGCCTCGCGCGGCAGGAGCGGCGCTTCGCGCTCGCCCTGCTCGCGCCCGCGCTGCTGGTGCTGCTCGTCACGACGACGGCGCCCCTCTTCTACCTTGCGTGGAACAGCCTGAACCGCATCGACCTCGGCATGCCGTGGCTGTCGGGCTTCGCGGGGCTGGGCAACTTCGCGAAGATGGGGAGCGATCCGCGCTTCTGGAATTCGCTGTGGCTCACGCTCGTGTACACGGGCTCCACCGTGGTGCTGCAGGTGCTGATCGGCCTGTCGCTCGCGCTGCTCGTGCTGCAGATCCCGAAAGGACAGGGCGTTCTGCGCGTCGCGGCCATTCTTCCGATCGTGCTCGCGCCGGTGGTGGTGGGCCTTTTCTGGAGAACGCTGGTGCTGTCGCCGGAGTTCGGCCTGGTCGACCTCGTCACGCGTTCGCTCGGCCTGGGCAGCCACAACTGGCTGGGCGATCCGCAACTCGCGCTCGTGTCGGTGATCGCGATCCATACCTGGCAGTGGACGCCGTTCGCCTTCCTCGTGCTGCTGGCAACGCTCGCCACCTTGCCACCCGACGTCTATGAAGCGGCGCGGCTGGATCGCGCGAGCGCGTGGCAGCGCTTTCGGCACATCACGCTGCCGCTGGTGCGGCCCGCGATCATGATGGTGGTGATCATGCGGATGATGACGGCGCTCTCGGCCTTCGCCGCGATCTTCGCGGCCACGGGCGGCGGGCCGGGTTCGTCAACGGAGATTCTCAATCTCTACGCCTACCGCACCTCCTTCACCGAGCTGAACATCGGCTATGGCGCTTCGCTCGCGATGGTGCTGCTGGGCATCACGCTCGCCGTGTCGTACTTCATGTTCCGCCTGCGGAGGGCGCGATGAGTCCCGCCTCGCGTGGCGCGCCGCTGCGCCGCCTCCTGCTGTGGATGGGGGCGGGCGTGCTGCTCGCGGTCTGGGCCTTCCCGGTGGTGTGGGGACTGCTTACGTCCTTCAAGACCGAGCGCGACGTGCTGGCGTACCCGCCGGTGTGGCTCTTCACACCCACGCTGGACAACTACCGCGAGGTGATCTTCGGCACCTCGTCGATCCTGCCCAACCTGTGGTCGAGCATCGTGGTGTCCAGCGCGTCGACCCTGCTCACGATGCTCTTCGCCGTGCCCGCGGCGTATGCGATCGCGCGCCTGCGCTATCCGGGCAAGCGCGCCTCCGGCTTCTACGTGCTGGCCACGCAGATGCTGCCGCCGGTGGGCCTGATCATTCCCTACTACCTCGTGCTGCAGAAGACGGGCCTGCTCGATTCGTACAGCGGCCTCACCGCGATCTACCTCACCTTCTCGCTGCCCTTCGCGGTGTGGCTGATGGTGTCGTACTTCGAGGACGTCCCGTTCGAGATGGAGGAGGCGGCGCTGCTCGACCGCGCCGGGCGCATGCGCACGCTCTGGTACGTCATCCTGCCGCAGGTGCGCGGGGGCATCGCCGTCACCACGGTGTTCGTGTTCCTCAACGCCTGGAACGAGTTCCTCTTCGCCGTCGTGCTCGGCGGCAACCGCGTGCGGCCGGTCACGGTCGCGATGTTCAATTTCATTTCCGTGGAGCAGACCCAGTGGGCGCGCCTGGCGGCCGGGGCCATGCTGGCCATGGCGCCGGTGATCCTGATCGGTCTCTTCGCGCAGCGCCACATCGTCAAGGGCCTGACGGTGGGCGCTGTCAAAGGGGGAGGCAGGCGATGAGCCCATCGGCCAACGTTCGCCTGGAAGGCATCGTGAAGAAGCATGGCAGCTTCACGGCCTTGCACGGCATCGACCTGGAGGTTCGTCCGGGCGAATTCTTCGCGCTGCTGGGGCCTTCGGGCTCGGGCAAGACCACGACGCTGCGCATCCTCGCGGGGCTGGAGGCGGTCGACGCGGGCCGCGTCGTGATGGACGGCGTCGACGTCACGCATGCGCAGCCCGGCGAGCGCGACGTGGCGATGGTGTTCCAGAGCTACGCCCTGTATCCGCACATGACGGTGGCGGGCAACATCGGCTTTCCGCTCAAGATGGTGGGCATGGCCCCGGCGCAGATCGACACGGCGGTGCGCGAGGCGGCGGCCAAGGTGGACATCGGACACCTGCTCGACCGTCGGCCGGGGCAGCTCTCCGGCGGCCAGCAGCAGCGCTGCGCGCTCGCGCGCGCGATCGTGCGCCAGCCCAAGCTCTTCCTGCTCGACGAGCCGCTGTCCAACCTGGACGCGAAGCTGCGGCTGGAGACGCGCGCCGAATTGCGCAAGCTGCAGCGTTCGCTCGGCGTCACCGCCGTGTACGTCACGCACGACCAGGAAGAGGCGATGACCGTCGCCGACCGCATGGCGGTCTTCATGGAAGGGCGCATCGTGCAGGTGGGAACGCCGCACGAGATTTTCCGCAAGCCGGCCACGGTGGCCGTGGCCGGCTTCATCGGCACGCCGCCGATGAACCTGCTGCCCGCGGTGCTCTCGCCCGCCGGCGTGCAGGTCGCGGGCGCGCTCATGGACGTGCAGGCGGGCCACGGCGCCGAGAATTCCCGCGAGGTGATGCTGGGCGTGCGCCCCGGCGACCTGCGCATCGCCCCCCAGGGCATCCCGGCGCGCGTGGAGTTCATCGAGGACTTCGGCGACAGCAGCATCGTGAACCTCGAAGTCGAGGGCCAGCGCGTCAAGCTGCGCGCGGGCGAGACGCCGGGGCTGAACGAAGGCGAGCGCGTGCACCTGGCGTTCGATCCGCGCGGCGCGCACCTGTTCGACCGGGCCAGCGGCCTGCGCATCTGAGCGTCAACCCCCATTTCCTGGAAGTCCGACCATGGCCAACCGACCCAACATCCTCCTCATCCTCAACGACGACATGGGCTTCTCCGACATCGGCTGCTACGGCGGCGAAGTCCAGACGCCCCACCTCGACCGCCTCGCGGCGGGCGGTGTGCGCTTCTCGCAGTTCTACAACACGGCGCGCTGCAGCCCGTCGCGTGCCTCGCTGCTCACCGGCCTGCATCCGCACCAGACCGGCATCGGCGTGCTCACGTACAACATGGGACCCGAGGGCTATGCCGGCAACCTCAACCAGCGCTGCGTCACCATCGCCGAAGCGCTCAAGGCGAGCGGCTACCGCAGCTACCTGAGCGGCAAGTGGCACGTGGCGGGCAACCTCACGCAGCCGACTGAGAGCTGGCCGCTGCAGCGCGGCTTCGACGGCTTCTACGGCACCATCATCGGCGCGGGCAGCTTCTACGACCCCAACACGCTCACGCGCGGCAACGAGAACATCGAGCACGAGGCGCGCGAGCCGGGCTTCTTCTACACCGACGCGATCAGCGACAACGCGGTCAAGTTCATCCGCGACCACGACCGCGAGCACAAGGACAAGCCCTTCTTCCAGTATGTCGCCTACACCGCGCCGCACTGGCCGCTGCATGCGCACGACGAGGACATCGCCAAATACAAGGGCCGCTTCGACAAAGGCTGGGACAGGTTGCGCGAGGAACGCCTGCAGCGCCTGGTGCAAAGCGGCATCCTGGACAAGCACTGGCCCCTGAGCGACCGCGACCCGACGCAACCCGCGTGGGTGGATGCGCGGCACAAGGAGTGGCTGCTGCGCTGCATGGAGGTATACGCCGCGCAGATCGACCGCATGGACCAGGGCATCGGCCGCATCCTCAGGACGCTCGAGGAAACGGGGCGCCTCGACGACACGCTCGTGATCTTCCTCTCGGACAACGGCGCGTGCGCGGAAGACATTCCCGAAGACCTGACCGTCGACGAGCTGGTGAACAAGCTCATGATCGCCAAGGAACACACGCGCACCGGCGAGCCGGTGCGCTTCGGCAACGACCCGTCTCTGATGCCCGGGCCGGAGGACACGTACCAAAGCTACGGCCGTGCGTGGGCCAACCTGTCGAATTCGCCGTTCCGCCTGTACAAGCACTGGATCCACGAGGGCGGGATTTCCACGCCGCTCATCGTGCACTGGCCCCGGGGCATCGCGGAACGCAATGCGGTGCGCCACACGCCGGGCTACCTGCCCGACATCATGGCGACCGTGCTCGAGGCGACAGGCACGGCCTATCCGAAGGAGTGGCCCGGCCGACAGGTCGAGCCGCTCGAAGGCCACAGCCTGCTGGGCGCGATGCGGCAGGAGAGCACCACGAGACCGCCGATGTTCTGGGAGCACGAAGGCAACGCGGCGGTGCGCCTCGGCAAGTGGAAACTCGTGCGCAAGTTTCCCGACCCGTGGGAGCTGTACGACATGGAGCAGGACCGCACCGAACTCAACGACCTCGCGGCGAAAGAGCCGCAGCGCGTGCAGGAGATGAAGGCCCAGTACGACGCCTGGGCGAAGCGCTGCGGCGTGATCCCGCGCGAGCGGGTGGAAGAGATGCTGCGCGAGCAGAACGTGGGCACGGCGTTCTGGGAGCGCGACGACTTCAAGGCGCCGTACCTGCCGTGAACGGCAAGCCCTGCTGCACGCCGTCGCGCGATGCGGCGGGAACGGCGCCGGCTGGGGCGGCGCCCCCGTCGCGGGCCATGCGCACAACGAGCGCATGGTGCGACATCCCGGCAGGTGAATTCCTCATGGGCAACGACGGCGGCGATGGTTTTCCCGCCGACGGTGAGGGCCCCGCGCGGCGCGTGGCTCTGGATGCCTTCCGCATCTCGCCTACCGCCGTGACCAACGCCGAGTTCGCGCAATTCGTGCGGGACACGCATTACGCGACGCAGGCCGAACAGCTCGGGCAGTCCTTCGTCTTCTACCTGCAGGTGCCGGCTGCGCAGCGCGACGCGCAGCGCCAGGTCTCTGCCGGCATGCCGTGGTGGCTGGCCGTGGACGACGCCTGCTGGCAGCGTCCCGAGGGGCCTGGATCGCATGTCCGGGACCGGCCCGATCATCCGGTGGTGCATGTCTCCTGGCACGACGCGAAGGCGTATTGCGACTGGGCCGGTGTGCGATTGCCCACCGAGGCGCAGTGGGAGTACGCGGCGCGCGGGGGCCTCGCGCAGTGCCGCTACCCATGGGGCGACGAACTCGCTCCCGGCGGCGCCGCGCGCTGCAACATCTGGCAAGGCGAATTCCCGCATCGTCCCGCGGACGGCTGGCGCCCCGGGACGAGACCGGTGACTTCCTTCGAGCCCAACGCCTGGGGCCTGCACAACACGGCGGGCAACGTGTGGGAGTGGTGCGAGGACTGGTTCTGCCCCGCCTACCACCGCGACACGGCGGCGGAGAACCCGCTGCAGGCGCGCGCGACCGGCGAGCGATCGACGCGCGGCGGCTCCTTCCTGTGCCACGACTCGTATTGCAACCGCTACCGCGTCGCGGCGCGCGGGCACAACACGCCCTCGAGTTCCGCGAGCAATTGCGGCTTCAGGGTCGTCGCGGACCCACGCTGAACTGATGCCGCGGCCCGTGGGACACTCGGTGCATGAGTGATCCCGAAGTACCCGCCGCACCGGCGAGGGGCGCGGCATGGTCGGGCCTGGTGTTCGCACTGGCCGGCTCCATTGCCTTCAGCGGCAAGGCCATCATCGTCAAGCTCGCCTACCGCTACGGCGTGGACGCGGTGACGCTGATCATGTATCGCATGCTGTTCGCGCTGCCCATCTTTCTGGCGATGGCGTGGTGGGCAGGACGCGGGCAGCCGCGGCTCTCGGGGCGCGATGCGTTGGGCGTGGTGGCGCTGGGCTTCTCGGGCTATTACCTCTCCAGCTTCCTCGATTTCATGGGGCTGCAGTACATCAGCGCCTCGCTCGAGCGGCTGATCATGTACCTCACCCCGACGATCGTGATGCTGCTGGGCTGGCTGCTGTACCGCAAGGTGTTCACGCGCGTCCAGGTGGCCGGCATGGCGATCAGTTATGCGGGTGTGTTCATGGTCTTCGGCCGCGAGGTGTCGCTCGCAGGCGCCCATGCCGCGCTCGGCACGCTGCTTGTCTTCACGAGCACCGTCACCTATGCGATCTACCTCGTCTACAGCGGCCAAATGGTCAAGCGCGTGGGTTCGCTGCGGCTGGTCGGCTGGGCCACCTCGGTCGCCTGTGTCTGCTGCATCGTCCAGTTCCCCCTGCTGCGGCCGCTCGCGACCGCGACCCACGTCGCGCCCGAGGTGATCTGGCTGTCCCTGTTGAATGCGACGCTCTGCACGGCCGTGCCCGTGCTGCTCGTGATGATGGCCATCGAGCGCGTGGGGCCCGCGGTGTCGGCGCAGGCCGGCATGGTGGGCCCGATGTCGACGATCCTGATGGGCGTGGTGATCCTGGGCGAACCGTTCACCGCGTGGATCGCGGCGGGCTCCGCGCTCGTGATCGCGGGGATCTTCGTCTTCAGCCGCGCGTCACGTTGAGGTGCGCTTTGCCGGCGTGAACTTCCACCCCGCGGGCGGCCCGGATTCCAGCTTCGCGCGCATCTGGGCATTGGCGCAATTGGCCGCGTAGGCGAGCGTCACGTCCTGCCCGCTGGTGCCGGCGAGCGAGAAACATTCCATGCCGAGCTTGGCATTGAGCGGACGCACTACCGATTCCTGTACGAGGTCGGGCAGGTTGCCTTCGGAGAATTGCAGCTGGTACTTGCCGGGCTCCGCCACGAGCTGCGCATCGAGCACCGTGCGCATGCCGCGCAATTCGCGCAGCAGGGCTGCACTGCCCTGGTCGGGCAAACCGGTGACGACGAGGTTGGTCTTCTGCGTGCGGTAGTTGAAATGCTGCAGGAAGAAGTTGCGCGAAAACTCGTCGCCCACCAGCTTGCCGATGTCCGCCAGCGCCTGGTCTTCGGTGGCCCAGCTCTGGCCTGTCGGCAGGCGTGTGCTCAGGTAGACCTCTTCGCCGGTCGCGACGTCGATCGCCTTGAGCGTCCACGAGGTGAGCATCGTCTTGGTGATCGTCAGGCCGGACGCAGGCAGCTTCGTGGAAAGCTGCTTGACCTTCACTTCGCCCTTGATGGCGAAGTCCGCGGGCTGCGCGTTCGCGGGCGCCGGGTTGTCGCCCTCGCCGGACCACACGCGAAAGCCGAAGGACTTGATGCGGTCCTTCACCACGTTCTCCGCGAGCTGCGAACGCTCGCGCGCGAGGTTCGCCCCGTCCGCGCTGCCCACGTCGATGCGGATGGAGATCTTCGGGTCGCCCTTGTTGCGGATGAAGTCGATGCGCTCCTCGCGCGAGAGCTGGTTGAGCGATTTCTGCACGTCGCGCATGCTCACCACGGCGCGCGTCTGCATCTCGACCAGGCCGTCCTTGCCGGTGCTCGGCGCGCCTTCCTGGATCACGGTCTTGATGAACGCGCCGGAGTTCGCCAGGAGCTTGGCCTGCAGCACGTCCCGGTTGCTGTCCAGCGAGGACTTGTCCACGTAGAGCGCCAGGGCCTTCTCGACGAGCTGGCGCTTCGCGTCGTTGCGCGCCTCGGCCTGCGCCGCGGCGGCGTCGCCCTTGAAGCGCGCGTCCTGCGGGTCGACGAGGCCCAGCGCGCTGATGACCATCGTGCCGGGCTCCACCGGCGCGGCCGCGGGCGCAGGCGCCGCGGCCACGGCGGGCGCGACGTTCACCGGCGCCGTGGCGGGCGCTTGCGCGGCGGCAGGGGCAGCCGGGCGGCCCGGTGCGAAGGCGATATAGCCGATCGCACCCAACGCGACGACAGCGGCGGCGCCCGCCGCCCACAGGCCGGCGGCGCGCGGCTTGACGGCGGTGACGGGAGCGGGTGAGGGCGGCGCGACGGGCATTGCGGCCACCGGCTGCGCCACAGCCGGCGCCTCCACCGCCTCCTGCAGCGCCTGCGCGAATTCGTGCCCCGTCTGGAACCGTTGCGCGGGTGCCTTCGCCAGCGCCTTGCGGATCACCGCGTCGAGCGACGGTGCGATGGAGACATTCAACTGCGAAGGCGGCACCGGCTCCTCGCGCAGCACCTTGTACATGATGGTCGTCGTCGATTCGCCGGTGAAGGGCTTCTCGCCGGTGAGCAGCTGGTACAGGATGATGCCGCAGGAAAAGAGGTCGCTGCGCCCGTCCACCGGCTGGCCGGTGAACTGTTCCGGCGACATGTACGACGGCGTGCCGAGCACGGTGCCGGTCTGCGTGAGCTCGGAGGCCTCGATGCGCGCGATGCCGAAGTCGGCGATCTTCACCCGGCCGTTCTGCAGCAGGATCAGGTTGGCGGGCTTCATGTCGCGGTGCACGACACCCTGGGAATGCGCGTGGTCCAGCGCGTCCAGCATCTCGCGCATGATCCGCACCACTTCCGGCAGGGCGAAGCGCTCGCCCTTCTCGAAGTAGTCGCGCAGCTCGCGGCCCTGCACGAATTCCATCGCGATGTAGGCGACCCGTTGCGCCGACGACGCCGGCGCGGCCATCATCGTCGCCTCCTCGTCGCTGATGTCCTGCGCGAGTTCCTCGCCGTAGTCGTAGATCGCGACGATGCCCGGATGGTTCAGGCGCCCGGCCGCCTGCGCCTCTCGCCTGAAGCGCGCCATGACGCCGATGACGTCCTGGCCGCCGAGCTGCGAGGGCAGGATGGTCTTGATCGCGACGGTGCGCTCGATCACGGGATCGAAGCCTTCGTACACGATGCCCATCGCACCCTTGCCGAGGGTGCGGCGGATCTGGTATTTGCCGAGCTTGTTCACGCGCGCCGCGTCACTTGTATTTGGAGTCGATTTCCCAGACGGTGGTCTGCACCAGGCGCTGCACCATGGTGTCCAGGCCGACGCCGCCCCTGGCCTGCTGCGACACGCCCATGACGGAGCTCGAATTCGCGCCGACTTCCATCTTCAGTTCCTTGTAGCCCTGCGCGACCTGCTCGGTGGTGTTGGCGTCCATGATCTTGTAGCGCATGCCGATCAGCCACACGCCGGTGGACTCCTGCGTGTTCACGCTGCTCGTCACGTGGCCCGCCGCCGCGCCGCCGACGCCGCCACCGAGCATCGACATGAGCCCGCCCACGGCGCGGCCGTCGAAACCCTTCTTGTTCTCCGCGATCTGCTCGGCCTTCAGGATGTCGAACTTCACGACCCACTGGGTGGTCTTCAGGCGGCCCACCTGCATCGTCTTGCGCGCGGCCTGCACGTCGCCCAGGTTGTAGGCGAGGGATACTTCATTGAGCAGCGGCCCGAGGTTGGAACGCTCGAGCACCGCGAAGTTGGCCTGCGACAGTTCCAGCTCACCGAAATCGGCGATGTTGTTCGGGCCGAACTTCGCCATGAAGCCCGCGTTGTTGCTCTTGATCTCGCCGGGGATCACGACGAGCGCCGGTCCCTTCTTGCCCTTGTTGACGTACGACACTTCCTGGTAGGTCGCGGCGTCCGCGGCGGCATTCGCCTGCTGCGAGGTGGAGCTGCCCGCGTTGGGCGACGGGTTGCCGAAGGTCGGCTGCGCGAGCGCGGGCGCCATGGCGGCCAGCGATGCCGCGGCGGCGAGCGCGAAAGGCAGGATGTTCTTGCGGTTCATGGTGCTTCTCCTTGTCATGCTGGAATCGGACGGCAGCGCCTTCAGCGCGCGGCGCGGCAGTAGTCGCTGTACAGGCGCGCGACCACTTCGTCCGCGCGCTCCTCGATGAGCGTGAGCGCCATGCCGGAGGTGTCGCTGCCCGCGTAGCTTTCGTTGGTGGCCGACGCCGTCGAGACCGGCCGGCCCGCCGCGTCCGAGAGCGTGAAGTTCATGCCCACGCGCACCTGGTTCACGTTGACCATGGCATTGCGCGTGGCCTGGCTCGCGATCACGCCGCGCAGCACGTACTTCGCGGCGAGGCGTTTGGAGGCGCTCAGCGCGCGGTCCGCGTCGCCCTTGAAATACGCGTCGACTTCTTCCTGCGCGATCTGCGCGCGGATCTGTTCGGGGGAGAAGGTCTTCAAGCCCAGCGCGCGCAGGCGGTTGTTGATCGCATCCACATGGCGGCCGTAGCCGCCCTGGCTCGCGTTCACCGCGCCGTTCTTCTCCTCGGCGATGAGGACCATGATCTTCGCGTTCCTGATGCGCTCGCGGCAGGGCGTGGAAAGCATCTCGTCGATGGTGGCGCGGCGGTCCGCCTGGGCCTGCGCTTCGGCTTTGGCTCCTTCCGGCGGGTTCGAGAATTTGAACCCCTGGGCGTGCACGGAAACCGCGACGGACCAACTGGCAAGCAAAATGGCCGATGATGTGCGCATCACGTGTACAGCTCATCTGGATGGAAGGACGATTATTATGGATTTGGGTATAGCGGGCAAATGGGCGCTGGTGTGCGGCGCCAGCAAGGGTCTCGGCTTCGGCTGCGCGCAGGCGCTGGTGCGCGAGGGCGTCCATGTCGTGCTCGTGGCGCGCGGCGAGGACGCGCTGAACGCCGCCGTCGAGAAGCTGCTGGCGGAGCCGTCGCGCCCTGCCGACACGGCCGTGCAGCACGTCGCGGCCGACATCACCACCGTCGAGGGCCGCGCCAAGGTGTTCGCCAAGCGCAGCGACTTCGACATCGTCATCACCAACGCGGGCGGCCCGCCGCCCGGCGATTTCCGCAGCTGGGACCGCGACGCCTGGATCAAGGCGGTGGACGCCAACATGCTCACCCCGATCGAGCTCATCAAGGCCTGCGTGGACAACATGGCCGCGCGCGGTTTCGGTCGCATCGTCAACATCACCTCCAGCGCGGTGAAGGCGCCGATCGACATCCTCGGGCTGTCCAACGGCGCGCGCAGCGGGCTCACGGGTTTCGTCGCGGGCCTCGCGCGCACGTCCAAGCTCGCGTCGGCGAACGTGACGATCAACAACCTGCTGCCCGGCGCCTTCGACACCGACCGCCTGAAGGGCACGATGGCCGGCGCCGCGCAGAAGTCGGGCAAGCCGATCGAGGAGGTGATGGAAGCGCGCAAGGGGACCATCCCGGCGAAGCGCTTCGGCACGCCGGAGGAATTCGGCGCGGCCTGCGCGTTCCTGTGCAGCCAGCAAGCGGGCTACATCACGGGGCAGAACATCCTGACGGACGGCGGCGCCTACCCGGGCACCTATTGATGTTCAGCGGCGAGACGACACGACGATCCCGCCGACGATCAGCACGAACGCGATCGCGTGGTAGAGGCGCGGCGGCTCGCCCAGGAATGCCGTGGACAACAGCGCCGTGAACAGCGGCGCGAGGTTCGAGAAGAAGCCGGCGACGCTCGGCCCCACGCGCTGCACGCCCAGGCCCCAGCAACGGTACGCGACCACGGCGGGGAAGATCGCGATGTACGCGAGCGCCGCGGCGAGGGGCCAGCCCCACTCGAAATGCGCGTTGCCCGAACCGAGTTCGGCGCCCGCGAACAGGGCCGACCAGCCCAGCCCGTACAGCACCTGCGCCATGAGGAAGGCGGCCCAGTCGCCGCGTATCTCGGGCGGGTCGCCGGGGCGCACGAGCAGCCAGCTGTAGAAGCCCCAGGCCGCCGTCGCCACGAGCACGTAGACGTCGCCCGGCACGAGTCGAAGGTGCCGCAGCACGTCCATGTCGCCGCGGCTCAGCACCAGCACCACGCCGGCGATGGAAAGGACCGCGCCCAGCCATTGCCGCGCGGTGACGCGCTGGTCGAAGAACAGCGCGCCGATCACCAGCATCCACACCGGGATGCTCCCGGCCACGAGCGTCACGTTGAGCGGCGTCGTCGTCTTGAGCGCGAGGTACTGCAGCGCGTTGTAGCAGCCGACGCCGAGCAGGCCCAGCAGGGCGAATCGCTTCCACGAGCCCCACAGGGGACTGCCCCGCCGCAGCACCCAGCCGGCCATCGGCAGCAGGATGAGGAAGGCGAGCCCCCAGCGCAGGAAGTTGAGCGTGACCGGCGGCACGAGGCCCTGGACCATGCGCCCGACGATGGCGTTGCCCGCCCACAGCAAGGGCGGGACGGTGAGCAGCAGCGCGGAGCGCAGGTCGAGTTTCTGGGTCATGGGCGGACCCGCCACTGTATCGGGCCGGAACGTGTCCTGCCTTGCGCAAGGCTGGCGATTTCGTGGCACGATCCTTCGCCCGAGTTTTTTTCTTTCATTGCCTGAGGTATTCCCATGAGCAGAGCCGTCCAGATCCAGCAGCCCGGCGGGCCCGAACAACTGAAGATCGCCGACGTGAGCGTGGGCGAGCCCGGCCCCGGCGAGATCCGCATCCGCCACAAGGCCGTGGGCCTGAACTACATCGACGTCTATCACCGCACCGGCATGTACCCGCTCAAGCTGCCGCACACGCTCGGCATGGAGGGCGCGGGCATGGTGGAAGCGGTGGGCCAGGGCGTCACGCACCTGAAGGTGGGCGACCGCGCGGCGTATGCCAGCCAGCCGCCCGGCAGCTATTGCGAGGTGCGCGTCATGCCCGCCAAGACAGTGTGCAAGCTGCCCGATGCGATCTCCTTCGAGACCGGCGCGGCGATGATGCTCAAGGGCCTCACCGCGCAGTACCTGCTCAAGCGCACGCAGCCGCAGGGCGGCCTGAAGGAAGGCGACCACATCCTGTTCCACGCGGCCGCGGGCGGCGTGGGCCTGATCGCCTGCCAGTGGGCCCGCGCGATGGGCCTGCAATTGATCGGCACCGCGGGCTCGGACGCGAAGTGCGCGCTGGCGAAGGAGAACGGCGCCGCGCACGTCATCAATTACTCCACCGAGGATTTCCAGGCGCGCGTGAAGGAGATCACCGGCGGCCGCGGCGTGAAGGTCGTCTACGACTCCGTCGGCAAGGACACCTGGGACAAGTCGCTCGATTGCCTGCAGCCCTTCGGCCTCATGGCGAGCTTCGGCGCGTCTTCCGGCGCCCCCGCGCCTTTCGCACCGGCGATGCTCGCGGCCAAGGGCTCGATCTACGTCACGCGGCAGACCTTGTTCACCCACATCGCCACGCGCGAGGCGGCGCAGGAGATGGCGGACGACCTGTTCGCCGCGGTGACGGGCGGCAAGGTGAAGATCCACATCGAGCAGCGCTATCCGCTCGAGCACGTCGAGCAGGCGCACCGCGACCTGGAAGCGCGCAAGACCACCGGCAGCACGATCCTCACGCTGTGAGCGGCGAGTTGCTGGATGCGGCCTGGCTGGCGGCCTTGCGGCGGCAGGCGGACGAGCCGCCGCGCGTGCCGAGGGTCGCCTTGTGGGCGGGCGGCACGCGCATCGGCTCCGTCGAGCCGGAGTGGGCGCGCGGCCTCGTGCTCCGGCCCGAGTGGATCGCGCCCGCGCAGCGGGGTGGCGAGGCGGGGTGGGAAGTGCTTGGCGACATCACGGCGAGCCTCCACGCGGTCGCGCTCGCGCTGCGCGATGCGGGGGCGGCGCATGCCTGGCGCGACGAGCAGCTGGCCGTGCGGGACGACTCCGGCGCGATCATCGCGACGGTGGAGCGCGCAGCGGTGCGGCCCCTGGGCATCGCCACCCGCGCCGTGCACCTCGTGGGCCTGTCGCCCGACGGCCGGCATTGGGTGCAGCAGCGCTCGCTCACCAAGCCCAACGACCCGGGGCTGTGGGACACGCTGATGGGTGGCATGGTGCCGGCTTCGGACTCCGTCGAGGCCGCGCTCGAGCGCGAGACCTGGGAAGAGGCGGGGCTGCGCGTCGCGCAGCTTCGCGAGTTGTCGCGTGGCGGCCGCGTGACGCTGCGCTGCCCCACGGACTCCGGCCGCGGCGGCTACGTCGTCGAACAGATCGACTGGTATCGCTGCGTCGTGCCCGAGGGCGTGGTGCCGGTGAACCAGGACGGCGAAGTCGCGCAGTTCGGCCTGCTCGCGCCTGACGAGCTCGCGTCGCGATTGCATCGTGACGAATTCACGCTGGAAGCGGCCCTGATCATCGCGCAGTGCATGGCGCTGTAGTCACTCTCCCACAGGCGCGCGGGCCGTGCGCCCTGCTGAACGATCACTCCTACAGGTGCAAGGCCCCGGGCCTTGCACCTTGCGGCGGCCTGACCGCGTAGATTGTCCTCATCAGACAGCAAGCTGCGCGGGTGCTGGCCCGGCAGCACAAGGGAGAACAACAATGGCATGCCGTGCATTCATCGTCGAGGACAGCCCGACGATCCGGGACAATCTCATCGAGACGCTGCAGGAACTCGCGCAGGTCGATGCCGTCGGGACGGCGGACACCGAGAGCGAAGGCGCCGTGTGGCTCGCGCAGAACGATTCCTACTGGGACCTCGCGATCGTCGACCTGTTCCTCAAGGAAGGCAACGGGCTGAACATCCTGGAGGCGCTGCGGGAACGCAAGCCCACGCAGAAGCTCGTCATCCTCAGCAACCACGCGACCAACGACGTCCGGTGGCGCTGCGAGCAGATGGGTGCGGATGCGGTGTTCGACAAATCCACCGAGATCGAGAAGCTCGTGGACTTCTGCCTCGAACAGGGCGGCGCCCGGTCCGGCGACTAGCCGGAGGCTTCCTCGATCGCGGCCTGCCGCAGCCGGTTGGGCGCCAGCGCGCCGGCGGAGTCGAGGATCGGATAGGCGATCGAGCAGATGTGCGAATTGATGCGCTTCAGGTCGCTGATCAGGTCGATGTGCAGGCCACTGGTTTCGATGCTCTGCATCGTGTTGCCCGACAGCCGCGTGAGGTGCGTCGAGGCATAGGCGCGTTCGAGGTCGCGAAACCGCGCCTTTTCTTCGAGGAGCTTCTGCGCATCGCGCACCGAGCCGTTGAGAAAGACGCTCATGCCCAGGCGCAGGTTGTCGATGAGGCGCGCGTGCAGCTCGCAGATCTCGGCCATGCCGGCGTCGGAGAAGTTGCGGTCCTTCTTGATCTTCTTGTCTTCCACGTCGATGAGGATGCGCTCGACGATGTCGCCGATCTGTTCCATGTTGATCGTGAAGCTGATGATGTCCGTCCAGCGGCGGCTCTCTTCCTCGCCCAGCGCCTCGCGCGAGATCTTGGTGAGGTAGTACTTGATGGCGGAATACAACTCGTCGACCGAGTCGTCCAGCTTGCGCAGGTCTTCCGCGAGCTTCAAGTCGTTGTTCTTGATGACGGTGAGCATGCCGACCATCATGGTCTCGACGACGTCGGCCTGGTGCAGGGCTTCGCGCGCGGCGCAGGAGATCGCGAGCGAGGGGGTCGCGAGCGCCGATGGGTCCAGGTGGTGCGGCCGGCCCGCGACCATGTTCTTCTCGGGCTTGGGCAGCCACTTGCCCACCCAGCCCGCGACCACCTGCGTGAGGCCGATGAACAGCACCCCGACCACGATGTTGAACGTGAGGTGGAAGAGGACCACCACCGTCGCCGCGTCCGTGATGTACGGCCGCGCGTAGCGCAGCCACAAGCCCGCGAAGGGCGCGACGACCATCACGCCGATCGCCTTGAAGACGAAATTGCCGAGCGGAACCTGCCGCACTTCGATCGCGGACTTGGCGGTGGTGAGCACCGCCAGCAGCCCGCTGCCCAGGTTCGCGCCGAGCACGAGGCCGAGCGCCGACTCCAGCGGCACGAGGCCGGACGCCGCCATCGTCGCGGTCAGCAGCACCATGGCGAGGCTCGAATAGGCGATGAGCGAGATGAAGGCGCCCACGGTGATTTCGAGCAGCAACTCGGTCGTGATGGACTCCAGCAGCGCCTTGACCACCGGCGACTGCGTCATGATGGCCGTCGACGCGGCGATGAGGCGCAGCGCCAGCAGCATGAGCCCGAGGCCGATCAGCACCCGGCCGAAGCGCCCGACCGGGCTCGACTGGCGCGAGAGGAACATGACGACGCCGGAGAAGATGAAGAGCGGGGAGAGCCAGGAGAGGTCGAACGAGAACACCACCGCCATGAGGCTGGTGCCGACGTCCGCGCCGAGCATCACGGCAAGCGCGATCGGGAGCGTGACGAGGCCCTGCCCGACGAAGGACGAGACGATGAGCGCGGTGGCGGTGCTCGATTGCACCAGGGCGGTGACGCCCAGCCCGGAGATGGCGGCGGTCCAGCGGTTGGAGACGCTGTGGGACAGCACATTTCGCAGGTTCGCCCCGAACACCCTCAGGATGCCGGCCCTCACCAGGTGCGTGCCCCAGACCAGCAGCGCGATGGCCGCCAGGAGATTCAACAAATGCTTCATTGCTTGAGGTTTCAACTATACGCCGTGGTGCGGCGCAGCATCGGCCTCGTAGCAGGAAGCGGGCCCTATCTGTTGCGCCGGACGCGAAGGATCTCGTCGAGGATCAGGCAGCCGGCGCCGATGGTGATCGCGGTGTCGGCGACGTTGAAGGCCGGGAAGTACCAGCCGTTCCACTGGAACTGCAGGAAGTCGACCACGTAGCCATGAAGCAGGCGGTCCACCACGTTGCCCACCGCGCCGCCCAGGATGCAGGCGAGCGCGAAGGAGAACAGCTTCTGGCCCGCATGCGAGCGCAGCATCCAGACGATGAAGATCGCGGCGGCGACGCCGATGCCCACGAACAGCCAGCGCTGCCAGCCCGCCGCCGACGCGAGGAACGAGAACGCCGCGCCAGTGTTGTGCGCACGCACGACGTTGAAGAAGCTCGTCACGTAGGTGGAGTCGCCCAGGCGGTAGTAGCCCAGGATCAGCACCTTGGTGAACTGGTCGGCAAGGAACAGGACGAGGGCGAGGCCGAGCCAGGGCAGCCAGCCGGTGCCGGAGGCGCCGCGGGGGGCGTTGCGGGATGCCATCAGGCGAACTTCCTTTCTTCGCCGGCGCCGAACAGGTTGCTCGTGCAGCGGCCGCAGAGGGTCGGGTGGGCCGGATCGATGCCGACGTCATCGCGCCAGTGCCAGCAGCGGTCGCATTTCGCGGCTTCGGACGGCGTGACCTTCACGGCCATCGTGTCGCCCGCGGCGATGCGCATCACCGAGGTGATGAAGACGAACTTGAGGTCGTCGCCCAGGCTGGCCAGGGCCTCCCACAGCTCGCCGTGCTCGGCCATCGGGACGGTGAGTTCCACGTTCGCCTGCAGCGACGAGCCGACCTTGCCGGCTTCGCGCAGCGCCTCGATTTCCTTGTTCACCATTTCGCGCGCGACGCGGATGCGCGTCCACTTTTCCATGAGCGCGGGGTCGGGCGCGCCGATCTCGGCGTAGGTCTCCAGGAAGATCGACTCGGAGTCGCCGAAGATCTTCCAGGCCTCTTCCGCCGTGAAGCTCAGGAAAGGCGCCATCCAGCGCAGCATCGCGTGCGTGATATTCCACAACGCCGTCTGCGCGCTGCGGCGGGCCAGCGACTTCGGCGCGGTGGTGTAGAGGCGGTCCTTGAGGATGTCGAGGTAGAAAGCGCCGAGGTCTTCCGAGCAGTACACCTGCAGCTTCGCGACCACGGGGTGGAACTCGTAGACCTCGAAGTGCGCGAGCACCTCGGCCTGGAACTGCGCGGCGCGCGACATCGCGTAGCGGTCGATCTCCAGCATGTCCGCGAACGGCACGGCGTCCTTCGCGGGGTCGAAGTCGCTCACGTTCGCGAGCAGGAAGCGCAGCGTGTTGCGGATGCGGCGGTACGCGTCCACGACGCGCGCGAGGATCTTGTCGTCGCCCGCGATGTCGCCCGAGTAGTCGGATGCGGCCACCCACAGCCGGGTGATTTCCGCGCCGAGCTTCTTGTTGATCTCCTGCGGATCGATCCCGTTGCCGAGCGACTTGCTCATCTTGCGGCCCTGCGCATCGACGGTGAAGCCGTGCGTGAGCAGGCCGCGGTACGGCGCGCGGCCGTACATCGCGCAGGCGGTGAGCAGGGACGAGTGGAACCAGCCGCGGTGCTGGTCGTGGCCTTCGAGGTACAGGTCGGCCTCGGGGCCGCTGTCGTGCGCCGAGCCCGGGTGCGAGTGCTTGAGCACCGTGGTGTGCGTGGTGCCGGAGTCGAACCAGACTTCGAGGATGTCGGTGCTCTTGTTGTACGAGGCCGCATCGACCGCTGCGCCGACCTTCGCCAGGATCTCCTCGGGCGAGGCCTTGCTCCAGGCTTCGATGCCGCCCGCCTGCACCATGTCGGCGGCGAGGTCGAGGATTTCCATCGTCTTCGGGTGCAGGTCGTGCGTGTCCTTGTGCAGGAAGAAGGGCAGGGGCACGCCCCAGCTGCGCTGGCGGCTGATGCACCAGTCAGGCCGGCCCGCGATCATGTCGCGCAGTCGGGCCTGACCGTTTTCCGGGTAGAAGCTGGTCTCCTCGATCGCGGCGAGCGCCATGTTGCGCAGCGTGTCGGGCGCCTTGTCCTTCGTGAAGACGCCCACGCCTTCGTCCATGCGGATGAACCACTGGGCGGCGGCGCGGTAGATCACCGGCGTCTTGTGGCGCCAGCAGTGCGGGTAGCTGTGCGAGATCGTTTCGGTCGCGAAGAGGCGGCCGGCGCCCTTGAGCGTGTCGATGATGGTCGGCACGGCCTTCCAGATGTTCAGCCCGCCGAACAGCGGGAAGTCCGGCGCGTACGAACCGTTGCCCTGCACGGGGTTGAGGATGTCGTCGTAGGCGAGGCCGTGCGACACGCAGGAGTTGAAGTCGTCCAGGCCGTAGGCGGGCGAGGAGTGGACGATGCCCGTGCCGTCGTCGGCCGTCGCGTAGTCGGCGAGGTAGACCGGGGAGAGGCGCCGATAGCCCGCATCGACGTCGTAGAGCGGATGCTGGAAGTTCAGGCCGCCCAGCGCTTCGCCTTCCACCGTTGCCAGCACCTTGCCCTTCAGGCCGTAGCGCTCCATGCACTTCTCGACGAGCGATTCGGCCAGGATGAGGCGGCCGCGCTCGGTCTCGACCAGCGCGTAGATGATCTGCGGGTTGAGGTTGAGCGCCTGGTTCGCGGGGATCGTCCAGGCGGTGGTGGTCCAGATGACGGCGAAGATGTCCTCGTCCGTGCTCTTGCCTTCCAGCCCGAAGGCGCCCAGCACCTTGTCCGGCTCGGCCGCCTTGAAGCCCACATCGAGCGTCTGCGACTTCTTGTCCGCGTACTCGATCTCGAATTCGGCGAGCGAGGAGCCACAGTCGAAGCACCAGTACACGGGCTTCAAGCCGCGGTAGACGAAGCCGCGCTCGATCACGCGCTTGAACGCGCGGATCTCTTCGGCTTCGTTCACGAAGTCCATGGTGCGATACGGGTGGTCCCAGTCGCCGAGCACGCCCAGGCGCTTGAAGTCGGCCATCTGCAGGCCGATCTGCTCGGTCGCGTAGGCGCGGCTCTTCGCCTGCATCTCGTCGCGCGGCAGGTTGCGGCCGTGCTTCTTCTCGATCGCGTTCTCGATGGGCAGGCCGTGGCAGTCCCAGCCGGGGATGTACGCGGCGTCAAGCCCCTTGAGCTGCCGGGCCTTGACGATCATGTCCTTCAGGATCTTGTTGACTGCATGGCCCATGTGGATCTGGCCGTTGGCGTACGGCGGGCCGTCGTGCAGCACGAACTTCTCGTGGTTGCAGCGCGCGGCGCGCAGGGTCTTGTACAGGCCCTTGTCTTCCCACTCCTTGACCCAGCCCGGCTCGCGCCTGGGCAGGTCCCCGCGCATGGGGAAGGGCGTGTCGGGCAGGTTGAGCGTGGCGCGGTAGTCGGTCTTGTCGGCTGTCTTGTCGGTCATGCGAATGCCTTGAGGTTGTCATGCCGGGCTCGACCCGGCATCCAGGATGTTCGGAATGCGGAAGATGGATCGCGGCGGATTGGGGGAGATTCCCCCGGGCTCTGCCGCAATGACAGACCTTTAAATTCGGTCGCGCGTCGTCTGGCGCCGCGTGGAAGCGAAGAACGCCCGCGCCTCGTCGCAGTCCTTGCGAATGCCCGCCGTGAGGGCATCGAGACCGTCGTACTTGAGCTCGTCGTGCAGTTTGTGCAGCAGTTCCACCTGGATGATTTTACCGTAGGCCCCTTCCTCGCCGAGCCCGTGCGGCCATTCCAGGCAATGCGTCTCCAGCAGCACGCGCCCGCCGTTCACGTCCTGCGGGTCCAGCGAGGGCCGGATGCCCAGGTTCGCGACCCCGGGGAGGGGCTCGGGCCCCAGCCCCTCGACCCGCACCGCGAAGATGCCGCTCGCGGCCGGCTTCCAGTGGGAAAACCGCAGGTTCAGGGTCTTGAAGCCGAGCTGGCGGCCAAGCTTGCGGCCATGGACCACATGGCCGCTGACGCTGTAGGGCCGGCCCAGCAGCGCCGTGACGCGGTCCATGTCGCCGGCCCCCAAGGCTTCCCGGACGGCGGAGCTGGACACGCGCAGGCCGTGGACCTCGTAGCTGTTCATGCGCGCGACGTCGAAGCCGCGTTCCTGGCCCGCCGCATCGAGCATCGCGTAGTCGCCCGCCCGCTTCGCGCCGAAGCGGAAGTCGTCGCCCACCAGCACGTATTTCGCGCCGAGCCCGCGCACCAGCACGTTGTCGATGAAGGCCATGGGAACTTGCGAGGCCAGGCGCGCGTCGAACGGAAGCACCACGCACTGGTCGACACCGCAGCGGTGCAGCTCGGTCAGTTTGTCCCGCAGGGTCGCGATGCGGGCGGGCGCGATGTCGGGCTTGCGCGCCATCGCGGCGAAGAAGTCGCGTGGATGCGGCTCGAAGGTGAGCACGCAGCTGGGCACGCCGCGGTGGCGCGCCTCGCTGTTCAGCAGCGCGAGCATGGCCTGGTGGCCGCGGTGCACGCCATCGAAGTTGCCGATGGTCAGCGCGCAGGCCGGGGCGATCCCGGGATGGTGGAAGCCTCTGAAAATGCGCATCGGTCGGTTGGTATCTTTTTGATAGCAGCGGGCGACCGTGGGGCCGGGTTCCGCAAGGGGTTGCTCTTGCGTGGTGGATCGCCAAAACAAGGTATATTGTGCTGTAGAGCGCACGGGTTGCGCCGTGCTGAGCCTTTACGTGGTTTCCTCGTCACAAGGAGTCGTGTCTTGAAGGTGTTGAAGCTGTCCGCCCAAGGTCTGCCGCAGTCCTGGATTTCCCTGGAGCAGGCCGTGCTGCATTACGCCGCAGACGAAGTGCGGTGGGAAGTCGGCGCGCAGGTGGCCCTCTTTCGCGGCGGGCACAACGCCGAGACGGGCGAGCAGTCGCGCATCGCGGTGAGCAGCATCATCGGCACCAAGGGCGTGCCGAACATCAATCCCTTCGACCTCAAGCCCGGCCTCACCAACAGCAAGCTGTTCGCGCGCGACCGCAACGTCTGTGCGTATTGCGGCGGAAACTTCCACGAGGAAGAGCTCACCCGCGAGCACATCATCCCGTTCGCGCAGAACGGGCGGGACCACTGGATGAACGTGGTCACGGCCTGCCGCTGCTGCAACCACCGCAAGAGCAACCGCACGCCCGAGCAGGCGCGCATGCCCCTGCTGTACGCGCCCTACGTCCCCAGCCTGTGGGAAGACTTCATCCTGCGCAACCGGCGCATCCTGGCCGACCAGATGGAGTTCCTGATGGCGCACCTGCCCAAGACGTCGCGCCTGCACATGCAGTAGCGCGGCGGCCCGGCGCCCCTTCAGTACGTCAGTTCCAGGATCGTGAGTTCGTTGTTCGCGGCCGGCCAGGTGCGGCCGATCACGCGCTCTCCGTTGAATTCACCCGTGATCGCGCGCGGCAGGCCCGTGGGCTTCACGCGTGAACTGGCGACGCCGGCGCCCAGCACCGCACCCGGAGGCGGGGACTGGCCGTCGAAGGCCATCTTGTCGCGGCCCGGGTCGAGGTAGCCGCGGGCTCGCACCATGATGGCCAGCGCGGGGGCGTTCCTGTCGTCCGCGGGAATGCGTTCGGCTCGCAGGTTCACCACGTTGCTGGAGCGGGGGAAGGGGCTGCGATAGAAATGCGTCGTGGCGTAGCCAGGTGCCGCGACGGCGAACTCGAGGCGCGCGCCGGGCGGCACGGCGAAGGGACCCCAGGCTCCATCCGCGGCGATCGTCTTCGCGTAGAACGCAGGTCCCTGGCGCTCACCGGTGTTCGGGTCGATGCTGAAGACCTGCAGCTGCGCACCCGGCAAGGCAAGGTTGTTGAAACCGTTGCCCGACGCAGGGTCGGTCGAGGAGGCGCCCTGCCCGGTCACCTTGCCGCTGAGCACCACGCGATCTTCCGGTGTGACGGCCGTCGTCGCGGGGGCACGCCCGGTGATGAAGCGATAAGCCGCATCGAAAGCCGCCGGCGAGAAAGCGGTCTCGCGGTGATCGATGCGCGGGATCACCACGTTCGTCGCGCCCTTGAGCGCAGGCCCTTCGAACGTCACGTTCGTCGGTTTGCCGCGCATGCCGACCCACAGGCCGTCCGGCTGCGCGAACTTGTCGTTGCTGTCCGAACGGATGGTGAGCCACTTCACGGGGCCCGTGACCTCGTCGCCGGCTGCGTTCTTCGGCGCATTGAGCGAGCGGAGGAAGGGGCCCGTTCCCGAGAATTCGTTGGCCTCGTTCACGCCAGGGATCGCCTGCACGCCATGGTTGGGCGTTCCGCCGAGGATCGCGTGGCTCACGGTCTTGTCGCCGCCACCGTTCTGGATGTAGTTGCGGATGGCGTTGCCGCCGCGCGAATTGCCCATCAGCACCACCTGGCGGGACCCGGTGGCCTGGAGCACTTTCTCCACCTCGGCGCGCAGGTAGGCCATGTGCTCGGCCGTCGAAGAGCGGCCGGGCTGCGCCTTCGTGTCGTCGTCGCGCGCGAGGGGGTAGGGATGATCGATGGCGTACAGCCGGTCGCGCGGCCAGCCGTTGGATTCGAAGCGCCAGATCGTGGTCTGCCAGAGCCCGGCGTGGTCGCCGTTGCCGTGCACGAAGACGATGGGCGGTGGCAGTTCCTGCGGCGAGGGAGCGGACGCGCAGCCGGCAAGTGCGAGGACGCACGCGGCCGCGCCAAGGAAAAGGCGCCTGGAAGTCATGGAAGGTCCTGGTTACGCGAAGACACCCGCGGTGTCCTGCATTCTTTCCGAGACCTCGCCCAGCTGGTGCAGGGTATCCCCGAAGCTCAACTCGAGCTGCGTGAGCTTCTTGAAGTAGTGGCTGCCGATGTATTCGTCCGTCACGCCGATGCCGCCGTGCAGTTGCACGGAAGCCTGGCCGATGAATCGCATCGCCACGCCGAGCTGGTACTTGGCGCGCGCCATCGCGCGGCGGCGTTCCTCGGCGGGGGCGTTCAGCTTGAGTGACGCGTAGTAGCTCATCGACCGCGCGAGTTCCAGCTGCATCTTCATGTCCGCGACGCGGTGGCGAAGCGCCTGGAAACTCGCGAGCGTGGTGCCGAACTGCTTGCGCGTGTTCATGTACTCGACGGTGACGTCCATCGTCTTGTCGAGCACGCCCACCGCTTCCGCGCAGGCCGCTGCGATGCCGATGTCCACCGCATGTTCCAGGGCCGTGAGGCCGTCGGGCGTCACCAGCGTCGCGGGTGAGGAGGCGAACTTCACTTCCGCCGCACGCCCGCCTTCCTGCGTCGCGTAGCCGCGCGTCGTCACGCCCTGCGCGGCGCGCTCGACAAGGAAGAGCGCCATCTGGCCGTCGGCCAACGCGGGCACGAGGAAGGCATCGGCCTGGTCGCCGGCCGGCACGATGCTCTTCGCGCCGGTGACGGACCATGCATCGCCCGACTTCGCTGCATTAGTTTCGCAAACATCGACGCGGTAGCGCGCCTTGCGCTCCTGGTACGCGAGCACGACGAGCGCCTCGCCCGCGGCGATCTTCCCGAGCCATGCGGACTTCACGGCCGCTGGCGCGTAACCGTTGATCACGCCGCCCGCAATGAGCGCCTGCGCCAGCGGCTCGAGCACGATGCCGCGGCCGAGTTCTTCCATCACCACCATGCCCTCGACCGGGCCCATGCCCATGCCGCCCTGGTCCTCGGGGATGTAGAGGCCGGCCAGGCCCAGTTCCGCGAGCTGCGTGTACACACCGCGGTCGAAGCCGCCCGCCTTCACGATCGCGCGGCGGCGCTCGAAGTCGTAGCCCTTGTCCACCCATTTACGCACCGCATCACGCAGTTGCTGCTGGTCGTCGCTGAAGTCGAAATCCATGTCTGTTCTCCTGGGTTCAGCCGAGCACGGTCTGGGCGACGATGTTGCGCTGGACCTCGTTGCTGCCGCCGTAGATGGTGGTCTTGCGCAGGTTGAAGTAGGTCGATGCCAGCGGCGCTGCATGCGCGGCGCCGACGTACTCGCCCTGCCAGCCGGCTTCCATCGCCTCGTGGATGTAGGGCAGCGCGTAAGGGCCTGCCGCGAGCATCATCAGTTCACTGTAGCGCTGCTGGATCTCGCTGCCCTTGATCTTCAGCAGGCCCGCGATGTCCAGGGAGTTCTTGCCCGACTTCTCGGCCGACAGCACGCGCAGCACCAGCATCTCCAGCGCGACGACGTCGACTTCCAGCTTCGCGATCTCGTCGCGGAAGCGCCTGTCCTCGTACACGCCTTCGGCCTTCGCGATGCGCTTCAGGCGCTCCAGCTCGCGCTTGGCACGGTTCACGTCGGCGATGTTGGTGCGCTCGTGCGACAGCAGGTGCTTGGCGTAGGTCCAGCCCTTGTTCTCCTCGCCGATGAGGTTCTCCGCGGGCACCTCGACGTTGTCGAAGAACACCTCGTTCACCTCGTGCTCGTTGTCCAGCATGATGATCGGGCGGACCGTGACGCCGGGCGACTTCATGTCGATGAGCAGGAAGGAGATGCCGGTCTGCGGCTTGCCTTCGGTGCTGGTGCGCACGAGGCAGAAGATCCACTCGCCGTGCTGCGCGAGGGTGGTCCAGGTCTTCTGGCCGTTCACGATGTACTTGTCGCCCTTGCGTTCGGCGCGGGTCTTGAGCGAGGCGAGGTCGGAGCCGGAACCCGGCTCGCTGTAGCCCTGGCTCCACCACACCTCGCCGCTCGCGATGCCGGGCAGGAAGCGCTGCTGCTGCTCGGCATTGCCGAAGGCCATGATCACGGGGGCCACCATCACCGGACCGAAGGGGACGATGCGCGGCGCGCCGGCGAGCGCGCACTCTTCCTCGAAGAGGTGCTTCTGGATCGCGTTCCAGCCGGGCCCGCCGAACTGCTGGGGCCAGCCGTAGCCGAGCCAGCCCTTCTTGCCCAGGATGCGCGCCCAGCGCTGCATGTCGTCACGCGACAGGCGCAGGGCGTTGTGGACCTTGTGCGAGATGTCCTTGGGCAGGTTCTCGTGCACCCAGGCCCGCACGTCCTCGCGGAATTTCTGTTCTTCGGGGGTAAAGGCTAAATCCATGGCGTGTCTCCGTTGACCGCGCCATTATCGGCACGGTCGTGCTTTTCCGGGTGTCCGGGTTGCGACATCGGATAATCCGCGCCGATGAAGAACATCGTGATCCTGATCTCGGGCGGCGGCTCCAACATGGCCGCCATCGTGCGCGCGGCGCAGCAGGGCGACTGGCGCAGGACGCTGGATGCGCAGGTCGCCGCGGTCATCAGCAACCGCGCCGACGCCGGGGGGCTCGCCTTCGCGAAGGAGCACCAGATCCCGACCGAGGTGGTGGACCACAAGCGCTTTCCCACGCGGGAGGCCTTCGACGCCGAGCTCGCCGCGGCGATCGACCGGCGGCAGCCCTCCCTGCTGGTGCTGGCGGGTTTCATGCGCATCCTCACGCCGGGTTTCGTGCAGCGCTACGAGGGCCGGATGGTCAACATCCATCCGTCGCTGCTGCCGGCATTTCCGGGCCTGCATACGCACCGGCGGGCGATCGAGGAAGGCTGCAAGTTCTCCGGCGCGACCGTGCACCGCGTCACGGCCGAGCTGGACCACGGGCCGATCCTGACGCAGGCGGCCGTGCCGATCCTGCCGGACGACACCGAAGAGGCGCTCGCCGCGCGCATCCTCACCCAGGAGCACCTGCTGTATCCGCGCGCCATTGCCGCGCTGCTGCCTTCGCTCTGAACGCCGGCGCGAGACTGGGACAATAGGGGCATGCACCCCAAAGCCCTGCTCGATGCCTGTTCCGAGCTCGTGAAGCTCGCGCTTCGATTCGAACACCCCGCCGACTCCGTCGTTTCGCGCTATTTCCGCGACCACAAATCCCTCGGCCCGCGCGAGCGCGCGACGCTCGCCGAGACCGTCTACACGGTGCTTCGCAAGAAGCTGCTCTTCGACCACATGGCGCCCTCGGGCAGCGGGCCGAAGGAGCGGCGCCTGGCGATCCTCGGCTTCCACGGGCCGCGCGATTTCCTCAAGAGCGCGCTGACCGACCAGGAGCGCAAGTGGCTGGACCAGTGCGATTCGATTTCGGTCGCGGACCTGATGGAGCGGCACCGGCACAACCTGCCCGAGTGGCTGGTACAACCACTCAAGGATCAATTGGGCAACGAGTTCTGGCCCCTGGTGGACAGCCTGAACCAGCCCGCACCGCTGGACCTGCGCGTCAACACGCTCAACGACAAGCGCGCGGAGGTGCAGCGTGAGCTGGAACTGGCCGGTGTCGCCTCACGCGTGACGCCTTATTCGCCCTGGGGATTGCGGCTGGCGGACAAACCGGCGCTCACCAAGCTCGATGCCTTTGCGCGCGGCGCGATCGAAGTCCAGGACGAAGGCTCGCAACTGCTCGCGTTGCTGCTGGACGCGAAGCGCGGCGAGATGGTCGTGGACTTCTGCGCGGGCGCCGGCGGCAAGACGCTGGCCATCGGCGCGACGATGCGAAATACAGGGCGCCTGTATGCGTTCGACACCTCGACCCATCGCCTCGATGCGCTCAAGCCGCGCCTGGCGCGCAGCAAGCTGTCGAACGTGCATCCCGCTGCGATCGCGCACGAACGGGACGACCGCGTCAAGCGCCTGGCCGGAAAGATCGATCGCGTGCTCGTCGATGCCCCGTGTTCGGGGCTCGGCACGCTCCGGCGCAACCCGGACCTGAAGTGGCGGCAGTCGCCCGAAGCGGTGCAGGAGATGACGGTCAAGCAGGACGCGATCCTCGCCAGCGCGGCCCGCCTGCTCAAGCCCGGCGGCAGGCTCGTCTATGCGACATGCAGCATCCTGCCGCAGGAAAACGAGGAGATCGCCCGGGCCTTCACCGAGGCCAATAGGGAGTTCAGCCCACTGCCGGCCGCGGAAATCCTGTCCAATCTGAAGGTCGAGTCCGCTGCCGCGCTGTGCAGCGGAGGCGAAACCGGTGGCGACTACCTTCGCTTGTGGCCCCACCGGCACCAGACGGACGGCTTTTTCGCCGCCGTGTGGGTGAAAAATTGACGCAGGTCAAGCGAATGGCGCCCCGCTGTGGTTAACCACAGCTTGTTTTTGAACCTCGCACCGTAAAATGCGTCCAACGACGAGCGGCACCGTCCCGAGTAGCCGCATTTCCTAAAGAGAGAGACCTCCTTCCATGTTGCTCCCCGACTGGGCCGTGCTGAATTCGACCATCGACTGGCTGTCCAACGGCCTGTGGGACCTGTCCTGGTGGCAGATCGTCCTGTACACGCTGGTCACGACCCACATCACGATCGTTGGCGTCACGATCTTCCTGCACCGCTCCCAGTCGCACCGCGCGCTGGACCTCGGGCCGATCCCTTTCCACTTCTTCCGCCTCTGGATGTGGCTGGGCACCGGCATGGTCACGAAGGAATTCGTGGCGATCCACCGCAAGCACCACGCCAAGGTCGAGACGGAAGAAGACCCGCACAGCCCGCAGACCCGTGGCCTGAAGAAGCTGCTGCTGGAGGGCGTCGAGCTCTACCGTGCAGAGTCCAGGAACGCCGAGACGATGACGAAGTACGGCACCGGCACGCCGGACGACTGGATTGAGCGCAACCTCTACACCCGTTACAGCTGGCAAGGCGTGGGCCTCATGCTCATCATCGACCTCGCCTTGTTCGGCGCGATCGGCCTGGTCGTGTGGGCCGTGCAGATGGCCTGGATCCCGGTGATGGCCACCGGCGTCATCAACGGCATCGGTCACTACTGGGGCTACCGCAACTTCGAGTCGGCGGACTGCAGCACCAACGTGTCCTTCTGGGGCATCATCATCGGCGGCGAAGAGCTGCACAACAATCACCATACCTACCCGACGTCGGCGCGCTTCTCGGTCAAGCCCTACGAGTTCGACATCGGCTGGTTCTACATCTCGATGATGGAGAAGATCGGCTGGGCCAAGGTCAAGAAGACGGTGCCGCGCATGCAGCTCGGCGACGTGAAGCCGGTGGCCGACGAGAAGACGCTGGAAGCGCTGATCGCCCACCGCTACGAAGTCATGGCCGGTTATGCGCGCGAGATGCGCAGCGTGTGCAAGGCCGAGATCGCCGCACTCAAGGAAAAGCAGGTCGACCTGTCCCCGCTGAAGGCTGCGAAGCGCTGGCTGCACCGCGACGACGACAAGGTGCCCGCGGCGGCCCGTCCACAGCTGGCCCAGGCGCGCGCGGCGCACCCGGTGCTCGACAAGATGGTCACCATGCGCGAGGAACTCCGCCAGATGTGGCTGAACACGTCACAGTCGCGCGAGCAGCTCGCGCTCGACCTGCAGGCCTGGTGCCACCGCGCGGAAGCCAGCGGCATCGAAGCGCTGCAGCAGTTCTCGATGAGGCTGCGCGCCGCGCACTGAGCTGCCATGCGCCCGCAAAAGGCCCCGCAATGCGGGGCCTTTTTTGGCTTGGGGGTTGTTCAGTCCTTGAGCTCGGCAGGCACCTTGCCGCCGTTTTCCGCGAGCTTCTTCATCACCGCCTTGTGCAGCCAGAGGTTCATTTCGGCAGAGCCATCCTTCGCGCCGGAATAGCCGAGTTCGGTGGCGAGTTCCTTGCGGGCCTGCAGGCTGCTGTCGAGGTCGAGCAGCTTCATCAGGTCGACGATGGACGTGCGCCAGTTGAGCTTCTGCGAATTCTTCTCCGCGAGGCCGTTCATCACCTCTTCGACGTCCACGACGGGCCGTGCCGCCTGGTCGGCGGCCTGTGCCGCAGTGCCGGCGGCAGCGGCACTACTGGCGTCCGGCAGCGGGGCCTGGGCGGTCGTCGCGCCGGGCGTGCCTGAAGTGGTGGTGCTGGTGGTCGAAGCGGCGGCGCCGCCGCGGTGGAATATCTTGTTGAGGATGTTGCCGAAAATGCTCATGGTTGCTCCATTGCGCGGTGAAAGGATGCCGCATCCCTATGGTCGGGCCAAGCGAGAGGACGCCTTGTCGGACAACCTCCCGTCTCATGGATCACCTGACGGTACGAGCGGTAACCGTCCGACATGCAATCGGCACGCGCGCGATACGCCCCGGACATGTGCCGCGCGTTGAATGGAGGCATACGGGCTGCCAGCCCGCCTGAAAGGACCTCCATGAAAAAGCTCTTGCTCGCTGTTGTCGCCGTTGCAAGCCTGTCGGCCGTTGCGGCCTTTGCGGATGCCGCCGACCAAGCGGGGTCTGCCTGGAACAACCACCCGCTGGGCGCCGCTCCCGGCGTCGCGCCCAACTGGGACCCCCAGAACACCGCGGACTCCCAAGCCCAGGGCTACGGCTACGGCTATTGGGGCAACCGGTACTACAACGAGCGCAATCGTGTCGCGCCGGCGTACCCGTACACCCGCGAGGGACGTGCCGCGCGCCGCGACCGTGATGGCGATGGCGTGCCCAATGCCCAGGACCGGTACCCGGACAATTCCCGCCGCTGGTAAAAACAAAAAACCCCGCAGTGCGGGGCTTTTTTGATGGAGAGGGGCGGAAGGTTTACTTCAGCTTGGTCTCTTTGTATTCGACGTGCTTGCGAGCCTTGGGATCGAATTTCATGATCGCCATTTTCTCGGGCATCGTCTTTTTGTTCTTGCTCGTGGTGTAGAAGTGGCCGGTGCCCGCGGAGGACTCCAGCTTGATCTTTTCGCGTCCGCCTTTGCTTGCCATGGTGCTGCTCCTTGGGGTTAGGCCTGGCCGCGGGCACGCAAGTCCGCGAGCACGCTGTCGATGCCGTTCTTGTCGATCAGGCGCAGGGCGGCGCTGGAAACGCGCAGGCGCACCCAACGGTTTTCTGCTTCGACCCAGAAACGGCGGTATTGCAGGTTCGGGAGGAACCGGCGCTTGGTTTTGTTGTTGGCGTGGGAAACGTTGTTCCCGACCATCGGGCCTTTGCCCGTGACGTCGCAGACGCGTGACATGAGAGGGTTCCTTCACCGGCCGCCACTTCGTGGGGGCCTCACCTCGCCCGAGCGGGGGCGGTATCCGGCGGAACGGCCGCGAGGCCAAATCCAGCTAAGCCCGCAATTATAGCCCGATTCAGCTTTCCTGCTCCAGGAAGCGCTGGGCGTCCAGCGCAGCCATGCAGCCCGTGCCCGCGCTGGTGATCGCCTGGCGGTACACGTGGTCCTGCACGTCGCCGGCCGCGAATACGCCCGGCACGCTCGTCATCGTCGCGAAGCCCTGCAGCCCCGCCTTCGTGATCACGTAACCGTCCTTCATCTCCAGCTGGCCCTTGAAGATGTCCGTGTTGGGCTGGTGGCCGATCGCGATGAAGCAGCCCTGCAGCATCAGGTCTTCCGTCTCGCCCGACTTCGTGTCCTTCAAACGCACACCCGTCACGCCCGTGTTGTCGCCCAGCACCTCGTCCAGCGTCTTGAAGGTCTTCAGCTCGATCTTGCCGGCCGCCACCTTCTCCATCAGCTTGTCCACCAGGATCGGCTCGGCCTTGAACTTGTCGCGCCGGTGCACCAGGTACACCTTGCTCGCGATGTTCGACAAATACAGCGCCTCTTCGACCGCGGTGTTGCCGCCGCCCACCACGCAGGTGACCTGCCCGCGATAGAAGAAGCCGTCGCAGGTCGCGCAGCCGGACACGCCCTTGCCCATGAACGCTTGTTCCGAAGGCAGGCCGAGATACTTCGCGGACGCGCCTGTGGCCACGATCAGCGAATCGCAGGTGTAGGTACCGCTGTCGCCGGTCAAGGTGAAAGGCCGCTTGCTGAAGTCCACGGCGCTGATGTGATCGAAGACGATCTCGGTCTTGAAGCGCTCGGCGTGTTCGAGGAAGCGCTGCATCAGGTCAGGCCCCTGCACGCCCTGCGCATCGGCGGGCCAGTTGTCCACGTCGGTGGTGGTCATGAGCTGGCCGCCCTGCGCGATGCCGGTGACCAGCACCGGGTTCAGGTTGGCGCGGGCCGCGTAGACGGCGGCGGTGTAGCCGGCGGGGCCGGAGCCGAGGATCAGGACTTTGGCGTGCTTGGTGGTGGACATGGTGGAAAGCCTGTGTGGAAAACCCCACACCTGGGTGTACATTTCGGGCCAGAGGGGCAAGTATCAACCCGACGCGGGTGAGCAGTTGCTTGCCGTTTTCAATCGCCCCGATTGTAAGAACCCATGACTTGCACGCGGGCCTGAAGGGAATTGAACGATGTCGATGCTGTCCAACCTGGAGTTGATTCGCCGGGTTCCTTTGTTTGCGTTGCTCACCGCGAACCAGGCGGAGTCCGTCGCGGAATCGGTCGTCAAGCGCCGCTTCAAGCGCGGCGAAGTCGTGGTCGAACAGGGCGAGAAGTCCAACACGCTCTTCATCATCCTCACCGGACGGGTGCGCGTCGTAACCTCGGACAAGCGAGGCCGCGAGGTGATCCTTGCCACGCTGCAGCCGGGCGACTACATCGGCGAGATGAGCCTCATCGACAACGAGGCGCACTCGGCCACGGTACGCGCGGAGGTCCAGACGGACATGCTGGCCCTGGGCCGCGCGGAGTTCGCGCGTTGCCTGCCGGAGAACAGCTCGATGGCCTACGCGATCATGAAGGGCCTCGTGCAGCGCCTGCGCCAGGCGGATCGCAAGATCGAATCGCTGGCTTTGATGGATGTCTACGGCCGGGTGGCGCGGGCCCTGCTCGAGTTCGCGCAGCCCGACCGCGAAGGCCAGATGACGATCAAGGACCGGATCTCCCGCCAGGACATCGCCAAGATGGTGGGCGCGTCGCGCGAGATGGTGAGCCGCGTCATGAAGGACCTCGAGGACCGCGGCTTCATCGAAACGCGCGAGGACGGCTCCATGTTGATCAAGGACCGGCTCACGACGCTGGGATGATGCGCAGGGTGTCTGCGGTAAGCTCGCGCTTGCCTCCATGACGTACTCGCTCAATACCCTGAATGATCCGCGCGGCGCGTCGCCCGCGCGGCCGGCGGCAAACCGCTTCGTCCACGAGTTCGCGCTCGTCGCGGGCTTCGTCGTCCTCGTCTTCTGGCTGCTGGCGCTTGCGAGCTACTCCGCGGCCGACCCCGCCTTCTCCACTTCCGGCACCGGCGACGCGATCCGCAACTGGGGCGGCCGCCTGGGCGCCTGGGTCGCGGACGGCAGTTACTTCCTGCTCGGATTCTCGGTGTGGTGGTGCGTCGCGGCTGCGCTGCGCGCGTGGCTCGCGGTGCTGGCGCGCTGGATGCGGGGGCAGGGGGAACCCGAGCCGTCATCGGCCGGCTTGTCCCGCACGAAGTGGGCGTTCTGGCTGGGCCTGGCGGTGCTGCTGTGCGCGAGCACGGCGCTGGAGTGGTCGCGGCTCTATCGTTTCGAGGGGCGCCTGCCCGACCACGCGGGCGGCGCGTTGGGGCACGTGATGGGTCCCTGGGGCATGAAGTGGCTCGGCTTCACCGGTTCCGGCCTCGTCGGCGTCGCACTCGTGGTGCTGGGCGCGGCCATCGTGTTCCGCTTTTCCTGGAGCCACGTCGCAGAACGCCTCGGTGCGCGCCTCGACGGCTTCGTCGAGGCGCGGCGCGAAAAGCGCGAGATCGCGCAGGACCTCGCCTTCGGCCAGCAGGCCGCGCGGCAGCGCGAAGAGGTGTTGATCGAGGAACGCATCGAGATCGAGGAGCATCATCCGACGCCTGTGCTGATCGAACCGGTCCTGGTCGACGTGCCCAAGAGCGAGCGTGTCGCCAAGGAAAGGCAAAAGCCCCTGTTTTCCGAAATGCCCGACTCGAAGCTGCCGCAGGTCGACCTGCTCGACGGCCCGACCGGACGGCAGGAGACGGTCTCGGCGGAAACGCTGGAGATGACGAGCCGGCTCATCGAGAAGAAGCTCAAGGACTTCGGGGTCGAGGTACGCGTCGTGCTGGCGCAGCCGGGGCCGGTGATCACGCGCTACGAGATCGAGCCGGCGACGGGCGTGAAGGGCTCGCAGGTCGTCAATCTCGCCAAGGATCTGGCGCGTTCGCTGAGTCTCGTGTCGATCCGCGTGGTCGAGACGATTCCGGGCAAGAACTACATGGCGCTGGAGTTGCCCAACGCCAAGCGTCAGTCGATCCGGCTGTCCGAGATCCTCGGCTCGCAGGTCTACAACGAGGCGAAGTCCATGCTCACCATGGGCCTGGGCAAGGACATCATCGGCAACCCGGTCGTCGCCGACCTCGCGAAGATGCCGCACGTGCTCGTCGCCGGCACCACCGGTTCGGGCAAGTCCGTCGGCATCAACGCGATGATCCTCTCGCTCCTGTACAAGGCGGAGGCGCGCGACGTGCGTCTTCTGATGATCGATCCGAAGATGCTGGAAATGTCGGTCTACGAAGGCATCCCGCACCTGCTGGCGCCGGTGGTGACGGACATGCGCCAGGCGGCCCACGGCCTCAACTGGTGCGTGGGGGAGATGGAGCGGCGCTACAAGCTGATGAGCAAGCTCGGCGTGCGCAATCTCGCCGGCTACAACCACAAGCTCGACGAAGCCAAGGCGCGCGGCGAATTCCTCTACAACCCCTTCAGCCTCACGCCGGACAGCCCCGAGCCGCTCGACCGCCTGCCCCACGTGGTGGTGGTGATCGACGAGCTCGCCGACCTGATGATGGTCGTCGGCAAGAAGATCGAGGAGCTGATCGCGCGCCTCGCGCAGAAGGCGCGCGCGGCCGGCATCCACCTGATCCTCGCGACGCAGCGCCCCAGCGTCGACGTGATCACGGGCCTTATCAAGGCGAACATTCCCACGCGGATTGCCTTCCAGGTCTCCAGCAAGATCGACAGCCGGACCATCCTCGACCAGATGGGCGCGGAGGCGCTGCTCGGCATGGGCGACATGCTGTACATGCCGAGCGGCACGGGCCTGCCCATCCGCGTGCACGGCGCCTTCGTGAGCGACGAGGAGGTGCACCGCGTGGTGGCCTACCTGAAGGAGCAGGGCGGAGAGCCCAACTACATCGAGGGCGTGCTCGAAGGCGGTACCGTGGACGACGAGGATGGCGCTTCGGGCGGCATCGGCGGCGGAGCCGGCGAGAAGGACCCGATGTACGACCAGGCCGTGGAGGTGGTGCTGAAGAACCGCAAGGCCAGCATCTCGCTCGTGCAGCGTCACCTCAAGATCGGCTACAACCGCGCCGCGCGGCTGGTGGAGGACATGGAAAAGGCCGGCCTCGTCAGCGCGATGAGCGGCAGCGGCCAGCGCGAGATCCTCGTGCCCAACCGCGAATAACGTCCTGTCACAAGTACGGCCGAACGGGAGCACGGCCTACACGGGCGCGATACCTCGGCAGGAGAAAATGCGGGCATGAAAAAGACCCTCGCCGCACTCCTT